>NZ_CM001024.1:918112-1218112 GCF_000160775.2 Aeromicrobium marinum DSM 15272 | reverse complement strand
GACCTCGCCACCACCGCGCGCGACCGGATCCTGGGTGCACGCGGGCTCGACGAGGCGCTCACGGCGATGCGCAAGGCCGAGATCGACATGGGCTCCCCGGACCCGGCGACCGCAGAGAAGGCCATGAAGGCCTACACCCGGGCCGACGCGGCCTTCTCCGCCGGAGGTGGGTACGCGGCCGAGTCCGAGGCCACCACCATCGCGGTGAGCCTGGGCCTCCCCGACCGGGTGATGGACCAGCCGCTGTCGACCCTGTCCGGCGGTCAGCGCCGCCGGATCGAGCTGGCGCGGATCCTGTTCTCCGACGCCGACACGCTGCTGCTCGACGAGCCCACCAACCACCTCGACGCCGACTCCGTCGTGTGGCTGAGGGGATTCCTCAAGGCGTTCTCCGGCGGCATCGTGATCATCAGCCACGACGTGGAGCTGATCGAGGAGACCGTCAACAAGGTCCTCTACCTCGACGCCAACCGCGCCACGATCGACATCTACAACATGGGCTGGAAGTCGTACCTCAAGCAGCGCGAGGCCGACGAGCACCGGCGCAAGCGCGAGCGTGCCCTGGCCGAGAAGAAGGCCGACCACCTGGTGACCCAGGCCAACAAGTTCCGCGCGAAGGCGTCCAAGGCCGCCACGGCCCAGCAGATGCTGCGTCGGGCCGAGCAGCTGATGTCCGGGCTCGAGGGCGAGCGCGCGAACGACAAGGTCGCGCACATCAAGTTCCCGAAGCCCGCGCCCTGCGGCAAGACCCCGCTCATGGCCGAGGGACTCAGCAAGTCCTACGGCTCGTTGGAGATCTTCACCGACGTCGACCTGGCGATCGACAAGGGCAGCCGCGTCGTGATCCTGGGGCTCAACGGCGCCGGCAAGACCACGCTGCTGCGCATGCTGGCCGGTGCGCTCACCCCCGACACGGGCGAGATCCAGCCCGGTCACGGCCTCAAGATCGGCTACTTCGCGCAGGAGCACGAGACGCTCGACACCTCACGCACCGTGCTGGAGAACATGCAGATGTCGGCTCCCCAGCTGACCGACACCGAGGCGCGCAGCGTGCTGGGCTCCTTCCTGTTCAGCGGCGACGACACCGCCAAGCCGGCCGGCGTCCTCTCCGGTGGCGAGAAGACCCGCCTGGCCCTGGCGAGCCTGATCGTCTCCAGCGCCAACGTGCTGCTGCTCGACGAGCCCACCAACAACCTCGACCCTGCCTCCCGCGAGGAGGTGCTGCGGGCCATCCGCACCTACGAGGGCGCGATCGTGCTGGTGTCGCACGACGAGGGTGCGGTGCTGGCGCTGGAGCCCGACCGGGTCCTGCTGCTGCCCGACGGCGACGAGGACCTGTGGTCCGACACCTACGCGGATCTGGTCGCGCTGGCCTGATCCCGCTCCGCCTCGACCTGCTCGAGGTCGGGCCGGCCGTCGCGCTTCTCGATCCTCGCGAACCAGAAGTAGCCGACGAGCGCCAGCAGGGCGAAGAACCACCACTGGAGCCCGTAGAAGAAGTGCGGCCCGGAGCCGAGATCAGGCTGCGGCTCGGCCTCGAGGCCGACCTGCTCCGGTGACTGCTCCTGCAGGTTGAGGTACCCGCTGCGCAGCTCGTACGGGACGTGGTCGGCCAGGCCGGTCGAGCTGATCGCGCGGACCTGCCCGTCGTCCACGCTGGTCGCGCTGGGCCCGGCCCCGTTGTCGACCCGCAACCATCCGGTGGCCCTGACGGTCCCCGACACGGCCGGCGGCACGTCGTCGGGGCGGGTGTTGGTCCGCTGGGTGACCATGAAGCCGCGGTTCACGAGCACGGCCGTGCCGTCGTCGAGGAGCAGGGGTGTGACCACGTCCACACCCGGACGCCCGTCCCGGCTGACGAACTTGACCGTGATCTCGTGGATCGGGTCGTAGGTGCCCTCCACGGTCACGCGTCGCCACTCGTCGGCGCGCGACACGCCCGTGCCGGCGGGCGCGACCTGGTCGAGGGGGACCGGATCGGCGGCGAAGTACTCCTGGATCGCTGCCGTGCGTGCCTCCCGGTCGTCCATCTTGCCGAACTGCCAGAACCCGAGCTGGATGCTGACGCCAGCGAGGGCGATGACGAAGACCGCGAAACCGAGCCAACGGGCGCTCAGGAGGAACCGGTACACACCCCTACGGTAGTCGTCCGACCCACACATGCCCGGCGGGGGCGAGGCCCGGGCCGTAGACTCGACAGATGCACCTGGTCGACCTGCACGGACGCGTCGCGACGGACCTTCGCGTCTCCCTCACCGACCGCTGCAACCTGCGGTGTCAGTACTGCATGCCCGCGGAGGGTCTGGACTGGATGCCGACCGAGGAGACGCTCACCGACGACGAGCTGAACCGCCTCATCGCCATCGCCGTGGAGCGCCTGGGCGTCACCGACGTGCGGTTCACCGGCGGAGAGCCCCTGCTGCGCCGCAGCCTGCCGTCGATCATCGCGGCGACGGCCGCTCTGCCCTCCCGACCGCGGACGGCCATCACGTCCAACGGCCTCGGACTCAAGCACACCGCCCGTGCGCTCGCCGACGCCGGCCTCAACCGCGTCAACATCAGCCTCGACACGATCGACGCGGCCATCTTCGAACAGATCACCCGCCGCAACCGTCTGCACGACGTCATGGCCGGTCTGGAGGCCGCTCGCGAGGCGGGCCTGTCGCCGGTCAAGGTCAACGCCGTGCTGCTGCGTGACGTCAACGACCACGGCGCTGCCGACCTGCTGCGCTGGTGCATGGAGAACGACTACGCGCTGCGGTTCATCGAGCAGATGCCGCTGGACGCCCAGCACGGCTGGAGCCGGGCGGCGATGGTCACCGCCGACGAGACCCTGGCGATGCTGTCGAAGGAGTTCGACCTCCAGCCCCTGGACGGTCGGGGCTCGGCACCGGCCGAGCTGTTCTCGGTCGACGGTGGCCCGCACTCCGTGGGCATCATCGGATCGGTCACGCGTCCGTTCTGCGGCGACTGCAACCGGGTCCGGCTCACCGCCGACGGCCAGGTCCGCAACTGCCTGTTCGCGCGGGACGAGTCCGACCTGCGGGCCGCGATGCGCGGAGGCGCCGACGACGAGCAGCTCGCGCAGGCCTGGATCACCGCGATGGCGGGCAAGCTTCCCGGTCACGGGATCGACGACCCCAGCTTCCTGCAGCCGACCCGACCGATGTCGGCCATCGGCGGTTGACGGTCAGAGACTGACGGTCTCGCGGTAGAAGTCACGGGCGTCGAGGAACCCGCGCAACGTCGGCTCGTGCGCGTCGCAGGCCAACCAGACCTTGCGCCGGTCCGGGGTGTGCAGCTTCGGGTTGTTCCACCGCACCTCGTGGGCGGCCGGAGCCGTGCAGCCCTTGGACGAGCAGATCAGCTCGTCCGGGCCGGACGTGTCGTCGAACAGGGTCACCGTGCTGCGCTCACAGGGCGTCGCGTGGCGCCGGTGCCTCGATCGGGGTGGCCTCCATCGGCACGAACGAGTCGCCCTTGCCGGTGGTGCGGCGCACGCCCGCGTTGGCGAGCACGACCGACACGTAGGGCAGGACCACGGCGCCGACGACCAGCGTCCAGCGCAGCCATCCCTCGGTCACGACCGCGCCGACGAAGCAGATCGTGCGGATCGCCATCGAGATGGCATAGCGCTTCTCCCTCGACCCCTGCTCGGCGCTGGCCGGCTCCGGGGCGTTGGTGATCAGGGCAACCTGTTCGCGTCTCACCGGGGTGGGCTTCACCCCTTCAGCCTACGCGGGGAGCATGATGGTCGCATGAGCAACCGCACCTACCGCGTGACCGAGATCGTCGGCACCTCACCCGTCGGCGTCACCGAGGCGATCGAGAACGGCATCCAACGGGCCGGCCAGACCCTGAGGCACCTGGACTGGTTCGAGGTCGAGGGGATCCGTGGGCAGATCACCGACACCTCGGTGTCGCACTACCAGGTCACCATGAAGCTGGGCTTCCGCCTCGAGGACGACGAGTAGGGCGCGTGCGCCTGGTGGTTGAGGTGCGAGGGCGCCCAGCGCCCGAGCCGTCCCTCCGGTGGTTGAGGTGTGAGGGCGCTCAGCGCCCGAGCCTCGAAACCACCTCGCGTCGTTTCACTCCGGGGCGGCTGCGCCGCGTGACGTTCAACGTGGTCGGACGCTCCGCTCGTTTCACTCGCTGCGGTCCGCCTCATCCGCCTCATCCGCGGCCTCGACCTCCTCGCGGGTCACCCCGAGCAGGTAGATGATCGTGTCGAGGTAGGGCACGTTGACCGACGTGCGGGCCTGGTCGCGCACCAGCGGCTTGGCGTTGAACGCGATGCCGAGCCCCGCGGCGGCCAGCATGTCCAGGTCGTTGGCCCCGTCCCCGATGGCGACGGTGTTCTTGACGGGGATCCGCGCGGCAGCGGCGAACTCACGCAACGCCTCGGCCTTGCCGGCCCGGTCGACGACCCGCCCGAGCACCCGGCCGGTCAGGCGCCCGTCCTGCACCTCGAGGTCGTTGGCGGCGTAGTAGTCGATGCCCAGCTCGGCGGCGATCCGCTCGATGATCGGGGTGAACCCCCCGCTGACCAGGGCGAACCGGTAGCCGAGCCGTTTGAGGGTGCGGATCATGGTGCGGGCACCCGGCGCGTACTGCAGCGACGCGTAGACGTCGTCGAGTGCGGTCGCGTCGACACCGCGCAGCAGGGCCACCCGCTGGTGCAGCGACTCGGCGAAGTCCAGCTCGCCGCGCATCGCCGACTCGGTGACGGCCGCGACCTCCTCCTCGCACCCGGCGTGGGCGGCGATCATCTCGATCACCTCGCCCTGGATCAGGGTCGAGTCGACATCCATCACCACGAGGCGCTGCGCGTGTCGCAGGATGCCGTTCTCCTGCACGGAGATGTCGACACCTCGCTCGTGCGCGACGGTCGCGAGGGTCATCTGCAGGACGTCGGGGTCGGCGCCGGACACCTCCATGCGGATGGCCGTCACGGGGTACCTCGCCATGCGGACGATCCGGTCGATGTTGCCGCCGTCGGTCCGGATCTGCGCCGTGACCGCCGCCATCGCGTCGGGCCGGAGGGGATGACCGAGCACCACCACCTGGGCGCGGCCGACACGACGGGGCCGGTTGTCGCCGCTGCCGCGCTCGACCGAGACGTCCAGGCCCAGATCGGCTCCGGCCCGGCGGACCGCGGCCTCGAGTCCGACCAGGTCGGCCGGCTCGGTCACCAGGACGCTGAGGATCAGTCGTCCCCGCACGACCAGCTGCTCGACGTCGATCACCTCGAGGTCGAAGCCCCCCAGCTCGGTGAACAGGCGGGTCGAGACGCCGCTGGCGTCGGGGCCGATCAGCGTCACGAGGACGGTCGGCGCGGTGAGCCGGGCGACCGGCACGTGGGTGGTCATCGGCACGAGGCTAGCGCGATAGGTTGGGACCACGACCACAGGCGCTGGAGGTGTGTTCGATGAAGGCGGCGATCAAGCTGTCCCACGTGAGCGTCGTGCGCTCCGACACCACGCTGCTGGATCGCGTCGACTGGACGGTCCACGAGGGTGAACGGTGGATCGTCCTCGGGCCCAACGGCGCCGGCAAGACGACGCTCCTGCAGATCCTGGGTGCGTCCGGATTTCCCACCAAGGGGCGGGCGTCGATCCTCGGGGAGCGACTCGGTCGCGTCGACGTCTTCGAGCTGCGGACCCGCATCGGCCACACCAGCACCACGATCGCCGACCAGATCCCTGCCACGGAGTCCGTGCGGGACGCGGTCCTCTCGGCCGCCCACGCCGTCCTCGGCCGCTGGAACGAGCAGTACGACGATCTCGACGTGCGGCAGGCCGACCAGATCATGGGCGAGATGGGTGTCGCCCGACTGGCCGACCGCACCTTCGGCACGCTGTCTGAGGGCGAGCGGAAGCGGGTCCTCATCGCCCGGGCTCTGATGACCGACCCGGAGCTGCTCCTGCTCGACGAGCCCGCCGCCGGCCTCGACCTCGGTGCCCGTGAGGACCTGCTCGCGAGCCTGCAGACCCTGGCCGCTGACCGCTCGGCGCCGGTCCTGGTGCTGGTCACCCACCACGTCGAGGAGATCCCGGTGGGATTCACCCACGTGCTGATGCTCCGGGCCGGTTCCGTGGTCGCGGCCGGGCCGCTCGAGTCGACGCTGACCGCCGAGAACCTGGGCCGCACCTTCGGCACGCGCGTGGACCTCACCTACGACTCCGGTCGGTACGCTGCCCGTAGGGCCCAGTACGGGCGTCGCGCCGCTCGCGAGGAGGTCGGACCATGATCGACTGGATCAACGACAACACCTGGGTGGTGTGGATCGCGATCGCGACGGTCCTGGCGCTGGCCGAGCTGGCCAGCCTCGAGCTGGTCCTGCTGATGTTCGCGGTCGCTGCGCTGGTCGCGGCCGGGGCATCCGCCCTTGGTGCCCCGGTCTGGCTGTCGTTCATCGTCTTCGGCGGCGTGTCCGTGCTGCTGCTGATGTTCGTGCGGCCCCGGTTCACCCGTCGTCTGCACGACGGACCCACGCTTACGGTGGGTCACCACAACCTCGTCGGGCGCACCGGCGTGGTCGACGAGCCCGTGACGGACCGATCCGGCCGGGTCACCATCGACGGCCAGCTCTGGACGGCTCGCCGGTCGGTCGTGTCGACACCCCTGGACGTCGGGACCGAGGTCACCGTCGTCTCCATCGAAGGGGCCACCGCCATCGTGGCCGGAAAGGACGCCTGATGTTCGCATCAGCCATCACCATCTTCGCCTTCCTGCTGCTGATCCTGGCGATCGCCGTGGTCGTGATGTCGTTCAAGATCGTCCCGCAGCAGCGGGCCGGCATCGTCGAGCGACTCGGCAAGTACCGCACGACCCTGGACTCCGGGCCGCACCTGATCCTGCCGTTCCTCGACCGTCTGCGGTACATGATCGACCAGCGCGAGCAGGTGTTGTCGTTCCCGCCGCAGGACGTCATCACCGAGGACAACCTGACGGTCTCGATCGACACGGTGATCTACTACACGGTCAACAACCCCGTCTCGGCGACCTACGAGATCGTCAACTACATCGAGGCCATCCACCAGCTGACCATGACGACGCTGCGCAACATCATCGGCGGCATGACGCTCGAGCACGCCCTGACCGGTCGCGACCAGGTCAACCGCACGCTGGGCGCCGAGCTCGACGCCGCCACGAGCCGCTGGGGCATCAAGGTCAACCGGGTGGAGCTCAAGAGCATCGACCCCCCGCCCACCATCATCGACGCGATGGAGAAGCAGATGCGGGCCGAGCGTGACCGGCGCGCCGTCATCCTCACCGCCGAGGGCGAGCGCCAGGCGGCGATCCTGACCGCGGAGGGCCAGAAGCAGGCCCAGATCCTGACCGCGGAGGGCCAGAAGCAGGCGGCGATCCTCGAGGCCGAGGGCGAGCGGCAGTCCGCCATCCTCAAGGCCCAGGGTGAGGGTCGCGCCATCGAGACGGTGTTCCAGGCCATCCACGACGGCAACCCCGACCAGAAGCTGCTCAACTACCAGTACCTGCAGACCCTGCCGAAGATCGCGAACGGCGAGAACGCCTCGACCTGGATCATCCCGGCCGAGCTGACCGCGTCGTTGGGTCAGCTGGGCGGGATCATCGGCAAGGTGCCGGTGGACGGTGGGGGCAGCAGGCGACGCGTCGACCTCGACGAGCAGATCTCGGCGTCGGACTTGGCGCAGTCGACCGACACCAGCGAAGCCGTCGAGGAGGCGCTGGAGGCCGCGCGGGCCGCCGAGACGAAGGCACCCCCCACGGCGGAGTAGCTCCGCCGCGGGGTGCGGCGGCTCAGTGCCGGTAGGTGCCGTGGATGATCGCGCGCCCGAGCGTCTTGAACGCCAGGTTGAACCCGGCGTAGGCCGGCGTGGCGGTGGAGTCGACGCCCAGGGTCTCCTCGCCGACGGCGTGCACGACGAAGAAGTAGCGGTGGTCCTGGTCGCCGGCCGGGGGAGCGGCGCCCATGAAGTTGGCGCCTCCGCCGTCGTTGCGCAGGTGGAAGGCACCGCCGGGCAGCGTGTCGTCCGACGCGCCGGCCCCCGTGTCGAGCGAGGTCACGTCCGCCGGGATGTCCACGGCGACCCAGTGCCAGAACCCGGACACGATGGGGGCGTCGGGATCGAAGCAGGTGACGACGAACGAGCGGGTGCCGGCAGGGGCGCCGGACCAGCTCAGCTGGGGTGACGTGTCGCCGTGGGCGTTGACCTGGTCGTCCTTGAGGGGGGCGCCGTCGGTGACGTCCTCGCTGGTGACGGTGAAGGTCTCCGCGGCGGGCAGCAGGGGGTAGGGATCGGGGGTGACGGGGCGTTCGAGACTCATGACTCCTAACCTAACCGCGTGGCCCAGATCGTTCGACTCGATGACCCGTCCGACCCGCGGCTGCACGACTACACCGAGCTGAGGGACGTGAGTCTGCGGCGGCGGCTGGAGACCGAGCGGGGACTGTTCATCGCCGAGGGCGAGAAGGTCGTGCGCCGAGCGGTGGAGTCCGGACACGCGCCGCGGTCCTTCCTGATGGCCCCGCGTTGGATCGACGGGCTCGGCGACGTCATCGACGGCACCGACGCGCCCTGCTACGTGCTCGAGGAGTCGGTCATCGAGCACCTCACCGGCTTCCACGTGCATCGCGGAGCTCTCGCGGCGCTGGAGCGGCCGCCCGCAAGGCCGGCCGCCACGGTGCTGGCGGGCGCCCGGCGGGTGGTGGTGCTGGAGGACCTCGTCGACCACACCAACGTGGGGGCGATCTTCCGCAGCGCTGCCGCCCTGGGGTGGGACGCCGTGCTGCTGTCGCCGCGGTGCGCCGACCCGCTGTACCGCCGATCGATCAAGGTGTCGATGGGGGCGGTGTTCCGTCTCCCCTGGGCGCGGGTCGACGACTGGGCGTCCACCCCCGAGCTGCTCGCGGACGCAGGCTTCACGGCTGTCGCGATGACGCTGGGTGAGGGAGCGGTACCGATCGACGAGGTCGACACGGATCGACCCCTGGCGCTGGTGGTGGGGTCGGAGGGGCACGGCCTCACCCGGCACTGGGAGAGCGCGAGCCCGGTCCGCGCCACCATCCCGATGGCCGAGGACATCGACTCCCTGAACGTCGCGGCGTCGGTGGCGGTGGCCTGCTGGCAGCTCCGGGGCCCTAGTCTGCGCACATGAGTCAGCAGCGGCGGGTCCGTCGGGCCGTGGCCAGGACCATCACGCGCGTCATGCGCTACGAGATGGTCGGGGAGGTTCCACCCACCGGGATCCTGGTGGGCGCGCCGCACACCTCCAACTGGGACTTCATCACCATGCTGCTGGTCATGTGGCACGGCGGGGAGCATCCGCGGGTGCTGGTCAAGCAGCAGCTGTTCCGCGGCCCGCTCGGCTGGGTCATCCGTGGCCTCGGAGGGGTGCCGCTGGACCGCGAGAACCCGGCCGGCGTCGTGCGGGAGCTGGTCGACGAAGCCAGGTCGGGGGAGTCGTTCCGGCTCGTCGTGGCCGCCGAGGGCACCCGCTCACGGGGGACGCACTGGAAGTCCGGCTTCCTGCGGCTCTCGCGGGAGACGGGTCTGCCGGTGAGCCTGGCGTTCTTCGACCCGCCGACGCGCACCATGGGATTCGGGCCGACCTTCCACGCCAGTGACGACGTGCGGGCCGACATGGACGTCGTGAGGGATTTCTACGCCGACAAGCTGGGCATCCGGCCGCGCAACGCGACACCGCCGTTGCTGCGCGAGGAGGACTGACCCCCACGCCGCGGGTCGCCTCGGGCTGCGCCCTCACGGTCGCTGCGCTCCCTGGCGACCGCAACCGGTGCCCTCACGGTCGCTGCGCTCCATGGCGAACGCAAACCGGTGTTCGCCAGTCCGAGGAACGAGGGCGTGAGCGCAGCGAGGCGAACCCCTCGCGAGTCTGTCGCCTCGGGCTGCGCCCTCACGGTCGCTCCGCTCCCTGGCGAGCACTTGGGGAGCGGAGCGAGGCCTGGCGACCACCTCTGTCGTCTCAGGCGTCCTCGCGGTGCCGTGCCTCCGCGGGGCTGGCGGTCACGGGCCAGTCGTCGGGGTAGTCCTCGGCGACCTCACGGTGCGTCTTGTACAGCTTCTTCCGGGACCGTTCGGGGACCCGGTCGCCGAAAACCGTGCCGAACAGGTGGTCGGTCTCGTGCTGCAGGCAGCGGGCCAGGAGGCCGGAGCCCGTGAACTCGACGGGCTCACCGTGCTCGTCGAAGCCACTGACGTGGGCGGCATCGGGGCGCGCGCAGGTGGTGAAGGCGCCGGGCAGCGACAGGCACCCCTCGTCGTCGTCGTCGAGGCGCCGGTCACCGAGCGCCGGCAGGGTGAGCACGGGGTTGCAGACCACGCCGGTGACCCGCTCGCTGTCCTCGTCGGGGCAGTCGAAGACGAAGACCTTCAGGTCGACGCCGACCTGGTTCGCCGCGAGGCCGACCCCGTTGGCGGCGTACATGGTGGCGACCATGTCGCGCACGAGGACCCGCAGGTCCTCGTCGAACGTGGTCACGTCGGCCAGCTCGCGGTGCATGACCGGGGTGCCCCAGCGGGTGATCGGGCGGACGGATCCGCCCTCAGGGAGGGGACGGGACTGCGGGTCGGGCACAGCGGGACCTCACGACGGAGCGAACGGGACGACCTCACGGTATCGGAGGCGCGACACGGGATCGCGGGAAGTGCTGGCCGCCGCACGTGATTCCGGATACCATCGGTATGCCAAAGTGCAACTGCGAGTTACGCTTTGGTGAGCACCCGGCGGGCACCACGTCCGACCGACCGTCCCAAGGAGAACCAGTGGCCTCTCGCAAAGACCCGATGGGCATCGGCCTCGCGGTGTTGAACCGCATCGCCAGCTCGCCCGCGATCGACCGGCTCGGACTGCGCAAGCAGGCCGAGAGCGCCGTCTACCACGGCACCCGGACCGGCTTCCAGGCCGCCGGAGCAGCGGCTCGCACCTTCAAGCGCGTCAAGGGCTCCGGCAAGCCCGTCCGCCAGCACACCACCGCCGACAGCGGGGTCTTCGACCTCTCGCCCACCGAGGACCAGCAGATGATCGTGGGCGTCATCAACGAGTTCGCCTCCGAGGTCCTGCGCCCGGGTGCCGAGGCCGCCGAGGCTGCCGACTCGACCACGGCAGAGGTGCTGGCCCAGACCACCGAGTTCGGGCTCAGTCTGCTCAACGTGCCCGAGGACCTCGGTGGTCTCTCGGAGGAGCGGTCGGCCATCACCGGCGTGCTGGTCGCCGAGGCGCTCGCCGAGGGCGACATGGGGCAGGCCGTCGCGTGCCTCGCCCCGGCCGCCGTGGCCACCGCCATCTCCCTGTGGGGCTCCGACGAGCAGCAGCAGACCTACCTGCCCGCCTTCACCGGCGAGGACGTCCCCGTCGCCGCCCTGGTGGTGGCCGAGCCCCGGCCACTGTTCGACCCCTTCGAGCTGAGCACCACCGCGACGCGGACCGGCGACGGCTTCGTCCTCGACGGCCTGAAGTCCGGTGTGGTCCGCGGCCTGGACGCCGAGCTGTTCATCGTGGCCGCCCAGCTCGACGGTGCGCCCGCCCTGTTCGTGGTGGAGGCGCCCACCGCCGGCGTCAGCGTCGCCGCCGACCCGTCCATGGGTCTGCGCGCCGCGGGCCTGGCCCAGCTCAAGCTCGACCAGGTCTCGCTGCCGGCCTCCGCGCTGCTGGGCGAGGGCACGCTGGACGACTACCGCGAGTGCGTCCGCCTGTCCCGCCTGGGCTGGGCCGGTCTGGCCCTCGGCACCGGCAAGGCGGTACTGGACTACACCAAGGACTACGTCGTCGGCCGGGAGGCGTTCGGTGAGCCGATCGCGTACCGGCAGTCGGTGGCCTTCATGGTGGCGAACATCGCCATCGAGCTCGAGGGCATGCGCCTGGTCACGCTCCGGGCCGCGTCGCGGGCCGAGCAGGGCCTGCCCTACGCCCGTGAGGTCGCGCTGGCGCGTCGTCTCACCAGCGAGTACGGCATGAAGATCGGCACCGACGGCGTCCAGCTGCTCGGTGGTCACGGCTTCGTCAAGGAGCACCCGGTGGAACGGTGGTACCGCGACCTGCGGGCCGTCGGCCTGATGGAAGGAGCAGTCCTCGTCTGAGGGCGGAACACACCATGATCAATCTCGAGACACCCAAGAAGTTCCGCACCTTCGTCGACCAGGCCAACCAGGTCGCCGACAACTTCCTGCGCGCCAACTCGCGCAAGTACGACCTCGCCGAGCACTCGTACCCCAAGGAGCTCGACCTGCTCGCCTCGTTGATCGACGGCATGAGCGATTCCGGTCAGGGCCAGGGTGCCGGCGCCGCCGGTGTCCGCCGGGACGAGGACGAGGCCGGCAAGGGCAAGGTCAAGAACGGCACCAACATGTCCTCGGTCCTCTCGGTCATCGAGATGTGCTGGGGCGACGTCGGCCTGCTGCTCTCGATGCCTCGCCAGGGCCTGGGCAACTCCGCCATCGCCTCGGTCGCGACCGACGAGCAGCTCGAGCGGTTCAAGGGCACGTGGGCGGCCATGGCCATCACCGAGCCCAGTTTCGGCTCGGACTCGGCCGCCATCACCACGACCGCGGTCAAGGACGGCGACCACTACATCCTCAACGGCGAGAAGATCTACGTCACGTCCGGTGAGCGCGCCGACACCGTGGTGGTGTGGGCGACGCTCGACAAGAGCCTGGGTCGCGCGGCCATCAAGTCCTTCGTGGTGCCCAAGTCGCTGCCCGGCATCCGGGTGGAGCGGCTCGAGCACAAGCTCGGCATCCGGGCGTCCGACACCGCGGTGATCCTGCTGGAGAACTGCCGGGTGCCGGCCGAGAACCTGTTGGGCAGCGCCGAGGTCGACGTCAAGCAGGGGTTCGCCGGTGCCATGGCGACCTTCGACAACACCCGTCCCCTGGTGGCGGGCATGGCGGTGGGCCTGGCCCGTGCCGCGCTCGAGGAGGTCCGCTCGCTGCTGGACGCCGCCGGTGTCGAGATCGACTACGACCGGCCCGCCCAGTCGCAGTCGTACGCCGCCGCGACCTTCATCGCGATGGAGGCCGACTGGGAGGCCGCGCTCCTGCTGACGCTCGAAGCGGCGTGGCTGGCCGACAACCGCAAGCCCAACTCGATGGAGGCCTCGATGTCCAAGGCCAAGGCCGGCCGGGTGGGCAACGACATCACCCTGCGGTGCGTCGAGCTGGCGGGCACGCTCGGCTACAGCGAGACGTCGTTCCTGGAGAAGTGGAGCCGCGACTCCAAGATCCTCGACATCTTCGAGGGCACCCAGCAGATCCAGCAGCTGATCATCGCGCGCCGGCTGCTGAACCTGTCGTCGTCGCAGCTGAAGTAGCACCTCGGCACCGACACCGACGCGAGGGGCATCCGTACGGGTGCCCCTCGCGCTGTCGGTAGGGTCGCTCCATGACCAGCCAGCGTCCGTTCGACGTCGAGTACGAGCTGACGCGGCTCACCCAGCGGCTCCGGCGCCGGTCGATGCGGATCGTCGAGCAGCTGCACCCCGAGCTCGACTACGGGACCTACCTGTTCTTCCTCGGCATCTGCGAGGCACCGGGCGAGGTGCGGGGCGCCGACCTGGCGGAGAGCTTCGGTGTGCACAAGTCCACGGCGAGCCGCGCGGTGTCGACGCTGGTCCGACTGGGCCTGGTCGAGCAGACACCGGATCCCCTCGACGGCCGCGCCCGGCTGCTGACCCCGGCCGGGCCGGCCCTCGCGCAGCTGAACGCTGCCCGCACCGACGTCCAGCGTCGCCTCGAGGAGCTCTTCAGCGGCTGGGACGCTGACGACGTGGCCGCTTTCACCGACCTGCTGCACCGGTACAACGACGCCGCCGACGCGACGCTCGACTGACGCTCAGATCGTCAGCATCGTCTTGATCGCCGTCCGCTCGTCCATCGCGCGGTAGCCCTCGGCGACCTGGTCGAGCGGCACCGTGAGGTCGAAGACGGCTCCCGGGGCGACGGTGCCGTCGAGCACGTCGGGGAGCAGCTCGCCGAGGTAGGCGCGGACCGGGGCGATGCCGCCGGCGATGCCGATGTTGCGGCCGAACATCGCCGGGACGTTGAGCTCGACGTCGTGGGGGACGCCCACGTAACCGATCCTCCCGCCAGGACGGGCGCAGGCGATCGCCTGCGCCATGCTGTCCTTGGTGCCCACGCACTCCAGCACGTGGTCGGCGCCGATGCCGTCGAGCATCTCGCGGACGGTCTTGGCGCCCTCCTTGCCACGCTCGGCGACGATCTCGTCGGCACCGAAGGACCGGGCCACCTGCTGGCGGTCGTCGTGGCGGGACATGGCCACGATGCGTGCGGCGCCGAGTCGCTTGGCCGCGAGCACGGCGCTGAGTCCGACAGCACCGTCACCGACGACGGCGACGGTGCTGCCGGCCTTGACGCCGGCCGAGACGGCGGCGTGGTGACCGGTGGGGAACACGTCCGAGAGGGTCAGCAGGTGCGGGATCATCTCCGCACTGGGCTCCGACGGGGTCGCGACGAGGGTGCCGTCGGCCCAGGGGATCCGGACGAACTCACCCTGACCGCCGTCGACGTCGTGGCCCTGCTTGTCCCGCAGACCCCACATGCCGCCGTTGGTGCACGACGTGTGGACACCGCGCTCGCACAGTGCGCAGGTGTTGTCGGAGAAGGTGAACGGCGCGATGACGAAGTCACCGGGCTGCACGGTCGAGACGTCGGCGCCGACCTGCTCGACGATGCCCACGAACTCGTGTCCGATGCGTTGCGGCTTGCGCACGTCGTGGACGCCTCGGTACGGCCACAGGTCGGACCCGCAGATGCAGGAGGCGACCACGCGAACGACGGCGTCGGTGTCGAGGACGAGGGCAGCATCGGGCACGTCGTCGAGGCGGATGTCGCGGGGCGAGTGCAGGAGTGTGGCGCGCATGGGGCCCATTCTTGCGCGTCGACGGGTGTGGAAGGATCGCAGGATGACATCCAAGCCTGAAGTGGACTTCATCGAGGGCCCGGCGCCCACCGAGCTGCAGATCACCGACCTGGTCGTCGGCGACGGCCCCGAGGCCGTGGCCGGCGGGGTCGTCGACGTGCACTACGTCGGCGTCGAGTTCGACACCGGCGAGCAGTTCGACGCTTCCTGGGACCGCGGACAGTCCGCGAACTTCCCGCTGCCGCAGCTCATCGGCGCCTGGCAGCAGGGCATCCCCGGCATGAAGGTCGGCGGTCGTCGCCAGCTGGTGTGCCCGCCCGAGCTGGCCTACGGGCCGGCCGGTGGCGGTCACCGCCTGTCGGGCAAGACCCTCATCTTCGTGATCGACCTGCTCGGCGTCGGCTGACGTCAGGTTCGCCTCGTAGGCCCTCGTTCGCCAGGGAGCGGAGCGACCGTGAGGGCGAGGAACGAGCCCGAGGCGTTCACTCACGCGAGGTTCGCCTCGCTGCGCTCACGCCCTCGCAAGCTCGGGCTGGCGAACGCGCGGTCGCGTGTTCTCGGTGGTTGAGGTGCTGCGAGGAACGAGCAGCCTCGAAACCACGCCCCCGTGTGGTCGCCAGGGAGCGGAGCGACCGTGAGGGCGAGGAACGAGCCCGAGGCGCTCACTCACGCGAGGTTCGCCTCGCTGCGCTCACGCCCTCGCACGCTCGGGCTGGCGAACGCGCGGTCGCGTGTTCTCGGTGGTTGAGGTGCTGCGAGGAACGAGCAGCCTCGAAACCACGCCCCCGTGTGGTCGCCAGGGAGCGGAGCGACCGTGAGGGCGAGGAACGAGCCCGAGGCGCTCACTCACGTGGGATCGTCGGATTCGTCATCGCGGCCGACGCCGCCGGGACCCTCGGCTGGTACTGAGCGCGGTCAGAGGGCGTCGACGAGCGCGGTGACCCGCTTGACCGACACCGGGAACGCCGTGCGGAGCTGTTGCGCGAGCAGGCTGACCCGCAGCTCCTCCAGCGCCCATCGGACGTGCTGCACGTCAGGCGCCAGCCGTGCCCAGGTGCCCAGCCCGGCGGTCCTCTCGTGGAACCGTGCCTCCAGCTCCTGCGCCGCAACCAGGTCGTCGGTCAGCGGGGTGTCGAGACGACGTCTCGCCGCCTGGAGGTAGACGGGAAGTCGCCGCAGCTGCGCGGTCCCGGCATCACGGATGAAGCCCGGGTGGACCAGCCACGACAGCTGCACCCGGACGTCCTCGCCGGCCTCGGTCTTCGGGAGCGGTACGAGCTCGCCGTAGGCCCGCAGGACGTCGAGAGAGGTCCGCACGGCACGTTCGGTCTCGTCGAACATCTCCCCCCGGACCCACTCGCGGAGGGCGTCGTACGACCGCTCGTCCCGAACCGGACCGCCGTGCCGGACGACGAGGGCGTCGAGCGCGGCCAGCCAGCACTCCTCGATGACGGCGGCGGCATCACGGTGGGGCCCGGTCGAGAGCAGGAGCTTGGCATGCAGGTCCAGGGTCCGTCCGATGCCGGGCACCGGTGAGGGAAGGGCGAAGGACAGGAGGCGTGCCTGCCCCCGCACCATCGCCGCCGTCTGCTCGGCCTCGGAGTCCAGGATCCGCAGGGCGACGCTCGACCCCTCGTCGACGAGCGCCGGGTAGCCGGTCACCTGACCGGCGCGGAGCGTGGGTTCGAGGGTCCCGACCTCCCAGCGCCGCAGACCGGTGCGCTCCTCCTGCCGCGCCACCGCGGTGAGGTCCGCCCGCAGGTGAGTGGTGAGCTGCTCGCGCAGGGCCGACAGGTTCTTGCCGCGGGCCAGCTCGCTGTCGCCGTCGACGACCCGGAAGGTGACGCGCAGGTGGTCCGGAAGGGCGGACACGTCGAAGTCGTCGGCGTCCACGACCGTGCCGTTCAGCAGGCGCATCTGTCGGGCCAGCTCGGCCGTCAGGTCATCCGATCCCGGGTCCATCGCCGCGACCAGCCGCGGAGCGAACTGACCGGCCGGCACGAACTCGCGACGCAGTCGCTTGGGCAGCGACCGGATCAGCTCGGTGACCAGCTCGACCCGGTGCCCCGGCACGTGCCAGGCGAAGGCGCGGTCGTCGACGGCCAGCAGACGGGCGAGCGGCACGTCCACCGTGACCCCGTCGACGTCGGCGCCGGGCTCGAACGCATAGGTGAGGGGGTACGACTCGCCGTCGGAGTGCCATTCACGAGGGAACTCCGCGTCGGCGTCGGGGGAGTCGGCGAGCAGCATCTCGCGGGTCAGGTCGAGCAGGTCGGGGGAGTTGCGGCGGGTCTTCTTCCACCAGGCGTCGAAGTGGCGCACCGACACGACCTCGGCCGGGATGCGCTCGTCGTAGAACGCGCACAGGGTGTCGTCGTCGGCGCGCAGGTCACGCCGACGCAGCCGGTCCTCCAGCTCGTCGACCTCGGTCACGAGGGCCTGGTTGCGGTCCCAGAAGTGATGGTGGGTGCGCCACTCGCCCTGCACCAACGCGTGGCGGATGAACAGCTCGCGCGAGACCTCGGGGTCGATCCGGCCGTACTGCACCAGACGGTCGGCCACCACGGGGAGGCCGTAGAGCGTGACCCGCTCCCGGGCCATGACCGCTCCGCGCTTGATCGACCAGTGGGGCTCGGCGTACTGCCGCTTCACCAGGTGCGCGGCGGCCTCCTCGATCCACTCCGGCTGCACCCTGGCGACCGAGCGGGCCCACAGGCGGTTGGTCTCGACCAGCTCGCCGGCCATCACCCACGCCGGCGGCTTCTTGGCCAGGCCGGAGCCGGGGAACACCATGAACCGCGCCCCACGGGCGCCGGCGAACTCCCGCCCGTCGGGCTCCCGCAGCCCCACCTGCGAGAGCAGTCCCGTCAGCAGGGCGCGGTGCACCAGGTCGGGATCCGCGCCGGTCGGTCCGGGCTTGAGCCCCATGTCCTTGGCCGTCCGCCGCAGCTGGGTGTGGACGTCCTGCCACTCCCGGATCCGCAGGTAGTGCAGGAACTCCGCCTGCACCTGCTTGCGGAACTTGCTGTGCGACTGCTGGTCGTGCAGCTCGCGCAGATAGGACCAGAGCGACAACCACGACAAGAAGTCGGAGTCCGGCTGCCGGAACCGGGCGTGCTTCTCATCGGCGGCCTGCTGCTGCTCCAGCGGACGCTCGCGCGGGTCCTGGATCGACATCGCCGCGACGATGACGAGCACGTCGCCCAGGCACCCGAGGCGGTCGGCCGCCAGCAGCATGCGCGCCAGCCGTGGGTCGACGGGCAGCCCGGCCATCGTCCGGCCGAGGCGGGTCAGGCGGTCGGCCGCACCTCGCCCAGGTGCCAGCGCACCCAGCTCGCGCAGCAGCGCGATCCCGTCGGCGACGGCACGCGAGTCCGGCGGGTCGAGGAAGCCGAACTCACGGATGTCGCCGAGGTCGAGCGAGGCCATCTGGAGCATGACGGAAGCCAGGTTGGTGCGCAGGATCTCGGGGTCGGTGAACTCCGGCCGACCGTCGTGGTCCTCCTCGGAGTACAGCCGGATGCAGATGCCGTCCGCCACGCGACCGCACCGCCCGGCCCGCTGGGCGGCGCTGGCCTGCGAGATCGGCTCGATCGGCAGGCGTTGGACCTTGAGACGTTGGCTGTAGCGCGAGATGCGGGCCAGGCCGGGGTCGACGACGAACCGGATGCCCGGGACGGTCAGTGACGTCTCGGCGACGTTGGTGGCCAGCACGATCCGCCGGCCGGAGGTCGGGCCGAAGATCTTCTGCTGGTCGTGCGCGGCCAGCCGCCCGTAGAGCGGGAGGATCTCGGTGCGGGGGTACTGGCGCCCGGCGAGGTGGTCGGCGGCGTCTCGGATGTCGCGTTCGCCCGGCAGGAACACGAGGATGTCGCCGTCGCGCGGCAGCTCGTCGATCGCGGCGGTGATGCCCTCCAGCAGGTCGCCGGAGTCGCTCTCGTGCAGGGGTCGGTAGCGGACCTCGACGGGGTAGGTGCGCCCGCTGACCTCGATGACCGGGGCGTCGAACAGGGCGGCGAACCGATCGACGTCGATCGTCGCCGACGTGATGACGACCTTGAGGTCGGGTCGACGGGGGAGCAGCTGGTGCAGGTACCCCAGCAGGAAGTCGATCGACAGCGAACGCTCGTGCGCCTCGTCGATGATGATCGTGTCGTAGCGCCGCAGGTCGCGGTCACCGTGGATCTCCGCGAGCAGCAGTCCGTCGGTGACCAGCCGAACCTGAGTGTCGCGGCTGCTCTGGTCGTCGAACCGCACCGCGTAGCCGACCTCGGCGCCCAGCTCGACGTCGCACTCGTCGGCGATGCGGCGGGCCACCGAGCGCGCAGCCAGACGCCGCGGCTGGGTGTGGGCGATCGCGGTGCGCCCGAGCCCCAGCACGATCTTGGGCAGCTGGGTGGTCTTGCCCGATCCGGTCTCACCGGCCACGACCACGACCTGGTGGTCACGGATCGCGGCACCGATCTCGTCGCGGCGTGCCGAGATCGGCAGCGCGTCGTCGAACTCCAGCCTCATCGCAAGCCGATCTGGTCGGCCAGGGCGAGGTAGCCCACGAACGCCACGACGTCGAGCAGCGTGTGGGCCACCACGAGCGGCATGACACGGCCGGTGCGTTCGAACCACCAGCCGAACACCAGCCCCATGACCACGTTGCCCAGGGCCTGGCCGAAGCCCTGGTACAGGTGGTAGGTGCCGCGGATCAGGGAGCTGAGCACGATCGCGGGCCAGGGACCCCAGCCGAGCTGCCGCAGCCGGGTCTGCAGGTAGCCCACCATCACGACTTCCTCGAGGAGGCCGTTCTGGAGTGCGGCGAGCACGAGGATGCCGACCGTCCAGAGGTACACGGTGTCCGGCGCCGGCACGATCTCGGCGGTGACTCCGAGCGCTCTTCCGGCGAAGTACAGGCCGAGCCCGGGAATCCCGATCACGGCGGCGAGTCCGGTGCCGACCAGCAGGTCATGACGCGGGCGGGTGCGGTCGAAGCCGATCGGCCGGCCGGCCAGGAGGTACAGCGCCAGGAGCACCGGCAGCACGCCGAAGCCGATGCTCAGCAGCTGCAGGGTGAGGTCCAGCCACTGGCGGTCCGCACGGGTGGCGTTGAGTGTGGCGGTGGACTCACGCAGACCACCATCGGTCAGCTTGATGACCAGGCTGAGCACGGCGTACACGGCGGACTGCCCCAGGGACAGGCCGAGCACGATCCAGACCTCGGCCCGCAGCCGGGTGGGTGAGGGGGTGGACACGACCTAGAGGTCGTCCGTCTCGAAGGTGTTGCACACGTTGGCGGTCCCCTGCTCGTACCCGGACAGGAACCAGCGCTGCCGCTGGTCGCTGGAGCCGTGGGTCCAGGTCTCGGGGTTCACGGTGCCGCCGCCGAGGTTCTCCTGGATGTTGTCGTCACCGACGGCTTCTGCCGCCGACAGCGCCGACGCGATGTCGGCATCGGTCAGGGGTTCGATCAGCGCGACGCCGCCGTCGTCCTGCGTGTCGGCCGCGTGGTGCGCCCACACGCCGGCGAGGCAGTCGGCCATCAGCTCGACCCGCACGCCGCTGCTGGTCGGTCCGGTCGACCGGTCGGCCTGGGCCTGCGCCAGGTAGCCGAGGATGTGCTGCACGTGGTGCCCGTACTCGTGCGCCACGACGTACATCTGCGCGAGCGTGCCTCCGTCGGCCCCGAACCGGCCGCTGAGGTCGTCGAAGAACCCGGCATCGATGTAGATGCGCTCGTCGGTGGGGCAGTAGAACGGGCCGGTGGCCGACGACGCGGTGCCGCACGCCGACTGGGTGCTGCCCGAGAAGATCACGGTGGTGGACTCACGGAACTGCACGCCGACATCGGCGGGCAGGGCGTCGGTCCAGTAGTCCTGGACGCTGTTGACGGTGCCGACGATGCGGCACACGTCGGAGCGGTTGGCGTCGGCACCGGTCTCGCACTCCGACACGTCGACGCTGCTGCCGGAGCTGCTGCCGGACAGGACCTGGGAGGGATCGAACGGCAGACCGCCGGCTCCGCCGCTCCCGGTGCCCCCGAGGAACAGGTACACCAGCAGCAGCACGACTCCGCCCACGCCGCCCCCGGCGATGGCGCCGCCCTTGCCGCCCAGCACCTGGCTGGTGTCGAGCCGGGCGCTGTCGTTGAAGGTCACCCGGGCATTCTACGGCGGTGCCGGTTCCGGCATCTGGGTACTGTGCCGAGGTGAGCGACACCATGGCCGACAGCGCCGAGACCTCGTCCTTCGCGATGCCGGCCGAGCTGTCGGGCGCCGACCTCGAGCGGCGGCGCGGGCTGCGCCGGATGCGGATCGTCGCGACCTCCCTGCTCGGCCTGGCGGCCGTCGTGTTCCTCCTCACTCGCGACGGGGAGGGCGCGTGGGGCTACGTCAACGCCGGTGCCGAGGCGGCGATGGTGGGGGCCATCGCCGACTGGTTCGCGGTGACGGCGCTGTTCAAGCACCCGTTGGGTCTGCCGATCCCGCACACCGCGATCATCCCCAAGCGCAAGGAGTCGCTGGGCGACAGCCTGCAGGAGTTCGTGGTCGACAACTTCCTGCAGTCCGACGTGGTGAGCGAGCGGATCATGTCGGCGAGGGTCGCGTCCCGGGCCGGGGCCTGGCTGGCGGACGCCGGCCACGCCGAGCGGGTGGTGCGCTCGGGCTCGCGGATCGCCGCCCACGGCCTGCGCCGGATCTCCTCGGACGACGTCGCGGCCCTGGTGCAGGAGGCGCTGGTGCCGAAGCTGGAGGCCGAGGAACTGAGCCCGGTCGTCGGTCAGCTGCTCGGCGAGGTGGTCGAGGAAGGTGCCCACACCGGGCTGGTGGACCTGGTGACCGGCGAGCTCCACCGGTGGTTGGTGTCGCACGAGATCGAGGTCGCCGCCCTGGTGGAGCAGCGCGCCCCCTGGTGGACACCGCAGTGGGTCGACGAGCGAGTGTCACAGCGGCTGCATCTCGAGGCGGTCACGTGGGTCAAGGAGATCCACGACGGCCTGCACCACCCGGCCCGCCGGACCCTCGACCGCTGGCTGGCGACCCTCGCCCACGACCTGCAGCACGATCCGGACACACGGGAGCGTGCCGAACGGTTGAAGAACCGCCTGCTCACCCAACCCCAGCTGATCAGGTCGTCGATCTCGATCTGGGACTCCCTGCGTGGAGCGCTCATCGAGGCCCTGCACGACGACGACGGCCTGCTGCGCCGCCGCGCCATCGAAGAGGTCCAGGCCTTCGGTCGCCGTCTCGAGTCCGACCCCCGCATCTCCGGCCGGCTCGACGAGATCGCCGCAGAGGTGGCCTCCTACACCGTCGAGCACTACGGCCACGAGCTGGCGACCGTCATCTCCGCCACGGTCAAGCGGTGGGACGGGGTCGAGACGTCCCGGCGCATCGAGCTGCACGTGGGCCGCGACCTGCAGTTCATCCGCATCAACGGCACGGTGGTCGGCGGACTGGCCGGTCTGGTCATCCACACCCTCACGCACCTCTGACAGGCCCGCGGCCCGCGTGCCGGCGGAAGCCGCAGGTTTGCTAAGGTTGCCGCTGCTGCACCGCGCGTTGCACGAGCGCATGTCCGGGTGGCGGAATGGTAGACGCGCTAGCTTGAGGTGCTAGTGCCCTTTAACGGGCGTGGGGGTTCAAGTCCCCCCTCGGACACTCAAGACCCTCACACTCTCGCCGGTGTGGGGGTTTTGTTCGTCGTGGGGCAGCAGCCTGGCGTCCCGCGTGCTCGCCAGTTCGTCCTGCGGCTGTGGCCTCGCGCAGTAGCGTTTGATCCGTGACTGCACCCACCATGACCACCGTCGGCGAGCTGCGGGCCTCGGGCCACGAGGCGAAGACCCTGCGGGCCGAGATCCGTGACAACCTGCTGGCTGCCCTGGCCGAGGGACGCGATCCGTGGCCTGGGCTGCACGGCTTCGAGGCGACGGTGATCCCCCAGCTCGAACGGGCGCTGATCGCCGGGCACGACATCGTCCTGCTGGGGGAGCGCGGGCAGGGCAAGACCCGGCTGCTGCGCACGATGGTCGGGCTGCTCGACGAGTGGTCGCCGGTGATCGAGGGATCGGAGCTGGGGGAGCACCCCTACGAGCCGGTCATCGCCGCCAGCATCCGCCGCGCCGCCGAGCTGGGCGACGACCTGCCGATCACGTGGCGGCACCGCGACGAGCGCTACGCCGAGAAGCTCGCCACGCCCGACACGTCGGTCGCGGACCTGATCGGTGACGTCGACCCCATGAAGGTGGCCGAGGGGCGCAGCCTCGGTGACCCCGAGACGATCCACTTCGGCCTGATCCCGCGCAGCCACCGCGGCATCGTCGCCATCAACGAGCTGCCCGACCTCGCCGAGCGCATCCAGGTCGCGATGCTCAACGTCATGGAGGAACGCGACATCCAGATCCGCGGCTACGTGCTGCGGCTGCCGCTCGACGTGCTGGTCGTCGCCAGCGCCAACCCGGAGGACTACACCAACCGCGGCCGCATCATCACGCCGCTGAAGGACCGGTTCGGCGCCGAGATCCGCACCCACTACCCGACCGAGCTGGCCGACGAGGTCGCCGTGATCCGACAGGAGGCCGACCTGGTCGCCGAGGTGCCCGACCACCTGGTCGAGATCCTGGCGCGGTTCACCCGTGCCCTCCGCGGCTCCAGCGCCGTCGACCAGCGCAGCGGCGTCAGTGCCCGCTTCGCCATCGCGGGCGCCGAGACCATCGCCGCCGCCGCCATCCACCGGGCCACCCGGCAGGGCGAGCCGGAGGCCGTGGCCAGACCGGTCGACCTGGAGACCGCCGTCGACGTGCTCGGCGGCAAGATCGAGTTCGAGTCCGGCGAGGAGGGCCGCGAGGACGAGGTGCTCGACCACCTGCTGCGCACCGCCACCGCCGAGACCGTGCGGGCGCACCTGCGAGGGGTCGACTTCGGCCTGTTGGTCGACGCGATCGAGGCCGGAGCCATGATCACCACCGGCGAGCAGGTCACGGCCCGCGACTTCCTCGCCGGTCTGCCGGCGCTCGGTGAGTCCGAGCTGTACGACGAGGTCTGCGAACGACTCGGCGCGACGAGCGACGGCCAGCGCGCCGGCGCGATCGAGCTGGCCCTCGAGGGGCTGTACCTGGCCCGCAAGGTCAGCAAGGACTCCGGCGGCGGCGAGACCGTGTATGGCTAGGCCCAACCGGCGCCTCACGCGCGACTCCCGGTACGGCCGGTACGACGGCGGCCCGGACCCGCTGGCCCCGCCCGTCGACCTGTCGGAGGCGCTGGACGCGATCGGCGAGGACGTCATGGCCGGGTACTCACCCGAACGGGCCATGCGGGAGTTCCTCCGACGCGGCGGCCGCGACCAGTCCGGTCTGGACGACCTGGCCCGCCGGGTCGCCGAGCGCCGCCGCGAGCTCACCGAGCGGCACCACCTCGACGGGACCCTCGACGAGATCCGCGAGCTGCTCGACCGCGCCGTGCTGGCCGAACGGGCCCAGCTGGCACGCGACGTCGAGATGGACGACACCGACCGGGCGCTCGCCGAGATGCAGCTCGCCAACCTGCCCACCTCGGCGGCAGCCGCCGTGAGCGAGCTGAACGACTACCGGTGGAGCAGCAGCGAGGCTCGCGAGGACTTCGAGAAGATCAAGGACCTGCTCGGGCGCGAGATGCTCGACCAGCGGTTCGCCGGCATGAAGGACGCCCTCGAGAACGCCACCGACGAGGACCGGGCCGCCATCACCGCGATGCTCGACGACCTCAACGCCCTCCTGGAGGCGCACGCCAGGGGCGACGACACGACCGAGCAGTTCGCCGCCTTCATGGACACCCACGGACAGTTCTTTCCCGAGAACCCGACCACGGTCGAGGAGCTGCTGGATGCGCTGGCCCAGCGGTCCGCCGCGGCCCAGCGGATGCGCAACTCCATGAGCCAGGAGCAGCGCGACGAGCTCGATGCGCTGTCGCAGCAGGCCTTCGGGTCACCGGAGCTGATGAACTCCCTCGCCCGGCTCGACGGCACCCTGCAGGCGCTGCGACCGGGGGAGGACTGGGGCGGATCCGAACCGATGGACGGCGAGCAGGGCCTCGGCCTCGGTGACGGCACGGGCGTGTTCCAGGACATCGCGGACCTGGATGCGCTGTCCGACCAGCTGTCCCAGTCGTACGCGGGTTCGGCGATGGACGACCTCGACCTCGACTCGATCGCCCGCCAGCTGGGCGACGAGGCAGCCGTCGACGCCCGGACCCTGCAACAGCTGGAACAGGCCCTGCGGGACTCCGGCACCATGAAGCGCGGCACCGACGGACATCTCAAGCTCACCCCCAAGGCGATGCGCCTGCTCGGCAAGGCACTGCTGCGAGACGTGGCCCAGACGCTGTCCGGACGACAGGGCAACCGTGACGTCCGGCAGGCCGGAGCCGCGGGCGAGCGGTCGGGGGCCACCCGGGAGTGGGCCTTCGGCGACACCGAACCGTGGGACGTCACCCGCACCATCACCAACGCGATCGTGCGCTCGGCCGGCGAGGGCACCGCCACCTCCGGCGGGGTGCGCATCGAGATCGGCGACGTCGAGGTGCAGGAGACCGAGGCGCGCACCCAGGCCTGCGTCGCGCTGCTGGTCGACACGTCGTTCTCGATGGCGATGGACGGCCGGTGGGTGCCGATGAAGCGCACCGCGCTGGCCCTGCACACGCTCATCACCAGCCGGTTCCGCGGCGACGACCTGCAGCTCATCGCCTTCGGCCGCCATGCCGAGGTGATGGACATCGAACAGCTCACCGGGCTCGATGCGATGTATGCCAAGGGCACCAACCTGCACCACGCGCTGCTGCTGGCCAACCGGCACTTCCGCAAGCATCCGAACGCGCAGCCGGTGCTGCTGATCGTCACCGACGGCGAGCCCACCTCGCACCTGGAGACCAGCGGGCACGTGTTCTTCGACTACCCCCCGCACCCGCTGACGATCGCCTATGCGGTCCGCGAGCTGGAGAACGCGATGCGGCTCGGCGCCCAGACCACCTTCTTCCGCCTCGGCGAGGATCCCGGTCTGGCCCGGTTCATCGCCTCCATGGCGCAGCGCGTGGGCGGCACGGTCGTGGCACCGGAGCTCGACGACCTCGGTGCCGCGGTCGTGGGCTCCTACCTCGGGGCCAGGCACCCCGGGGGAGCGCCCGGAGGCGGATTCGGTGGGATGTTCGGCGGGGGACGGGGCTTCTGGGCCGGCTGAGCGCTATGCTGGACGGGCACCGACCGGCACGGCCGCTCGTCGATCGACCATTTCTCGACGCAGCGCAGCCCGTCAGGCGCAGCAGGACCACGACTCGCGTGGCCTGTACGCAGTGGAGGATTCCTTGGCCAGACGAGGCCAGCGCCCCTCGGGCGCGACCCGCACCGCCCCGCGTGACCAGCGGCGAGCCCGCGACCAGCAGGGCATCCTGCCCGTGCTCGCGCGGGCCGTGCGCGAGGTCGAGAACGCCGTCGACCGCGGGCGCGTCTCGCCGCAGTCACGCACCAAGTTCCAGGTCGTGGCCCTGTTGGCCCGTGAGGAGCGCAGCCGCGTCAAGGTCGCGGACGACCTGTCCGACGGCCAGCGGGCGGAGCAGCTGAAGCGGCTCGACGGCATCGGCACGATCCTGGCCAAGTCCGCGGCTCGCGAGCCCGACCTGTTCGAGCTGCTGGGCGAGGACGCCGTCGTCACCGATGCCGCCAAGGCGCTGCGCCGCGAGATGATCGCGGCCGCCGGTCATGAGCCCGAGCCGGAGCCGGAACCGGCGCCCGACGAGGCCGGGCCGGCGCCCGACAAGCGGGTGGTGCCGCAGTCGGTCATCTCGCGCCAGCTCGCCAATCCGTTCCTCGCTCCCGACTTCTCCGCCGCACCGCCGCCGAAGGTCGAGGTGCAGCGGCTCGCCGGGTGGGAGCTGCTCGGCCCGCTGCTGTCGGCCTTCGAACGCGCCGCCGGTGGCGCCTCGGCCTGCATGGACCTGCCCGAGCCGACCGCCGCGGGCAAGCCGACGGGCCTGCCGCTCATGCACCACCAGGGTCAGCTGGTGGCCGCGGCCGCCGCCGGCCACCGCACGTTCCTGCTCGCCGACGAGCCGGGTCTCGGCAAGACGGCTCAGGCGCTTCTGGCGGCCGAGGCCGCCGACGCGTACCCGCTGCTCGTCGTCGTCCCCAACGTCGTCAAGACCAACTGGGCGCGCGAGGCCCAGCTCTGGACGCCGAACCACCCGGCCACCGTGATCCAGGGCAACGGCGACAACATCGACGGGTTCGCCGACATCGTCATCGTCAACTACGAGGTGCTCGACCGCCACGTGGGCTGGCTCGGCGACCTGGGCTTCCGCGGCATGGTGCTCGACGAGGCGCACTTCATCAAGAACAAGACGTCGCAGCGCTCGCAGCACGTCCTCCAACTGTCCGAACGCATCCGCAGCTGGACCCCGCGTCCCCTGCTGATGGCGCTCACGGGCACCCCCCTGATCAACGACATCGACGACTTCCGAGCCATCTGGCAGTTCCTGGGGTGGATCGACGAGAAGAAGCCCCGCGCCCAGCTGATGGCCACGCTGGAACAGACCGGGCTGACGCCGCTCGATCCGGGCTTCTACCCGGCGGCCCGCTCACGCGTCATCGACCTGGGCATCGTGCGTCGTCGCAAGGTGGACGTGGCCGCCGACATCCCCGCCCGACGCATCGCCGACCTGCCCGTGGAGCTCGACGGTCAGGCCGGTCGGTCGATCCGCGAGGCCGAGCGGGAGCTGGCGAGGCGACTCGTCGCGCGCTACCGCACGGC
Organism: Aeromicrobium marinum DSM 15272; assembly: GCF_000160775.2. Classification (NCBI taxonomy): domain Bacteria; kingdom Bacillati; phylum Actinomycetota; class Actinomycetes; order Propionibacteriales; family Nocardioidaceae; genus Aeromicrobium; species Aeromicrobium marinum. The sequence goes on along the minus strand of NZ_CM001024.1, from coordinate 1,190,469 downwards.
GCTGGAGACACGGTCCGCCGGTGTCGTCGTCGACGGCATCGACCACGACCTGGTCCGCCAGGTCGCCACGTGGGAGAGCGACGACTCCAGCTCCAGCGACGAGAACGTCTTCTCCATGCTGCGTCGCATCGGTCAGGCGAAGGCCGTGCCCGCCGCCGACTACACCGCCCAGCTGGCGCGCAACGTCGGCAAGGTCGTGTTCTTCGCCAAGCACGTCGACGTCATGGACGTCGCCGAGCAGACCTTCGCCAAGGCCGGACTCCGGTACGCGTCGATCCGGGGCAACCAGACGCCGTCGGTGCGCCAGCAGAACATCGACGCGTTCGTCGAGGATCCCGACGTCGCGGTCGTCGTGTGCTCGCTCAGCGCCGCCGGAGTGGGCCTGAACCTGCACGTCGCCTCGAACATCGTGCTGGCCGAGCTGTCGTGGACCGACGCCGAACAGACCCAGGCCATCGACCGGGTGCACCGCATCGGTCAGGAGGAGCCGGTCACGGCGTGGCGCATCATCGCCGCCCAGACCATCGACACCAAGATCGTCGAGCTCATCGACTCCAAGGCCGGACTCGCCGCCCGTGCTCTCGACGGGTCCGACGAGGAGGTCGGATCGGCGGTCGACCTGCAGGTCGAGGCCCTGGTCGGCCTGCTCACCGAGGCGCTGGCGGCCGAGCAGTTCTGACGCCGGCGGCTCGCGCTACAGCGACGCCGTCCAGATGATGGTCGTACCGGCGCCACCGGACACGATCCGCAGACCGCCGCCGCGGGCGGTCGCTCGATCCTCCAGGTTGGCCAGGCCGCTGCGCCGCGGCGACGAGCCGAGTCCGACCCCGTCGTCGGCGACCGTGACCTGGATCTGTGAGCCCGCGATCGCGACCTCGATGTCGATCGCGCTCGCCTGGGCGTGCTTGACGGCATTGGTCAGCGCCTCGCCGATGACCGCCTCGACGTCGCGGGCCAGGTCGGGGTCGGTCAGCAGGTCGATCGGTCCGTCGAAGGCGACGGTCGGACGCCGTCCCATGTGGTCGCCCAGGCGGTTCACGACCGCCAGGATGCGACCGCGGGGGCTGCTCGCGGCACGCTCGACGTCCTGACTCATCGCGAAGATGCTCTGCCGGATCTGGGTGATGGCGCCGTCGATCTCCTGCACATGGTCGGTGATGCGGGCCGCCGTGCCGGGGTCGAGGCCGGAGGCGGTGGCCTGCAGGCTGAGCCCCGTGGCGAACAGCCGCTGGATCACGTGGTCGTGCAGGTCACGAGCGATGCGGCTGCGGTCCTCCAGCATGGAGACACGGCGGCGGTTGCGCCGGGCCTCGGTGCGGTCGAGCGCGACGCCGACGTGACTCGCGAACGAGCTCACCATCGTCAGGTCGCGCGGACGGAACGCGCCCTTGGTCGCGCAGCGGCTCACCACGAGCGCGGCGCCGGGGTGGTCGGACCCCACGAACGGCGCGATGAGGGCGCTGTGCGCCATCAGCCCGCCGCCGTCGTGGATGCGCGCACGTCGCGACGAGATGGCCTCGGCCACGGGATGCCCGGCCGCGTCGTGTCGAGACCCCTGCAGGGCCGCCGCACCCTCTCCCAGGGCGAGGTCGACGACCAGCGAGCCGGTCTGCTCGTCGCGGCGATGGATGCTGACCGTGTCGGCCTCCGCCAGGTCCAGCACGGTCTGCAGCAGCTGCATCACCGGGTCGCCGTCGTCGTCCGAGAGCAGGTCACGGGTGGCGTCGGCGAGCGCCAGCGACCACTTCTCACGGTGCTGGGACTCCTCGAACTGCCGTGCGTTCGCGATCGCGATGCCGGCGGTGGCGGCGAGGCCCTCGGCCAGGCTCTCGTCGTCGGCGGTGAAGGCCCCGCTGCGGCTGTCGGTCAGGTACAGGTTGCCGTAGACCTCCGAGCGGACGCGGATCGGGACGCCCAGGAAGCTGTCCATGGGCGGATGGTGCGCCGGGAACCCGCTGGACCGCACGTCCGCGGCGATCCGCGGGATCCGGACGGGCCGAGGGTCGTCGATCAGCGCGCCGAGCAGGCCCTTGCCGGCCGGCAGGTGTCCGATCTGCTCGGCGGTCGGCTCGTCCATGCCCACGTGGATGAACTGCTCGAGGCCACCGTCGTCACCGATGACGCCCATCGCCGCATAGCGGGCGTCGATCAGCTCGGTGGCCATCTCCACGATGCGGCGCAGCACCGTGTCGAGGTCGAGGTGGCTGGTGACCGCGTGGTTCACCCGGATCAGGTCGCGCAGCCGTGACTGCGAGACCAGGTCCTCGACCGCTGCGTCGTGCTCCTCCCCGGACGTCATGTCGTCACTGTAGGTCGGGCGGGGATCAGACCGGCAGCAGCCGCGAGACGAAGCGTTCGAGCTGGTCCATGGTGCGGCACTCGTGCATCTCGACGACCTCGGCGTACTCCGGTGCCACGGAGTCGCCCAGTCCCCACTTGGAGGTGTGCTCGGGATTGAGCCAGAAGGTGCGCTTGGCCCGCAGCGCGATCTCGTGCAGGGCGTCCAGCCGGGGGTTCTGGTTGTTGTTGCGTCCGTCTCCAAGGATCAGCACGGACGTCCGAGGGCCGACGACGTCGAGGTGGTCCGCCACGAAGTCACCGAACGACTCCCCGTAGTCGCTGCTGGTGTGCCACTTGGTGATCCGCGCCTCCTCGGAGATCCGGCGGCGGGGGTCGTCGCCGCCGTCGTGCACCAGGTCGGTCACCTCGTCGACGGTGTTGACGAAGGCGAACACCCGCACCTTGCTGAACTGGTCGCCCAGAGCCCTCACGAGCAGCATCGTGAACCCCGAGAAGCCGGCGACGGATCCCGACACGTCGCACAGCAGCACCAGCTCCGGCCGGGTGGGGTGCGGAGGCGCGAACACGGGACGCAACGGGACACCGCCGGTGCCCATGGCCCGGCGCAGGGTGCGGCGCATGTCGATGCGGCCGCGGTGCGCTCGTCGCCGGCGCGCTGACAGCCGGGTGGCCAGCTTGCGCGCCAACGGTTGGACCGCGGCCCGCAGCTCGGCCAGCTGCCGGGCGTTCGCGCTGAGGAACTCGACCTGGCCGGCACCCTGTCGCACCGCGTGACGGGTGACCAGCTCCCGTCCGCGCAACTCCGCGGTGCGGCGGCGGGCCTCGGCCTCGACCATCGCCCGGAAGGCGTCGACCGACCGACGCACCTCGTCCCGGCCCAGCCGGTCGGTGACGTCGCCCTCGCCCGCGCCCTGACCGCCACTGCCCTGGCCCCCGCTGCCCTGGCCCTGACCTTGACCCTGGCCGGCCCCGCGTGCGGCCTCGGCACCGGCGATGAGCGTCTGCGGCCGCATCCGGTCGAGTGTCTGGTAGGCCGACCAGCCGCCGGACTGCCCGGCCGGCCCGCCCACCTCACCGAGCAGCTCGACCGCGATCTCGGCGATCTGCTGCATCGTGCGCAGGTCGGCCTCGGCCAGCGCCATCGTGAGCAGGTCGCGCAGGTCCTCGACGCCCAGGTCCGAGGCGTCCTGTGCCGCCGAGGACACTCCGACCCCGGCAGGGAAGAACACGTCGAACGTCATGTCGAAGACGTCCCGCTGCCCGCCCCGCCGCACCAGCGCCGACGCCAACCCCTCGCGGAGCCGCTCGCGATGGTCCAGGCCCAGGGTGGCGGCGACGGCCGCGGCGTCGACGGTCTCGCTCGGACCCGCGGGGATGCCCTTGCTGCGCAGCGCTCCCACGAACTCCACCAGCCGCGCCGACAGGTCGTCGGTCATCTCCGATCACGCACCGGCGCTGAGGACCGCGTCGAGGTCGAGCTTGGCGCGAGCCTTCGTCAGGTCGTCCTGGTGCTTGAGGATCACGCCGAGGCTGTCCGACACCACCTGCTCGGACAGCGTCGACGCGCCCAGGGCCACCAGGGTGCGGGCCCAGTCGATCGTCTCGGCGACCGACGGAGCCTTGCGCAGCGGCAGCGCCCGCAAGGCCCCGACGACCCGCACGACGGAGTCGGCCAGGGCGGCGTCGAGCTCGGGAACCTTCAGGCGGACGATGCGCTCCTCGAGCTCGGCGTCCGGGAAGTCGACGTGCAGGAACAGGCAGCGGCGACGCAGTGCCTCCGACAGCTCACGGGTCGCGTTCGACGTCAGCACCACGAACGGCCGCCGGGTCGCGACGATGGTGCCGAGCTCGGGCACCGTCACCTGGAAGTCGCCGAGGACCTCCAGCAGGAGGCCTTCGATCTCGACGTCCGCCTTGTCGGTCTCGTCGATGAGCAGCACGGTCGGGTTCGGGTTGCGGATGGCCTGCAGCAGCGGCCGGGGGAGCAGGAACTCCTCGCTGAAGATGTCGGTGCGCGCCTCGTCCCACGACTCGTCGCGGCCGGCGGTGATGCGCAACAGCTGCTTGGCGTGGTTCCACTCGTAGAGCGCCCGCGCCTCGTCGACGCCCTCGTAGCACTGCAGTCGGATGAGCTCGGCTCCGGAAGCGGCGGCCACCGCCCGTGACAGCTCGGTCTTGCCGACGCCAGCCGGACCCTCGACCAGGAGCGGCTTGCCCAGCTCGCTGGCGAGGAACACCGTGGTGGCGACCGCCTCGGACGCGAGGTAGCCGACCTCGGCGAGCCGGGACACGACGTCGTCGACCGAGGTGAAGGGGGTGGTCGGTGCCATGGGCTGGTGTCTCCCGTGCTCGACGGGCCGATGGCCCGGTTGATGCCTACCATCGTGCCGTGGCCCTGATCGAAGTCGTGCGCGAGGTCCCCCTGTCCGTCGACGAGGCGTGGGGGCGGCTCACCGACTGGAGTCGGCACGGTGACCACGCCCCGCTCACCAGCATCGAGCTGACCCCGACGGGGTTCAACGCCCGCACCGGGCTCGGCCGTCTCGGGTTCGACGACCCGATGGACGTGGTGCAGTGGGCGCCGCCGCACCACTGCCGGATCGAGAAGCGGGGCCGGGTCGTGCTGGGATGGGCCGAGATCACGGTCGAGGAGATCGCCTCCGGGTCCCGCGTGCGCTGGGTCGAGGAGATCCACGTGCGCGGTGTGCCCCGGTTCGCCCGCCGGATCGAGGCCGCCGCCGGTCGCCGGCTGTTCAGTGGCGTCATCGACGAGCTGCTCGCCTGACGGCCGCGCGTACAGTCGGGGCATGACCTACGAGCCTGCGTCCGAGGTCGTGGAGATCTGCCGCGACCTGATCCGCATCGACACCTCGAACTTCGGTGACGACTCCGGACCCGGCGAGCGCAAGGCCGCCGAGCACGTGGCGGCACTGCTCGCCGAGGTCGGCATCGAGTCGGAGGTCCTTGAGTCCGAACCCGGGCGGACCAGCGTCGTCGCCCGCTGGGGCAACCAGGACTCGTCCCGTCCCGGGCTGCTCGTCCACGGACACCTCGACGTCGTGCCCGCGCAGGCCCAGGACTGGCAGGTCGACCCGTTCGCGGCCGAGATCGTCGACGGCTACCTGTACGGCCGGGGCGCGGTCGACATGAAGGACTTCGACGCGATCTGCCTGTCGGTGGTGCGCGCACGACAGCGCGCCGGCGCCGTGCCCGACCGTCCGATCACCCTGGTGTTCACCGCCGACGAGGAGGCCGGCGGAGTGCTGGGTGCGCACTGGATGGTCGAGCACCGTCCCGACCTGTTCGAGGGCTGCACGGAGGCCGTCGGCGAGGTCGGTGGGTTCTCCACGGAGGTCGGTGGTCAGCGGCTGTACCTCATCGAGACCGGCGAGAAGGGCATCGCGTGGCTGCGGCTCACCGCTCGCGGCACCGCCGGACACGGGTCCATGCAGGCCCCCGACAACGCCCTCACCCACCTGGCGAGGGGCCTGGTCGCCATCGGGGAGCACGAGTGGCCGGCCTCTCCGGGCCCCTCGATGGAACTGTTGTTCGCCAAGGTCCGCGAGCTCACCGGCTCCGACGCGACCGACCCGGACGTCCTGCTGGAGCACTTCGGTCCGGCCGTCCGGATGCTGGGTGCGGGCGTCCGCAACTCCACGAACGCCACGATGCTGCAGGCCGGTTACAAGCACAACGTGGTCCCCGGGGAGGCGGTGGCCTACGTCGACGGCCGGTACCTGCCGGGTCACGGCGAGACCTTCCTCTCCGAGGTGCAGGCGGTCGTGGGGGACCGGGTCACGGTCGAGCCCCACATCAGCGACATCGCCCTGGAGTACCCGTTCGAGGGCGATCTGGTGGACGCGATGACCGTCGCCCTGCACCGTCACGACCCGACCGCCCACGTGGCGCCGTTCGTCATGTCCGGCGGAACCGACGCCAAGGCGTGGAGCAAGCTCGGCATCACGTCCTACGGGTTCGCCCCGTTGCGGCTGCCGGCCGACCTCGACTTCACCGCCCTGTTCCACGGCGTCGACGAGCGGGTGCCGGTCGACGCCCTCGAGTTCGGCTGCCGGGTCTTCGACGAGTTCCTCGACCTGGCTTAACCAGCGCCAGGTCAGTACAGGGTGCTGCGCATCCGGATGATCTTGCGGCGCAGGGTCACGGTCCGGTGGCCGGTGCGGTCCTTGCGCAGCCGGTCGAGCTCCCACCCGTGGTACTCGGCCGCCTCGGTCAACATCCGGCACACCGCATGGCGCGACTTCGACCGGTCGATCGTCAGGTTCCAGAACTCGTACTCGACCACGCTCACTCCTTCTCCGCCGAACTGAGGGCCTCGCCACCGGAGACGTCGGTGAGGGCCTGCCGGATCTCGGGTGGCACCTCGACCGCCTCGGCGGCGAGCGTCTCGACGAGCTGGGCGGTGGTGCGGGCACCGACGACCACCGAGGCCACGGCGGGCCGGTCACGGACCCAGGCGAGGGCGATCTGCGCGGGTGAGGCGCCCAGGCCTTCCGCCGCCCGGGCCAAGGCCTCGACCACCCCTGCACGATCGGGGGTCAGGTACGGAGCGACGAACTGCTCCCACCGCGGGTCGGCGCCGCGCGAGTCTGCCGGCGTGCCGTTCCGGTACTTGCCGGTGAGCACCCCGCGGCCCAGCGGCGACCAGGCGATGAGGCCCATGCCGAGGTGCTGCAGCGCCGGGACGACGTCGACCTCGGCCTCGCGCCGGAGCAAGGAGTACTCGACCTGGGTGCTGACCAGGGGCACACGGGCCGGCCGACCCGCGAGCGTCGCATGGCCCAGAGCGGTCTGCCACCCGGTGAAGTTGGAGATGCCGACGTAGCGCACCCGGCCGGAGGTCACCGCGTGCTCCAGGGCCGCGAGGGTCTCGTCGAGCGGCGTGGAGTCGTCCCAGCGGTGCACCTGCCACAGGTCGAGGTGGTCGGTGCCCAGCTGGCGCAGGGAGAGGTCGAGCTGGTCGAGGACCGTGCCGCGGGACGCGTCGCGGACGACCTCGCCGTCGCGTCTGGTCAGTGCGCACTTGCCCGCCAGCACGACCCGGTCGCGAGTCCCGGTGGAGGCCAGGACCCGACCCAGCAGCTCCTCGCAGGCGCCGTCGCCGTAGATCGGTGCGGTGTCGACCAGCGTGCCGCCGGCGTCGACGAAGGTCGTCAGCTGTTCGGCCGCCTCGTAGTCGTCGACCCCTGCACCCCACGACATCGTGCCGAGCGCCATCCGGGACACCCGGAGCCCGGAGTGACCGACCTGACGCAGCAGCATGCGCACAGGCTAGCCAAGGACGCACGGACCGGTGGGTAGGCTCGCGCCGTGGATTTCCTTCAGGCCGTCGTGCTCGGCACCTTGCAGGGCTTGACGGAGTTCCTGCCGATCTCCAGCAGCGCGCACCTGGCGATCTTCCCCAAGTTCTTCGGCTGGGACGATCCCGGTGCGGCCTACACCGCCGTGGTGCAGATCGGCACCGAGGTGGCGGTCGTCCTGTACTTCTGGCGTGACATCTGGACCATCGGGTCCGGGTGGGTGCGGGGGCTGTTCTCCGCCAGGGCCCGGGAGGCCTTCGAGTGGCGGATGGGCTGGTTCATCATCGTCGGGTCGCTGCCGATCGTGGCACTCGGTCTGGCCCTGGAGGACCTGATCGACAACGAGTTCCGCAATCTCTGGGTCATCGGGACCATGCTCATCGCGTTGGGACTCGTCCTCGGCGTCGCCGAGCGGATCGGTCGCAACGCCAAGCCCATCGAGGATCTCTCGTGGGGTCACGCCGTGCTGCTCGGCGCAGCCCAGGCCGCCGCCCTCGTGCCGGGCGTGTCGCGTTCGGGCGCCACCATCTCGATGGGGCTGATCCTGGGCTACGAGCGGGCGGCGGCGACGCGGTACGCCTTCCTGCTGGCGATCCCGGCCGTGGTCGGCGCGGGTCTGTACAAGCTCAAGGACATCCCCGGCGGTGACAACGCCTACGGTGTCGCACCGACCGTCGTCGGCACGCTGGTGGCGTTCGTGGTGGGTCTGGCGGTGATCCACTGGTTGCTGAGGTACGTGAGCACCCACTCGTACGCACCGTTCGTCGCCTACCGGGTCGTGCTCGGTTCGGTCGTCCTCGTGCTGCTCGGCGCGGGTGTCATCACCGCCGACGTGGCCATCTGACCTACAACCAGCCCGACTGCTTGAACCGGCGGTAGATGTAGGCGCAGATCCCGGCGATCGCGGCGAGGCAGAGCGGGTAGCCGTAGGTCCAGGTGAGCTCCGGCATGTGCTCGAAGTTCATGCCGTAGATGCCGGCGATCGCCGTGGGCACCGCGAACATGGTGGCGCCGGCGGTCAGCTTGCGCATGTCCTCGTTCTGTTGGACGCTCAGCTGCGCCAGGTGGGCGTTGAGGGCGTTGTCGAGCAGGTGGTCGACCGCGTCGATCGCGTCGGCCGCGCGCGACAGGTGGTCGGCGATGTCGCGGAAGTACGGGCGCGCGTCCTCGGGCGCTGCCGACGTCGCGAACCGGCTCATCGGCTCCCGCAGGGGCTGGACCGCACGCCGGAACTCCAGTGCCTCGCGCTTGAGGCGGTAGATGCGGGTGGAGTCGCTGGTGCGTTGCGGCGAGAACACCGAGCTCTCGACCTCCTCGACGTCCAGCTCGAGCTCGGCCGCCGCCTCCTCGTACCGGTCGACGATCGCGTCCACGACGGCGTGCAGTGCAGCCGTGGGCCCGTGGGCGAGGGCGTCGATCATGCTGTCGGCACGCTGTCGCGACGCCCTGAGGTCCGGCCCGCCGTGGCGCACCGTCAACAGGTAGTGGGCCCCCAGGAAGATGTTGACCTCGTGGGTCTCGATGTCGTCGTCCTGGTAGGACACCGTCCGCAGCGACATGAACAGGTGGTCGGCGTACCGCTCCACCTTCGGCCGCTGGTGCGCCTCCATCGCGTCCTCCACCGCCAGGGGATGCAGGTCGAGGCAGGCGGCGACGCGGTCCAGCTCCTCCTGCTCGGGGTGGTTGATGCCGATCCAGATGAAGTCGTCGGCCTCGAGGGTCGCGATGACGGCCTCCAACGAGGCCGAGTCGTGCTCGGTGTCCTGACGGTGACCGCCGCGGTACACGGCCGAGTCGATGATCATGACTCCATGGTGCCCCGGCACCGTCGTCCCGGGAGCGGGCCGCGCCGGATAGTGTCGGGCCATGCGTGCCTGGACCAGCCCTGATGTCCCGTCACTGGACTCGTCCGGCTGGGGCGAGGGTTCGCCGGTCCGCGTGCACGACTCGGCGAGCGGGTCGCGGGTCACGGTGGACCCGGACTCGCACGCCCGCCTGTACGTCTGCGGCATCACCCCGTACGACGCCACCCACCTCGGGCACGCCGCCACCTACCTCGCGTTCGACCTGCTCCAACGAGCCTGGCGTGACCGGGGCCTCGACGTGACCTACACGCAGAACGTGACGGACGTCGACGACCCACTGCTGGAGCGTGCCACCGCGACCGGCGTCGACTGGGTCACGTTGGCCGAGGCGCAGACCGAGCTGTTCCGGCAGGACATGACGGCGTTGCGCATCATCTCCCCGGACCACTACGTCGGGGCGGTGGAGTCGATCGACCTGGTCGTCGACCTCGTCGACCGGCTCACCGGGGCCGGGGCGACCTATCGCGTCGACGACGACCTGTACTTCGACGTGCACGCGGACGCCGGCTTCGGGTCGGTGTCGGGGCTCGACGAGGCCGCCATGCGTGCGGTGTTCGCCGAGCGGGGCGGCGACCCGGACCGGCCGGGCAAACGCCACCCGCTCGACTGCCTGTTGTGGCAGGCGGAGCGTCCGGGTGAGCCCGCTTGGGACACTCGCCTCGGCCGCGGTCGACCCGGTTGGCACATCGAGTGCGCGGCGATCGCCCTCGAGCACCTCGGCACCACGTTCGACGTGCAGGGTGGCGGCAGTGACCTGCTGTTCCCGCACCACGAGATGTCCGCCTCGGAGGCGGCCGTCGCCACCGGTCTGCCGTTCGCCGGGGCGTTCGTGCACACCGGCATGGTGGGCTACCAGGGCGAGAAGATGAGCAAGTCCAAGGGCAACCTGGTGCTGGTCTCGCGTCTGCGTGCCGACGGTCACGACCCGATGGCGATCCGTCTGGCCCTCCTGGCGCACCACTACCGCACCGACTGGGAGTGGCACGACGACGAGATCGTGGTGGCCGAGCAACGACTCGGCGCCTGGCGCTCGGCCGTCCACCGCACCGTGGCACCGGCGGGCGACGCACTGCTGGCCGAGGTTCGCGCCGCCCTGAGCGACGACCTCGACGCACCCCGGGCGCTGGCCGCGGTCGATGCGTGGGCGGCCGACGACAGCCCCGGTGCCGCGTCCGCCGACCCGCAGGCCGGGCGCACCGTCCGCACCGCGGTCGACGTGCTGCTGGGTGTGTCGCTCTGACCGTGCCGGGTCGGGGGAGGCCGTGGGTGTGGGGCGCCACCCCGGGCGAGGTCGTACGCGACCACCCCAGCGGACGGCACGCGGCACCGGACGCCGTCTGACTGGTCCGCGCCGTCACCGTCGACGCCGACCCCGACACGGTGTTCCTGTGGTTGTGCCAGCTGAGGCGCGCTCCGTACAGCTACGACCTGATCGACAACTTCGGCGTCCGCAGTCCTCGCCGCCCCGATCCGTCCCTGACGGACCTGGCTGTCGGTCAGAAGGTGATGCGGGTCTTCGTGCTGACGGCCTTCGAGCCCGGCCGGAGCATCACCATCGCGCCTCGCCCGGGTACCGCCTCACGGATGTTCGGCGACCTGTCGTCGAGCTACGAGACGTACGTGGACGACGCCGGCCGCACGCGGTTGGTCGGCGTGCTCGACGTGCCCCGGGGGAGCAGACCGGGCAACGGCGTCTTCCAGCACGCCGTCGCGTGGGGAGACCTGGTGATGATGCGCAAGCAGCTGCGCACCCTCGCCCGGCTGGCGGCGTCGACCTAGAAGCTGGGTCCCGTGCGGTTCGGTGGCGTGGGTTGGGTCCGCTGTCGCCCCAGCTCGCCGCCGATCCGGCCGCCGTACGGACGTCCGTGGTCGGCGTACTCGTCACGGACGTAGGACATGCGCCACGAGCCGAGCTGCAGGCGAGCTCCCGTGCGCAACGTCTGTCGAGGCAGCTGCCGTCCGGCGACCGTGCTGAGGATCGTCTCGCTCCTCGCGACCAGGACGTACTCGTCGTCGTCGGTGCACATGATCTCGGCCTGGAGCCCGTCGGTCCCGTGCAGCACCAGGTCGCACGACGCGTCGCTGCCGATGCGGGTGGTGCCGCGGGGGAGCAGGAACTCGCTGATCGGGCCGGGGAAGCGTGGATCGGTGACGTCGCAGAAGTACAGGCGTGGGGCCCCACCACCATCGGGGTCGTGGGTGGTCGTCACGGGTCGCAGTCGCTTCGGGCGCAGCATCATGGGCGGCCACACCGTTCCGGGGGGCAGGGTCACGCCCTCGAGCAGCACCGGCGCACGCCTCCGCCTGCGCTGCGCAGCGGCCAACCCGGCCGCCGCCCGGAGGTTCTCGATCCGCAGGTGGCGCGAGCGGGTCAGGAACCGCTGCCACCACGGGGTGCGGACGGCGCCGAGGACGACCGCGAGCCCGTACGGCCCGCCCACCGCGAGGGTGAGGTCGTGCTCGGCGAGCTCGGCCGCCCACCGGCGGACGCTCGCGTTCGGCATGCCTCCGACCACGGCCTCCAGCCCGTCCGCCCGGACCTCGATGTGCCGGCCGGCCGCCCTGACGGTGCCGCTGATCCGGTGCGGGCCGTCCTGGACGTCGAAGGTCAGGTCGGCGTCGAGCCGGACCTGGGACGCCACGTCAGCCTCGGTGCGGGTCGGCGCCGGGGAGCTGGTCGTCGCTGGTGGTGATGCGCAGCGTCCCGTTGAGCTTCCACGTGGCGCGTGGTGCCTCCGGGCCGGTGTCGCGGGGCACCTCGACGGCCATGTCGATGAACTCGTAGTTCACCGCGGCGCCCTTGCCCGTGAGGTAGGCCCACATCTCCTGCCCGAGGTCGGTCCAGTCGGTGACGGGACGGGGTCCGTTGGGGGCTTCGCTGGTGCTCACGTCATGCTCCTCGGTCCGCGGGGCGAGGTGTGCCGCCCTCTGTCCGAGCGTCGCACCTTCGCCCCACGGCGCAACTCAGCCGGCCAAGCCCGGGTGACCGGGGAGCGAGGTTCGCCCCGCTGTGGTGGTCGCCAGGGAGCGGAGCGACCGTGAGGGCGAGGGACGAGCCCGAGGCGCCCACTCACGTGAGGTTCGCGAGCATGTGGTCGCCAGGGAGCGCAGCGACCGTGAGGGCGGAGCCCGAGGCGACACTCACGTGGGGTTCGCGAGCATGTGGTCGCCAGGGAGCGCAGCGACCGTGAGGGCGGAGCCCGAGGCGACACTCACGTGGGGTTCGCGAGCATGTGGTCGCCAGGGAGCGCAGCGACCGTGAGGGCGAGGAACGAGCCCGAGGCGGACACTCACGCGAGGTTCGCCTCGCTTCGCTCACGCCCTCGCAAGCTCGGGCTGGCGAACACCTGGGTGGCGTGTTCTCGGTGGTTGAGGTGCTGCGAGGAACGAGCAGCCTCGAAACCACGCCCCTGGTGGTCGCCAAGGAGCGGAACGAGCCCGAGGCGACACTCGCGTGGGGTTCGCCTCGCTGCGCTCACGCCCTCGCACGCTCGGGCTGGCGAACACGCGGTCGCGCGAGCAGGCGTTTCAGCCGTCGGTGCCGTCGACGCCGCGGCGGCGCAGGTAGCGCTCGAACTCGCGGGCGATCGCATCGCCCGACGCCTCGGGCAGCTCGCTGGTGTCCCGCTCGGACTCCAGCGCCTGCACGTACTCGGCGATCTCCTCGTCGCGCTCGGTCAGCTCCTCCGCGCCACGTTGCCAGGCCTCGGTCATCTCGGGCAGCACGCCCTGGGGGAGAGGCACCCCGATGGCGTCCTCCAACGCCCCGAGCAGCGCCAGCGTCGCCTTCGGACACGGCGGCTCCGCCAGATAGTGGGGCACCGCTGCCCAGAGTGACACCGAGGGCAGGCCGGCCAGCCTGGCCTCGTCGGCCAGGGCGGCATTGATACCCACCGGACCCGCGTACCGCGACGGTGCCGCGCCGAGCCGCGCGCGCCGGGTCTCGTCACTGGCGGATCCGCTGACCGGCACCGGGTGCGTGTGTGGCGAGTCAGCGAGCAGCGCCCCCAGGGTCACCACCTCGCTGACCCCGGCGAGGGAGGCGACGCCCAGCACGGTGGAGCAGAAGCCGCGCCACCGGAAGTTGGGCTCCGGGGCACTCAGCAGCAGCACGTCGCGTCCACCGTGCGGCGGACGGGCGTGGTAGATCGTCGGCGTCGGCCACACCAGCTCGGAGTCGCCCGCCTCGTCGCGGTGGATCATGGGACGGGTCACCTGGAAGTCGTAGTAGTCCTCCGGGTCGAGCTCCACCAGGACCTCGGCGTCCCACTCGTCGATCAGGTGCGCCACGACGCCCGAGGCGGCCTCGGCGGCGTCGTTCCACCCCTCGAAGGCAGCCACCATCCACGGGTCGCGCAGCGGGGGGATGTCGTCGAGGCTCACCTCGTCAGCGTAGTCCGGACTACTCGTCCTCGGTCCGGTAGCCCAGGTTCGGCGAGAGCCACCGCTCGGCCTCCGTGACGGTCCAGCCCTTGCGACCGGCGTAGTCCTCGACCTGGTCGCGGCCGATCCGGCCCAGGACGAAGTACTGCGACTCCGGATGGGAGAAGTACAGGCCGCTCACCGACGCGCCGGGCCACATCGCCATGCTCTCGGTGAGCTCGATCCCGGTGTTCGCCTCGACGTCGAGCAGCTCCCAGATCGTCTGCTTCTCGGTGTGCTCGGGGCACGCCGGATAGCCGGGAGCCGGACGGATGCCGTCGTACTTCTCGCCGATGAGGTCCTCGTTGCTGAGCGCCTCGTGGGGGGAGTGCGCCCAGAACTCCTTGCGGACCCGCTCGTGCAGCCGTTCGGCGAACGCCTCGGCCAGACGGTCGGCCAGTGACTCCAGCAGGATCGCGTTGTAGTCGTCGAGGTTCTTCTTGAACTCCTCGATCTTCTCGCCGATGCCGACACCAGCGGTGACCGCGAACGCGCCCACGTAGTCACGCAGGCCGGTGTCCTTCGGTGCCACGAAGTCCGCCAAGGACTTGCGGGCCGAGCCCTCACGACCTTCACCCTGCTGGCGCAGCTGGTGCAGCGTGGTCAGGACCGCCGACCGGGACTCGTCGGTGTACACCTCGATGTCGTCGCCGGGAACCTGGCTCGCCGGGAACAGACCGAACACGCCGTTGGCCCGGATCCACTTCTCCTCGACCACCTGGTCGAGCATCTGCTGCGCGTCCTCGTAGAGCTTGCGGGCCGCCTCGCCGGTCGAGGGGTTGTTGAGGATGTCGGGGAACCGACCGCGCATCTCCCAGGCGTTGAAGAACGGCTGCCAGTCGATGTAGGGCCTCAGCTCGGCCAGCGAGTAGTCGGTGAGGGTCTTCACGAACTGCGTGGCGTCGCCGTGCCGGTGGTCGCACCCCGGACCGGAACAGAGGTCGCGTGCCTGCTGCAGCAGCAGACGGGGACGCGGCGGCTGGTAGCCGGTCCAGTCGATCGGCGTGGCCTTCTCGCGGGCGACGGCGATCGGCAGCAGCTTCCGGGTGTCCTGCCGGGCGGCGTGCCGCTCCCGCAGCGTCACGTAGTCGGCGGTGGTCTCGGCCAGCAGCTTCGGTCGCTGCTCGTCGGAGAGCAGGGCCGCGACCACCGGGACCGACCGGGAGGCATCCTTCACCCAGATCACGGGCCCGTGGTACTTCTCGGCCACCTTGACCGCCGTGTGGGCCCGCGAGGTGGTGGCGCCGCCGATCATGAGCGGGATCTCGAACCCTTGGCGCTCCATCTCGACGGCGAAGTTCACCATCTCGTCGAGCGACGGGGTGATCAGGCCGGACAGCCCGATCACGTCGGCGCCCTCGGCCTTGGCCGCGTCGAGGATCTTCTGGGCCGGCACCATGACGCCCAGGTCGACGACGTCGTAGTTGTTGCACTGCAGCACGACGCCCACGATGTTCTTGCCGATGTCGTGCACGTCGCCCTTGACCGTGGCCATGATGACCTTGCCGTTGCTGCGCTCGGCGTCCCCGGGCTGCTTCTCGGCCTCGATGAACGGGATCAGGTAGGCCACGGCCTTCTTCATGACCCGGGCCGACTTGACCACCTGCGGCAGGAACATCTTGCCCTCGCCGAACAGGTCACCCACGACGTTCATGCCCGCCATCAGGGGTCCCTCGATCACCTCGATCGGGCGACCGCCCCGGGCGCTGATCTCGGCGCGCAGCTCCTCGGTGTCGGACTCGGCGAACTCGTCGATGCC
Source organism: Aeromicrobium marinum DSM 15272 (assembly GCF_000160775.2). Lineage (NCBI taxonomy): Bacteria > Bacillati > Actinomycetota > Actinomycetes > Propionibacteriales > Nocardioidaceae > Aeromicrobium > Aeromicrobium marinum. Next base: position 1,174,804 of record NZ_CM001024.1, on the reverse strand, counting down.
CTTCACCAGCGCATGCGTGATCCGCTCACCGACCGGCAGGGACCGCCACTCCTCGGTCGCGACCTCCTTGACGGACCCGTCGCCGGCGAAGTCCGCCGCGATGTCGAGCAGACGCTCGGTGCTGTCCTCGCGGCGGTTGAGGATGACGTCCTCGATCCGCTCACGCAGGAGCTCAGGGACCTCGTCGTAGACCTCGAGAGCCCCGGCGTTGACGATTCCCATGTCCATGCCGGCACCGATGGCGTGGTACAGGAACACCGCATGGATGGCCTCACGCACGGGGTTGTTGCCGCGGAAGGAGAACGAGACGTTCGAGACGCCGCCGGAGACCAGCGCTCCGGGCAGGTTCTGCTTGATCCAGCGGGTCGCCTCGATGAAGTCGACGCCGTAGTTGGCGTGCTCCTCGATGCCCGTCGCCACCGCGAACACGTTGGGATCGAAGATGATGTCCTCGGCCGGGAACCCCACCTCGTCGACCAGGATCCGGTAGGCCCGCTCACAGATCTGCCGGCGACGTTCGAGGTTGTCGGCCTGACCCTCCTCGTCGAAGGCCATGACGACGACGGCGGCACCGTACTTGCGGCACAGCCGTGCCTCACGGACGAACTTCTCCTCGCCCTCCTTCATCGAGATGGAGTTGACGATGGACTTGCCCTGCACACACTTGAGCCCGGCCTCGATGACCTCCCACTTGGAGGAGTCGATCATGGTGGGCACCCGGCAGATGTCGGGCTCGGTGGCGACCAGCTTCATGAACCGGTCCATGGCCTCGACGCCGTCGATCATGCCCTCGTCCATGTTGACGTCGATGACCTGGGCGCCGGCCTCGACCTGCTGGCGGGCGACCGCGAGGGCCGTGGTGTAGTCGCCGGCCTTGATCAGGTTGCGGAACCGCGCCGAGCCGGTGATGTTGGTCCGCTCGCCGACGTTGACGAACAGGGTGTCCTCGACCACGGTGACCGGCTCGAGACCCGACAGCCGCAGCGCCGGTGTGGTGTCGGGAACCGGGCGGGGCGTCGAGCCGTCGACCTCACGCGCGATGGACGCGATGTGGGCCGGTGTCGTCCCGCAGCAGCCGCCGACCATGTTGACGAAGCCCGCATCGGCGAACTCCGAGACGATCGCCGCGGTCTGGTCGGGCTCCTCGTCGTACTCGCCGAACGCGTTGGGGAGTCCGGCGTTGGGGTAGCAGCTCACGAAGGTGTCGGCGACCCGCGCCATCTCGGCGATGTAGGGACGCATCTCCTGGGCACCCAGGGCGCAGTTGAGTCCGACGAGCAACGGCTTGGCGTGCCGGATGGAGTGCCAGAACGCCTCGGTGACCTGGCCCGAGAGGGTGCGTCCCGACGCATCGGTGATGGTGCCGGAGATGATGACGGGCCAACGGCGGCCCAGCTCCTCGTAGACCGTCTCGACCGCGAAGATCGCGGCCTTGGCGTTGAGCGTGTCGAAGATCGTCTCGATGATGATGACGTCGGAGCCGCCGTCGAGCAGACCGCGCGTCGCCTCCTTGTACGCGTCGACGAGCTCGTCGTAGGTCACGTTGCGAGCACCCGGATCATTGACGTCCGGTGAGATGGACGCCGTCCGGCTGGTGGGCCCGAGCGCCCCGGCGACGTAGCGCGGCCGGTCGGGGGTGCGCTGGGTCATGGCGTCGCACTCGCGGCGGGCCAGTCGGGCCGACTCCAGGTTGAACTCGTACGCGAGGTCCTGCATGCCGTAGTCGCTCAACGAGATGCAGTTCGCGTTGAACGTGTTGGTCTCGATCATGTCCGCGCCGGCCTCGAGGTACTCGCGGTGGATCCCCGCGATGATCTCGGGCTGCGTCAACGTCAGCAGGTCGTTGTTGCCCTGCACGTCCGACGGCCAGTCGGCGAAGCGCTCGCCGCGGTAGCCGGCCTCGTCGGGCCGGTCCCGCTGGATCGCCGTCCCCATCGCTCCGTCGAGCACGAGGATGCGCTCGCGCAGCATGCGGGTCAGGTCGTCGGTGGCGTCAGGACGCCACTGCTGTTCGTGGTTCACGCGATTCCTCGAGAGTCAGGGAAGGGTCTGGTCACGGGAACCTCCGGCCGGCAGCGGGCTCGCGTGGGCGTGATGGAGAGATTCGCCCACCAGTTTCTCACGCGTCACATCCGGAACCAACCGGTTGCGTGTTTTCGGGCCCGTCGGGGGACCCGGTGGCCTAGGCTGACCGATGGTCCCGTCACGATGGCGTCGACCACCCGAATCCCCACGGAGGAACCGCACACCATGGCCGACGACGACCTGCAGGCGGAAGCCGCGAACCCCGAGACCTCCTCGCAGCGGCTCGGAGAGCTGGCGGCCAAGCATCCGGACCTGTGGGAGACCATCGCGGCCAACCCGTCCGCCGACGAGGGCGTCCTCTACTGGCTGAAGACGCGCGGCGGCGACCAGGTGGCTGCCGCCATCGCCGCCCGCGAGGCAGGCACGGGCGAGGACGCCCCGGCCGAGGACGTTGCTGCTGAGGACGTTGCTGCTGAGGACGCCGCCGCTGAGGAGCCGGCTGCCGACGAGGCGACCGCTGAGGACGCTCCCGTCGAGGAGACCGCGACCGACGAGGCTGCCGTCGATGAGGTGCCGGTCGAGGAGACCGCGGCCGACGAGGTCCCCGTCGATGCCGACAGCAGCAACGACGCCGCCGACGGCGACACCGTCGTCGCGTTCGAGGACGACCCCGCCGACGAGAACGCGGTCGACCCCGAGGACGAGAAGTCCGGGTCCGGCACGTGGCTGGCCGTCGCCGTGGTGGTGGCGCTCCTGGTCGGCCTCGGCACCGTCTTCGCCGTCACCGGTGGCAACGACGACGACGACGTCGCGGCCTCCGACACCGCCACGAGCGAGCCGGCGGGCGAGAGCGACGATCCGGCGGCGGGCGACGACAACGATGCCGAGCCCAGCGACGACCCGGCCGACCAGGCTGCTGCGTTCTGTGCGGCGATGGACGACCTCCAGGCCGCCAGCGCCGACATCCTGCGCCAGGCTGCGTCGACCACCCCCGACCAGATCACCGAGCTGTCGGGCCCGCTGGAGGACGTCGCCGCGGGCTACGAGGCACTGGCCGCCGACGGTCCGGAGGAGATCGTCCCCGACGTCGAGCTGCTGAGCACCTTCTACCGCGCCGTGGCCGACGACCCGGAGACCACGCCGGACACCACCGGCCTGCGGGAGGCGTCGCAGCGTGTCGAGGCGTACGCCACGTCGACCTGCGCGTAACCACGGGGAGGGGGCGCCATGACCTGGCCGGCAGCGGTGCTGTGGGACCTGGACGGGACCCTGGCCGACACCGAGCCGCTCTGGATGGCCGCCGAGCACGCCCTGGCGGAACGGTTCGGCCGGGTCTGGACCGAGGAGGACGCGCTAGCGCTCATCGGCAGTGACCTGATGACCGCCGGCGAGCACCTGCGCCGACACTTCGACGCCGACATGACCGCGGCCCAGATCGTCGACTTCCTGGTGCAGCGGGTGGGTGCGGGCCTGCAGGACGGTGTCGCCTGGAGACCCGGTGCCAAGGAGCTGGTCACGGCGTTCGCGGCCGCCAAGGTGCCGCAGGCGTTGGTGACGATGTCCTACGCCGTGCTGGCCGAGCCCATCGCCCGGCAGCTGCCCTTCGCCGCGGTCGTCACCGGCGATGCCGTGAGCCGGGGCAAACCGCATCCCGAGCCCTACCTGACCGCGGCGGCCCAGCTGGGCGTCGACGCCGCGGCCTGCCTCGCGATCGAGGACTCGGTCACCGGCGCCGCCTCCGCGACGGCAGCGGGGTGCGAGGTGCTCGTGGTGCCGCACATGGTGAGGGTGCCCGACGGACCACGACGGCGCACCCTGCCGTCACTGGCGGGGACCACCCCCGACACCCTGCGCACCCTGTTCGCCTGAGGCGACCGGGCCCTCGATCTGCAGCAGGGGCAGGGGCGGTGGGGTGCCTCCCCACTCGGGGCAGAGCGACTGGTGCGCGCAGAAGCCGCACAACGCGCTGCGGCGGGGCCGGAACTCCCGGCGCTCGGTGGACGCCGTGATGGCGTCCCAGAGGGCGCGGACCTTCCGCTCGGTGGCGAGCAGGTCGGACTCTGTCGGCGTGTACTGCAGCACCTGGCGGTCGCCCAGGTACATCAGCTGCAGCAGCGTCGGCAGCACGCCGCGACTGCGCCAGACCACGAGCGCGTAGAACTTCATCTGGAACAACGCGGACGCCTCGAAGCGCGGGTCGGGGGACCGGCCGGTCTTGTAGTCGACGATCCGTATCCGCCCGTCGGGTGCGACGTCGAGCCGGTCGACGATGCCGCCCAGGGTCACCGCGTCGTCGAGCACGTGCTCCACGCGCAGCTCGCGGGCCGCCGGCTCCAGCCTGGTAGGGTCCTCGAGGGCGAAGTAGCTGCCGAGCAGCTCCGCGGCCGAGGCGAGCCACGCCGCCTGGTCGTCCGGCCGGCCGGCGTCGAACAGCTCCTGGAGCCGCTCGTCCTCGGCCTGCAGGGTCTGCCAGGCGTCGGGCAGCATCGCGGTCGCGGCCTCGAGGGTCCGCGCCTCCGCCGGTGCGTCGTAGAGGTGCTCCAGGACCGCGTGCACCAGGGTGCCTCGGGCCATGACCGGGCTGGCCGGCTCGGGCAGCCGGTCGATGGTGCGGAACCGGAACAGCAGCGGGCACGTCTGGAAGTCGCCGGCCCGGCTCGGGGACAGCCGCGCCCGGAACACCGCAGGGGTCGGGTCGTCGGCCACGAAGTCGTCCATGGGTGCACCGTAGCGACACGCACGGACAGCGGACGGGTGCCGCGATAGGTTGACGCCATGACCGGCGAGACGCGCAGGCCCGGGCCTGCTGGTGCGTTCCGCATCGGTCGGGTGCTGGGCGCGGGCATCTTCGTGCGGCCGGGTCTGGTCGTCATGGGCGCCGCCCTGGTCCTGTTGCTCGGCCCGCGGTTCGAGCGCTCCGGCACCGACGACCCGTACCTGGTCGCGTTCGCGCTGATCGTCGCGCTGTACGTCTCGGTGCTCCTGCACGAGATCGCCCACGTGGTCGTGGCGCGGTCGTACGGCATGGACGTCGCCTCGGTGACCCTGCACCTGCTGGGGGGCGAGACGCTGATCGAGGGCGAGAGCCGGTCGGCCCGCCAGGAGCTGCTCACTGCGGGCTCCGGTCCACTCGCGTCGCTCCTCGTCGGTCTGGCCGCACTCGGCGTCGCGGGCGCGGCCGGGGACGGGACGGCGTCCACCGTGTGGTGGTCGATCGGCTGGGTCAACGTGATCGTGGCGGGCTTCAACCTGCTTCCCGGTCTGCCGCTCGACGGGGGGCGGGTGCTGCGAGCGATCATCTGGGCCGTCACGGGCCGAGAGCTCACCGGCATCCGCGTGGCCGCGTGGATCGGCCGGGTGGCGGCCGTCGCCGCCACCGTGTTCGGCGCCGTCCGGGCCGCAGCCGGTGGGGCCGCCGGGTACCTCGACCTCGCCGTCGCGGGTCTGGTCTCCGTGTTCCTGTGGCAGGGCGCCTCCCAGGCGCTGCGTGTCGCGGACCGTGCCGGACGCATCGAGTCGCTCGTGGCCTCCCGCCTCGCCGTCGACGTGGACGACCGGGACACGTCCGACCTCCCACGGCTGCCGTCCGACCTGGGCGGCGTGGCCCTGCTCCGCGCCATCACCCGGGTCCCGGCCGACACCTACCTGCTGGTCGATCCCGACGGGCACGACGTCGGCCTGCTCCGTCGCGACGACCTGTCCGACGCCTACCGAGAGGGATCCCCGTGACCACCTGGATGCGCAGCGGACCGCTGGTCGAGGGGGAGTGGGTCAGGCTCAGCGACGCCAAGGGCCGCAAGCACAACCTGCGGCTCGAGGCGGGTCGCGAGTTCTCGACCAAGAAGGGCCAGATCCGTCACGACGACATGATCGGGCGGCCCGAGGGGATCATCATCGGGTCCAGCCTCGGCGGCGAGTACCAGGTGTTCCGGCCCCTGCTGTCGGAGTACGTCGTGGCCATGCCCCGTGGCGCCGCCATCATCTACCCGAAGGACGCCGCCCAGATCGTGACGATGGCGGACATCTTCCCCGGTGCCCGCGTCGTCGAGGCCGGTGCGGGCTCCGGCAGCCTCACCGCCTACCTCCTGAGGGCCGTCGGCCCCGACGGCCACCTCGGCTCCTACGAGCTGCGCGAGGACTTCGCCGAGGTCGCCCGCCGCAACGTCGGGCAGCTGGTGGGGGAGCACCCGGCGTGGACCCTCACCGTCGGCGACGTCCGCGAGGACATGACCGAGACCGAGGTCGATCGGCTGATCCTCGACATGGTCGACCCGTGGACCTGTGTCCCCCTGGCTGCCGAGCGGCTCGTGCCCGGCGGGATCGTCTGCGGCTACGTCGCCACCACGACCCAGCTGTCGCGGTTCGTCGAGACGATCCGCGCGCACGGCGGGTTCACCGAGCCGCACGCCTGGGAGACGTTGCAGCGCGACTGGCACCTCGAGGGCCTGGCGGTCCGTCCGGCCCACGGAGCGGGCGCCCACACCGCCTACCTCGTCACCGCCCGGCGGATGGCACCCGGCGAACGGTCGCTCGGCCGGACCCGGCGCCCGGCGCCCGGCGCGTACGGACCGGAGTACCACGGCCCGCGGCCGCCCGGCGAGGAGTCGTCCGGCGACGTCATCAACACGTAACGCCACCGCTCCCCGCAACGTCCTGCGGACGACCGCCGAACGGGTAGGGTCGTGGACACGAGCAGGAGGTGTGCTGATGTTCGACGACCAAGCCCCCACTGGAGGTCCCGGAGCGGCCCAGGCCGCGGCCGAGCTGGCCTACCTGCGTGCCGAGGTCGAGCACCTCCGCCGCCGCCTCGCGGGCGAGCGTTCGGGTGACTCCCGCTCCGGCGAGGTCCGCTCCACCGACCACCGGCTCGGCGACCTCGAGACCCGGCTCGCCGCCACCTCGGCCCAGAACGAGCGGCTGAGTGCGACCCTGCGCGAGGCGCGCGACCAGATCGTCACGCTGAAGGAGGAGGTCGACCGGCTGGCCCAGCCGCCGACCGGTTTCGGCACCTTCCTGCAGCTCAACGAGGACGACTCGGTCGACGTGTTCACGGGCGGACGGAAGCTGCGCGTCGTCGTCAGCCCGGCCGTCGACCGTGAGGCCCTCCGCCAGGGTCAGGAGGTCATCCTCAACGAGGCCATGAACGTCGTCGCCGCGCTGGCCTTCGAGGAGGTCGGTGAGGTGGTCTCCTTCAAGGAGGTGCTGTCCGACGGCGCCCGGGCCCTGGTCATGGGCAATGCCGACGAGGAACGCATCGTGCGTCTGGCCCACTCCCTCGACGGGGTCAAGCTGCGCCCCGGCGACTCCCTGCTGCTGGACTCCCGATCCGGGTACGTCTACGAGCGCATCCCCAAGAGCGAGGTCGAGGACCTCGTGCTCGAGGAGGTGCCCGACATCGACTACGACTCCATCGGTGGTCTGCGGGGCCAGATCGAGTCCATCCGCGACGCCGTCGAGCTGCCGTACCTGCACCCCGAGGTGTTCATCGAGCACGAGCTCAAGCCGCCCAAGGGCGTGCTGCTCTACGGACCTCCCGGCTGCGGCAAGACGATGATCGCCAAGGCGGTCGCCGCGTCGCTGGCCAAGAAGGTCTCCGAGCGCACGGGCGAGGAGGGACGGTCGTTCTTCCTCAACATCAAGGGCCCCGAGCTGCTCAACAAGTACGTGGGCGAGACCGAGCGGCACATCCGGCTCGTCTTCCAGCGCGCGCGGGAGAAGGCCAGCGAGGGCACTCCGGTCATCGTGTTCTTCGACGAGATGGACTCGCTGTTCCGCACCCGCGGATCCGGTGTGTCCTCCGACGTCGAGAACACCATCGTGCCGCAGCTGCTCAGCGAGATCGACGGCGTCGAGGGCCTGGAGAACGTCCTGGTCATCGGTGCGTCCAACCGCGAGGACATGATCGACCCGGCGATCCTGCGCCCGGGTCGTCTCGACGTGAAGATCAAGATCGAGCGCCCCGACGCCGAGTCCGCCCGGGACATCTTCAGCAAGTACCTCACCACGACGCTGCCGCTGCACACCGACGACCTCGCCGAGTGGGGTGGTGACCGCCAGGCGTGCGTCGACGGCATGATCCAGCGCACCGTCGAGCACATGTACACCGAGTCCGAGGACAACCAGTTCCTCGAGGTGACCTACGCCAACGGTGACAAGGAGATCCTGTACTTCAAGGACTTCAACTCCGGAGCCATGATCCAGAACATCGTGGACCGCGCGAAGAAGATGGCGATCAAGGACCTGCTCGACCACGGCGACCGGGGCCTGCGCGTCCAGCACATGCTGCAGGCCTGCCTGGACGAGTTCAAGGAGAACGAGGACCTGCCCAACACCACCAACCCCGACGACTGGGCGCGGATCTCGGGCAAGAAGGGCGAGCGGATCGTGTTCATCCGCACGCTCATCACCGGCAAGGGCGGCAACGAGCCGGGACGGTCGATCGACACCGTGGCCAACACCGGCCAGTACCTCTGACCGTACGGTTCCGTGTCGCGCCCTACGACGGTGACGACGCGGTGCTGCTGACGGCCGAGGTGCAGGCCGAGTACGGCCGTCGCTACGGCGGCTCGGGCGACGTCTCCCCGATCGACGCCGAGCACTTCCTCGCGCCCCACGGGGTCTTCCTGCTCGGCCACGTCGGCGACGAGCCGGTGGCCATGGGAGGGTGGCGCCGTGGGGGACCGGCCGGTGACGGCGACGGCGAGCTCAAGCGCATGTACGTGCGGCCGGCCTGGACCCGCCGGGGCGTGGCGCGGCTGCTCCTCGCCGAGCTCGAGCGCTCGGCCGTCGAGGCCGGACTCACCCGGCTGGTGCTCGAGACGGGCACGGCGCAGCCGGAGGCGATCGCCCTCTACCGGTCCTCGGGCTACCGCGACGTCCCCGCGTTCGGCTTCTACGCCGACTACGACGACAGCGTCCATCTGGCGAAGGAACTGAGGTGAACGGCTCCGGACGGTGGGTGCTGCCCGACGTCGCCCGCGGGGTCGCCATCACCGCCATGCTGATCGCCCACGCCGGACCGTTCGTGAGCGGCGCGGGCCGGCCGGCCCTCGACACCATCGCCCGCCTCAGCGACCTGGCCTCACCGCTGTTCAGCCTGGTCATGGGCATGGCTGCGGCGATCGTGCTGGCCCGCGACCGTCACGTCCCCGGCTTCCTGTGGCAGCAGGCGGTCCGGGGGCTGGTGCTGATCGGTCTGGGTGCCTGGATGGACCAGTGGGGCACCTGGATCGCCATCGTGCTCAGCAACCTGGGGATCACCCTGCTCGTCGGGTCGCTGGTCCTCGTGCTGGGCGCGTGGGTCACCGCGGTCACGGCCGTGGCGGTGTTGGTGGTGAGTCAGCCGCTCCTGGAGTCGGTCGCACGAGCCGCGGGTCCCCTCGACTACTACGCCACCGACCTCGAGAGCTACCTGCTGCGGTGGACGGCGCTCGACCCCTACTACCGCCTGGTCAACCTGCTGCCGTTCTTCCTGGTCGGTGCCCTGCTGGCCCGGTGGGGCTACGCAGGTCGGCCCGACGTCCGGGTCTCCGGTGCCATGGTCGTGGCCGGCGTCGTGGGCGCGGCCGTTCTCACGACGTCACGGTTCCCCGCGCCGGAGGCTCGGGTGTCGGGCACCTATGCGGACACCGCCCACGACGTCACCCAGGTGCTCGTCGCGGTCGGCGTGATCGGGCTGGCGCTCGCGTGGCGACCCACGGCGGCCGTGCTGCGACCCTTCGCGCCGATCGGGGTCGTGGCGCTGTCGCTCTACGTGGCGCACGGCGCCGTCGTCGCCCTGCTGGCCGACACCGTGTACGCCGACACCGGGGGCCGGCCCGCGCCGGGCACCGTGGACTGGACCACCTTCGTGGTGTTCGTCGGAGGATTCCTGCTGCTGTCCTGGGCGTGGGGCCGGTGGATCGGGCGAGCCCCGATCGAGTGGGCGCTCGGGTTCGTCACCCGCCGTAGGGTGAGGGCATGACCGTCAGGCGGGTGCAGGGCAGTGAGGTCGAGTACGGCATCACGGTGCAGGGCCAACCGACCGCGAACCCGATGGTGGCGTCGACCCACGTGGTCAACGCCTACGCCGCGGCCCACGGTCTGACCCGACGGGCCAGGTGGGACTACGAGGAGGAGAGTCCGCTGCGGGACGCCCGCGGGTTCGACCTCAGCCGGCCCGACGCCGATCCGTCGCAGCTGACCGACGAGGACATGGGCCTGGCCAACATCATCCTCACCAACGGCGCCCGGTTGTACGTCGACCACGCCCATCCGGAGTACTCCAGCCCCGAGGTCACCTCGCCCCGCGACGTCGTGGTGTGGGAGAAGGCGGGCGAGGAGGTCATGCGCGCGGGCGCCGAGCTGGCCGCCGCGATCCCGGGCACCGCGCCGATCGTGCTGTACAAGAACAACATCGACAACAAGGGCGCCTCCTACGGGTCGCACGAGAACTACCTGATGCGGCGTGACGTGCCGTTCGAGACGATCGTCGACCACCTGACGCCGTTCTTCGTCTCCCGACAGATCGTCTGCGGCGCCGGGCGCGTGGGGCAGCGGCAGGACGGCAGCGTCCACGCCTTCCAGATCAGTCAGCGGGCCGACTACTTCGAGGTGCCGGTGGGGCTGGAGACGACCCTCAAGCGACCCATCATCAACACGCGCGACGAGCCGCACGCCGATCCCCGCAAGTACCGCCGGCTGCACGTGATCATCGGTGACGCGAACTGTTCGGAGATCTCGGTCTACCTGCGGCACGGCACCACGTCGCTGGTGCTCGCCATGATCGAGGCCGACGTCCTGCCCGCCGGTCTGGCCCTGCAGAACCCGGTCGCAGCGCTGCACCAGATCTCCCACGATCCCACCCTGCGGCGCACCGTCGAGCTGGCCGACGGCCGCACGGTCACCGCGTTGCAGCTGCAGGGGGAGTACCTGCAGCACGCCCGCGACTTCGTCGCCCGCCACGGCAGCGACCCCGAGACCGACGACGTGCTGGCCCGGTGGGAGAGCGTGCTGGTGCGACTCGGGCGGGACCCGTACGAGTGTGTGCGCGAGCTGGACTGGGTGGCCAAGCTGGCCCTCCTGGAGCGCTACCGCGAGCGCGACGGGCTCGACTGGGACCACGCGAAGCTGCACCTGGTCGACCTGCAGTACCACGACGTGCGGCTCGAGCGAGGGCTCTACCACCAGCTCGTCCGCACCGGCCGCATGGAGCGCCTCGTCACCACCGAGGAGGTCCGTGCCGCGGTCACCGCGCCCCCCACCGACACCCGGGCCTACTTCCGCGGCATGTGTCTCCAGCGCTTCTCGACCGACATCGCGGCCGCGTCGTGGGACTCGGTGATCTTCGACCTGCCGGGCTACTCCTCGCTCCAGCGGGTGCCCACCATGGAGCCCCTGCGGGGCACCGCCGAGCACGTGCGGGAGCTGTTCGAGAACAGCAGCACCGCCGCCGAGCTGTTCGAGGCCATCACGGGTCGCTGACGGACACGCCCTGCTCGCCCGCGGGGGATAGGGTGGCGGTATGTCCGAGCAGCAGCACAAGAACACCCGCAAGGCCGACGAGACCGACGAGCAGGTCGACACCACCGAGGTCGACGTGCAGGCCAAGGCCAAGCTCAACGACGACGTCGACTCCATCCTCGACGAGATCGACGGCGTCCTGGAGGAGAACGCCGAGGAGTTCGTGCGCAGCTTCGTGCAGAAGGGCGGGCAGTGATGCTCCCGGAGGCGTTCCACACCCCCGGTTCGTCCTCGTTCACCGACTTCCTCCACCAGCACGCACCCGACCTCGTCCCGGGCCGCGAGACCGGCCCCGGCTCCCTCGAGGGGATCACCCACGGCACCACGATCGTCGCCGCCACGTTCCCCGGAGGCGTGGTCATGGCCGGCGACCGTCGGGCGACGATGGGCAACGTCATCGCGCAGCGCGACATCCAGAAGGTGTTCGCCACCGACGAGTACTCGTGCGTCGGCATCGCCGGGACGGCCGGCATCGCGGTCGAGATGACCCGGCTGTTCCGGGTCGAGCTGGAGCACTACGAGAAGATCGAGGGCACGGTGCTCTCCACCGACGGCAAGGCCAACCGCCTGGCCACCCTGATCCGCGGCAACCTCGGCATGGCCATGCAGGGGCTGGCCGTCGTGCCGTTGCTCGCCGCCTACGACCTCGACCACGGCGTGGGCCGGATCTTCGCCTTCGACGTCACCGGCAACAAGAACGAGGAGCGCACCTTCCACTCCGTCGGGTCGGGCTCGCTCTTCGCGCGGGGCTCTCTGAAGAAGCTCTACCGCGACGACCTGTCCGAGTCCGAGACCGTCACCGCCGTGATCCAGGCCCTCTACGACGCCGCCGACGACGACTCCGCCACCGGCGGGCCCGACATGGCTCGTCGGATCTTCCCCATGGTCGCCGCGATCACCGCCGACGGCTTCCGCGCGTACCCCGACGACGAGACCGCCGCCATCGCCGACCAGGTCGTGGCGGCCCGCCTGCGTGCGCCCGACGGCCCGTCGGCGCCCCTGACCTGAGAGGACGCGCCATGACCGCACCGTTCTACGTCTCGCCCGAGCAGATCATGAAGGACCGGGCCGACTTCGCGCGCAAGGGCATCGCCCGGGGTCGCAGCGTCGCCGTGGTCCAGTACTCCGACGGCATCGTGTTCGTGGGGGAGAACCCCTCACGGGCGCTGCACAAGATCAGCGAGATCTACGACCAGATCGGTTTCGCCGCCGTCGGTCGCTACAACGAGTTCGAGAACCTGCGCATCGCCGGCGTCCGCCTGGCCGACCTGCGCGGGTACTCCTACGACCGCAGGGACGTGTCGGGCCGCGGACTGGCCAACGCCTACGCCCAGACCCTCGGCACCATCTTCTCGTCCGGCGTCGACAAGCCGTACGAGGTCGAGATCTTCGTGGCCGAGCTGGGGACGTCGACCGAGAGCGACCAGATCTACCGCCTCACCTACGACGGGTCGGTCGCCGACGTGCGCGGGTGGGGCGTCATGGGTGGCACCACCGAGCCGGTCGAGACCTGGTTCGAGGAGCACTTCACGCCGGGCCTCGACCTCGCCGCGGCCGTCCGCCTGGCGAGGGCCGCGCTGGGACACGACGCGGAGTCGCCGCGCGAGGTCCCGGCCGAGTCGCTGGAGGTGGCCGTCCTCGACCGCACCCGCACCCAGCCGCGCAAGTTCAAGCGGCTCGCACCGGCCGCCGTGGCCGACGCGCTCGACGTCTGAGCCGGTCGTCCCGCGACGTGCTCCCTCCCCGACTACGCTGAGGGGCATGGACCGGCGCATCTTCGGCATCGAGAACGAGTACGGCGTCACCTGCTCGTTCAAGGGCCAGCGGCGGCTGTCGCCCGACGAGGTGGCCAGGTACCTGTTCCGGCGGGTCGTGTCCTGGGGTCGCAGCAGCAACGTCTTCCTGCGCAACGGCGCCCGCCTGTACCTCGACGTCGGCAGCCACCCGGAGTATGCGACACCGGAGTGCGACGACCTGGTCGACCTGGTCACGCACGACCGCGCCGGCGAGCGGATCCTCGAGGGCCTGATGCTCGACGCGCAGCAGCGTCTGGCCGAGGACGGCATCGAGGGCGACATCTACCTGTTCAAGAACAACACCGACTCGGCCGGCAACTCCTACGGCTGCCACGAGAACTACCTCGTCGGACGCGACGGCGAGTTCAGCCGGCTGGCCGACATCCTCATCCCCTTCCTGGTGTCCCGGCAGATCATCTGCGGCGCGGGCAAGGTGCAGCAGACACCGCGCGGCACGATCTTCAGCGTCAGCCAGCGGGCCGAGCACATCTGGGAGGGGGTCTCCAGCGCCACCACCCGCTCCCGGCCCATCATCAACACCCGCGACGAGCCGCACGCGGACGCCGAGCGGTTCCGCCGGCTGCACGTCATCGTCGGCGACTCGAACATGAGCGAGACCACGACCCTGCTGAAGGTCGCGACCACCGACCTGGTGCTCCGCATGATCGAGGCGGGCGTGTCGATGCGTGACATGACCCTGGACAACCCGATCCGGGCGATCCGCGAGATCTCGCACGACATGACCGGGCGCCGCAAGGTCCAGCTGGCCAACGGGCGCGAGCTGTCCGCCCTGGAGATCCAGGCCGAGTACTTCGGCAAGGCGGCGGAGTTCGTCGACCGGTACGGCATCCACGACCCGGTCGTCGACCGCGCCATGGACCTGTGGGAGCGGACCCTCAAGGCGGTGGAGTCCGAGGACCTGTCGCTTGTGGAGCGCGAGATCGACTGGGTCGTCAAGTACACCCTGCTCGACCGCTACCGCACCACCCACGACCTGGCCTGGTCCGATCCCCGCATCGCCCAGCTGGACCTGGCCTACCACGACATCCGGCGCGACCGCGGCCTGTACTACCTGCTCGAACGCAGGGGAGCGGTCGCGCGGGTCACCGACGACCTCGGCGTCTTCACGGCCAAGAGCGTGCCCCCGCAGACCACGCGGGCCCGGCTGCGCGGCGACTTCATCAAGCGGGCCCAGGAGCGGCGCCGGGACTTCACGGTCGACTGGGTCCACCTCAAGCTCAACGACCAGGCGCAACGCACGGTCCTCTGCAAGGACCCGTTCCGTGCCACCGACGACCGGGTCCAGCGTCTCATCGACGGGATGTGACGCGGGGCGCTTGGCCGAGCGGGTTAGGCTGACCGTCGTTTGCCCGTCCACCCGACCCTTGAGGTGCCCTCGTGCGTCGTAACCTGCTCATCGCCCTGACCACGGTCGTGGCCCTGGCCGCTGTCGTCCTGTTCGCCCTGAACCCGTTCGCGGCCGACGAGGACACCGCAGAGGCATCGAACGACAGCGCGTCGCTGGAGGACGTCACCGTGACGTCCGGCGACTCCCCGGAGGTCACCGTCGACGGGGCCATCGAGGTGGGCGCCGACGAGACCGCCACCCGGACCCTGGAGGAGGGCGACGGCGTGGAGCTGTCCGAGGGCGACTTCGCCCGCGTCCGCTACGTCCTCGTGCACGGACGGACCGGCGAGACCCTCGACTCCTCCTTCCCCAGTGACAGCTCGGCCGTCTTCGAGCTGAACACCGACACGACCATCCCCGGCATCGCCGAGGGACTGGCCGGTCAGGCCGTCGGGAGCACGGTGCTGGTGGCCTTCGGTCCCGACAAGGGGTTCGGCGCCAACGGGGTGCAGTTCGGCCTGGAGGGCGACGACGCCGTCGTCATGTACTTCGAGATCGTCGGCGGGGTCGACATCGACGACGTCCCGACGGCGGCCGAGGGTGCCACCGCCGAGGTTCCGGGCACCGTGCCGCCGCTCACGTTCGACGGTGACGTCCCGGCCGGCTTCGACGGCGCGGCCGAGGGCGTCGCCCCCACCGCCGAGGAGCAGGCGTACCTGCCCATCGAGGGCAGCGGCGAGGTGGTGGAGGCCGGCGACGGCGTCATCGCGGAGTACGTGGGTCAGGTCTACCCGACCGGTGAGGTCTTCGACACCTCCTGGACCCGCGACGAGCCGTTCGGCTACCAGGCCGGGGTCGGTCGGGTCATCCCGTGCTGGGACGACCTGCTGGTCGGCCAGAAGGTCGGCAGCCGCGTCATCGTGACCTGTCCCGCCGAGGTCGCCTACGGCGACCAGGACCGCGGCGCGATCAAGGCGGGCGACACGCTGATCTTCGCGGTCGATCTCCTCGCCCGTTTCTGACATCCTCATCGGGTGGCCGCACGCAAGACCGAGAGGTTGATGAACCTCATCTTCCTGCTGCTGTCGACCCGTCAGTTCCTGCCGAAGGACCAGATCCGCGACGCCATCGCCGACTACCGGTCGGCGGGTGACGCTGCCTTCAACCGCATGTTCGAGCGGGACAAGGACGACCTGCGGGAGCTCGGGATCCCGGTCGAGATGGGGTCGCACGACGCCTTCTTCGCCGACGAGGTCGGCTACCGGATCCCTCGGGAGAGCGCCGAGCTGCCCGACCTGGACCTCACGCCGGAGGAGTCGGCCGTGATCGCGCTGGCGACCCAGGTGTGGGAGCACGCCGGACTGGCGGCCGAGTCCACCGCGGCCCTCGTCAAGCTGAAGGCGGCCGGCATCGACGTCGACACCCGTGCGGTCCGGATGGCCGAGCCGCGCCTGGCCGCCGACGAGGAGTCGTTCGACGCGATGTGGGACGCCGTCACTCGCAGGGTCGAGGTCGAGTTCGACTACGCGAAGGTCGGCGAACCGGCCGGACGCCGCCGGGTCCAGCCCTGGGGGATCCTCTCGTGGCGCGGGCGGTGGTACGTCGGAGGATTCGACCTCGACCGGCAGGCGCCCCGGTTGTTCCGCCTGACCCGCGTGACCGGGGAGGTCACGCCCGTCGGCAGCCACGGGTCCTACGAGGTCCCCGAGGGCACCTCGATGCGTGACCTCGCCCGCGCCCTGTTCCCGCCCGAACCCACCGGGTCGGCGGTCGTGCGGGTCCGCGCGGGCCGGGCCCAGACGCTGCGCCGGACCGCCACCGCGACCCGACCCGCCCGGGACGGCTTCGACGAGCTCGAGGTCCCGTACTCGTCCGCGCGCGAGCTGGCGGCCGAGATCGCGTCCTACGGTCCCGACGTCGTCGTGGTGGGGCCGGCGGACGTCCGCAGCGCCACGGTGGACCGGCTCCGGGCAGCCGCGGGGGACCGGCGATGAGCGCCTCGGGACGACAGGTGCAGCGCATGCTGGCCCTGGTGCCCTACCTGCAGGCCAACGACGGCATCCCGGTCACGCGGGTCGCGGCCGAGTTCGGGGTGAAGCCCCAGGTCATCCGGGCCGACCTGCGGCAGCTGATGTTCACCGGCGTCGGCGAGTTCGCGGGCGAGCTCATCGACGTCGACTTGTCCGCCCTCGACGAGGACGGCGTGATCTTCCTGCGCGACGCCGAGTTCATGACGCGGCCCCTGCGGGTCAACGCCCGCGAGGCCGCGGCGCTCATCGTGGCCCTGCGCACCCTGCGGGCGACCGCCGACACCGAGGGCGCGCGGGTCATCGACAGTGCGCTGTCCAAGCTGGAGCACGCGGTCGGAACGACGGTGGAGGCACCCGTCGACGTCGTGCTCGAGCCGGTCGACCCCCAGGTGCGGTCCACGATCTCCGCCGCGCTGGCGGAGGGCCGCAGGATCCGCCTGGTCTACGCCACCGTCTCCAGGGACGAGCAGACCGTCCGTGAGATCGAGCCCCGCCGACTCTTCACCGAGGACGGTCGGGCGTACCTCGAGGCCTGGTGCCTCCTCGCCGGCGACATCCGCTTCTTCCGCCTCGACCGGATGGTCGACGTCAGCCTGCTGGACGCGCCGGTGGAGCACCACCGGCCGGTCCCCACGGATCTGCCGGAGCGGATGTTCGTGGTGGGGGAGCAGACGCCGTCGGCCGTGCTCGACCTGGCCCCGGCCGCGCGATGGCTCGTCGACCACTACGACGCCCAGGTCCTCGACGACCAGGACGAGACGTGGCGGGTGCGGTTGTACGGTGGGGACACCGACTGGCTGTGCCGGCTGGTGCTGCGCAACGCGGGGGCCGTGACGGTCGTCGAGCCGGCCGACCTGGCCGACCTCGTCGGGCACCGGGCCGGCGCGGCGCTGGCGGCGTACGATGGACCCGAACCCACGACCTAGGAGTGGACATGCCGAATCTCGGCACCGCAGAAGTCATCATCATCCTGGCGATCGTCGTGCTGCTCTTCGGAGCCAAGCGACTCCCCGAGCTCGCTCGTGGATCGGGTCGTGCCCTGCGCATCTTCAAGACCGAGGTCAAGGGCCTGACCGACGATGACGACGAGTCGACCGACGTGACCCAGCGTCCCTCGGCGATCGAGCGTCCTACCACGCCGGAGAGCGACGAGGACCGCCGCGCCGCGGAGGCCAAGCGCGAGCAGGGCTGACCCCCGTGTGGCCCCTCCGGTCCGGACCGCCCGAGGCGGTCGCGGACGGTGGCTCCATGCCGCTCATGTCCCACCTGCGTGAGCTGCGCAACCGGTTGTTCAAGGGCGTGCTGGCGATCGTGGTCGGCACCGTCATCGGCTTCGTGTTCTACGAGCCGATCCTGCAGTTCCTCACGCAGCCGTACAACGCGATCGCACCGGACCTCATCGGCCGGGGGATCGACACCAGCCTGGTCATCACCGGCATCGGCGGGGCCCTGCAGTTCCAGCTCAAGATCTCCGTCGTCGCCGGGATCCTCATGGCCAGCCCGGTGTGGATCTGGCAGATCTGGGCCTTCGTGCTCCCGGCGATGCACCGGCACGAGCGCCGGTGGGCGCTGCTGCTCACCGGCACCGGGGTGCCGCTGTTCATCGCCGGCGCCGCCTTGGCCTACGTGGTGCTGCCCAAGGCGATCGTCGTCCTGATCGGCTTCGTGCCCGACGGCTTCGAGAACCTCGTCAGCGGTGCGGAGTACTACGACTTCGTGCTGCGCATGATGCTGGTGTTCGGCGTCGCCGCCGAGATCCCCCTGGTGGTGATCCTGCTCAACCGGCTCGGCGTGGTCAGCAGCCAGCAGCTGGTCGCCGCCCGGTCGTGGACGATCATCGGCATCTTCGTCTTCTCGGCGATCGCGACCCCCAGCACCGACCCGATCTCGATGCTGTTCCTCGCCGTGCCCATGTCGGTGCTGTACCTGATCTCCGAGACGATCGCCCGGATCACCGACCGGCGCCGGGCCCGGGCCGCCGGCGAGGAGCTGGCGGACGACGAGCTGTCGAGTCTCGATTGATGCTCCGCCCGTGATGCGCTGCGCGCTCGTCGTCAACCCGCACTCGGGTCGGCGACGCGGTGACGAGGTCGCGGCCGCCGCGCACACCCGGCTCACCGCGGCCGGTGCCGAGGTCGTGGTCGTCCGAGGCGCGGACACCTCCGGGGCCCGCGCCCACCTCGAGACCGTGATCGCGGGCGGCCTCGACGCCGTGGTCGTGGTGGGGGGCGACGGCGCGCTGCACGCGGTGCTCGACCTCGTGGTGCGGCACGACCTGCTGCTGGGGCTCCTCCCGGCGGGCACCGGCAACGACACGGCCCGCTCCACCGGCATCCCCGTGGGTGACGCGACGGCGGCGGTCGACATCGTCCTGGCCGGTCACGAGCGGAGGCTCGACGTGGCCCGCACCGGGGAGGGCGTCCACGTCATGACGGTGGTCGCCTCCGGCTTCGACTCCAAGGTCAACGAGCGCGCGAACGCGATGCGGTGGCCGCGCGGCAACATGCGCTACAACCTGGCCATCGTCGCCGAGCTGAGGGCCTTCAGCCCTCTGCCGTTCTCGATCACGCTCGACGACCGGGTGATCGAGCGCGAGGCCATGCTGGTGGCCGTCGGCAATGGTCCGTCGTTCGGGGGAGGCCTGCGGATCTGCGAAGGCGCCGCGATGGATGACGGCCTGCTCGACGTGTGCATCATCAATCCCGTCAGCAAGGCCAAGCTGCTGCGGGTGTTCCCGCGGTTGTACCGGGGGACCCACGTGTCCCTGCCGGAGTTCGAGCGGCACCGGGTGCGGTCGGTGACGCTCTCGTCACCCGGCATCGTGGCCTACGGGGACGGGGAACGCCTCGGTGCCCTGCCGGTGTCGGCCGAGGTGGTGCCGGGCGCCGTGCGCCTGCTGTCGCCTGTGCCGTCCCCGTAGGCTGGACCCATGTCGAGCCCGTCGGAGCTGTACGCCCGTGCGCGGGCCGACCGCCAGTACCCGCACCTCGCGGAGTTCCGTGGCGCGTACCCCTTCGCCCTGGACCAGTTCCAGGTCGACGCGTGCCGCGTGGTCGAGGACGGGCACGGCGTCCTGGTCGCCGCGCCCACCGGGTCGGGCAAGACGATCGTGGGGGAGTTCGCGGTCCACCTGGCCATCGCCACGGGCCGCAAGTGCTTCTACACCACCCCCATCAAGGCCCTGTCGAACCAGAAGTTCCACGACTTCGGCGAGCGCTACGGCGAGGAGAACGTCGGGCTGCTGACCGGCGACAACAGCGTCAACGGCGAGGCGCCGGTGGTCGTCATGACCACCGAGGTGCTGCGCAACATGCTCTACGCCGGCTCCCGCACCCTGGACGGGCTCGGGTTCGTCGTCATGGACGAGGTGCACTACCTGGCCGACCGGTTCCGCGGCGTGGTGTGGGAGGAGGTCATCATCGGCCTCCCGGAGTCGGTGGCGATCGTCTCGCTGTCCGCGACGGTGTCCAACGCCGAGGAGTTCGGCGACTGGCTCACCGAGGTGCGCGGTGACACCGTCACGATCGTCGAGGAGCGCCGGCCCGTGCCGCTGCACCAGCACGTCCTGGTCGGCCGGCAGATGTTCCCCTTGTTCGAGTCCGCCGACGAGGGGCCCCGCGTCAACCGCCAGCTCGAGCGGTTCGCCCGCGAGGACTGGCAGCTCGGCCGCATGCACCAGGGTCGCCCCAAGAAGGGCGGCCACCGCCCACGGACGCGCCACCGCACCCCGAGCCGGGTCGAGCTGGTCGAGAAGCTCGCGGCCGAGGGACTGCTCCCGGCCATCTGCTTCGTGTTCAGCCGGGCCGGGTGCAGCGCCGCGGTGCAGCAGCTCTCGGACGCCCGGTTGATCCTCACCACGCCCGACGAGCGGCAGGAGATCGAGGCCACCGTCGACGCGGCGTGCGCCCACCTGCCCGACGAGGACCTACACGTGCTGGGCTACCACGAGTTCCGCGAGGCACTGGGGCGCGGCGTGGCCGCCCACCACGCCGGCATGCTGCCGACGTTCAAGGAGTGCGTGGAGCTGTTGTTCAGCCGCGGACTCGTGCGGGTCGTGTTCGCCACCGAGACCCTCGCGCTGGGCATCAACATGCCGGCCCGGTCCGTCGTCATCGAGAAGCTCTCGAAGTGGAACGGCGAGACCCACGCCGAGATCTCGCCGGGGGAGTACACCCAGCTCACCGGCCGCGCCGGCCGCCGGGGCATCGACGTCGAGGGGCACGCGGTGGTCCTGTGGCAGGCCGGGCTCGACCCGCGGCAGGTCGCGGGCCTGGCGTCGACCCGCACCTATCCGCTGAACTCCTCGTTCATGCCGTCGTACAACATGGCGGTCAACATGGTCGGCCAGGTGGGCCGGTCGACCGCGCGCCAGCTGCTGGAGCAGTCGTTCGCCCAGTTCCAGGCCGACCGTGCCGTGGTCGGCCTCGCCCGGCAGATCCGCAAGGCCGAGGACGCGCTCGAGGGGTACGCGGAGTCCGCGACCTGTCACCTCGGTGACTTCATGGAGTACGCGTCGATGCGGCGCGAGATCAGCGACATCGAGGCGGCGGGCGCCAAACAACGGCGGGCTGCCGAGCGCGACGACGTGGCCACGTCGCTGCAGGCCCTGAAGCGCGGCGACATCATCCAGGTCCCGACCGGTCGGTGGGCCGGCACCGCGGTGGTCCTCGACCCCGGCGCGCCCACGGACCGCGAGGGCCCTCGTCCGATGGTGCTGACCGCCGGACGGCACGCACGACGTCTGGCGCTGGTCGACTTCACCGTCCCGGTGGAGCCGGTCGGGCAGCTGCGCATCCCCAAGCACTTCAACCCCCGCAACCCCCAGTCCCGCCGTGACCTCGCCGCGCTGCTGCGCGACCGCACCGTCGACCTCCGACCGCACCATGCCCGCGCCCGTCGTGAAGGTCCCAGCGGCGTGGACCCCCGGATCACCGAGCTGCGGCGGCTCATCAAGGAGCACCCCTGCCACGGGTGCCCGGACCGCGAGTCGCACGCCCGCTGGGCCGAGCGCTACCTGAAGCTCGAACGGGACACGGTGGGTCAGCGCC
Organism: Aeromicrobium marinum DSM 15272; assembly: GCF_000160775.2. Lineage (NCBI taxonomy): Bacteria > Bacillati > Actinomycetota > Actinomycetes > Propionibacteriales > Nocardioidaceae > Aeromicrobium > Aeromicrobium marinum. The sequence continues at coordinate 1,153,056 of NZ_CM001024.1, read as the reverse complement.
GACGGATCGAGACCCGCACCAACACCGTCGCCCGGCAGTTCGACCGGGTGTGCGAGGTCCTGGACGTCCTCGGCTACCTCGAGGGCGACACCGTCACACCGGCCGGTCAGCGCCTGCAGCGCCTGTACGGCGAGCTGGACCTGGTGGTGAGCGAGTGTCTGGCGCGGGGCGTCTGGGACGGCCTCGAGCCGTCGGACCTCGCTTCGGTCGTCAGCGGACTCACCTACACTTCCCGGGTCGTGGAGGACGCGCCGCCGCCCCGCTTCGGCAGCCGGCGTGCGCGTGAGGTCGCCGACGAGATGACCGAGCTGCACGGGGAGCTGGCCCACCTCGAGCGCCAGCACCGACTGCGGTTCCTGCGCAGCCCGGACTTCGGTTTTGCCGAGGCCGTCGGACGGTGGGTCGACGGCGCCTCCCTCGACGAGGTGCTGGGACTCACCGACCTCGCCGCCGGCGACTTCGTGCGGTCGATGAAGCAGCTCATCGACGTGCTGGCACAGGTCGCGGTGGCCGCGGGGGACTCACCCGTGCGCTCGTCGGCCCGGCGGGCCCTGGAGCAGCTGCGCCACGGCGTGGTGTCCTACAGCTCGCTCTCGGCCTGAAGGGCCGTCAGCACGCGGTCCGCGGCGCCGCCCAGCCCCCACGTGGTGGCGAACTCCCGGAACTCCTCGACCTGCCCGGACGTCAGGCGGGGGAGGGGGGCCACCTCCGGGAGGTCCAGGTCGCGGCGCACGGCCACGACCTGCCGCGCCGCGGCGACGTAGTCGGCCTGCTCCACGAGGGACCGGCGCGGCCGAGGGGTGATCGCGGTGGACGGGTCCTGGGCGGCGGCCAGGATGCCGTCGAGGTCGCCGAAGGCCCCCAGCAGGGCGGCAGCGGTCTTCTCCCCGATGCCCGCCACTCCGGGAAGCCCGTCCGAGGCGTCACCCCGCAGCACGGCGTAGTCGACGTAGCGGGCCGCGTCGATGTCGTACTTCTCGCGGATCCAGGCCTCGTCGACCTCGTCCAGCTTTGACACTCCCCGGGCGGTGTACAGGACCCGGTGAGCGGCCGCGTCGTCGACGAGCTGGAACAGGTCCCGGTCGCCGGTGACGACGTCGACCGGACCGTCCCAGCGGTCGACCAGCGTCCCGATGACGTCGTCGGCCTCGGCGTCCGGAGCGCCGACCACCGGGATGCCGAGCAGGGTGAGCGCCTCGGCGATCAGGGGGACCTGGGGGGACAGGTCGTCGGGGGTCTGTTCGGCGTCCGACGACCCGTCGGCCAGTCGCTGCGTCTTGTAGGTGGGGACGAGCTCGACCCTCCACGCGGGGCGCCAGTCGTCGTCCCAGCAGGCCACCACCGCCTCGGCGCCCTCGCGGTTGACGAGGGTCGCGACGAAGTCGACGAGCCCGCGGACGGCGTTCACCACCGTGCCGTCGGGAGCCTTCAAGGTGTCGGGCAGACCGAAGAAGGCCCGGTAGTAGAGACTGGCGGTGTCGAGCAGCAGCAGACGGCCGGGCATGGCCTCAGGGTAGTGGCTAGGCTCGCCCCATGAACCGTGTCGCCCGCATCCAGCAGCTCGCCGTCGACCGGGACCTGGACGCGGTGCTGGTCACGCCCGGCGCCGACCTGCGCTACCTCACCGGCTACGCGGCCAAGCCGTTGGAGCGCCTCACCTGCCTGGTGGTGCGTCGCACCGGCGATCCGGTCCTCGTGGCGCCGGAGCTGGAGGTCGCGGCCGCCCGCGCCGCCGGCACCGATCTCGAGATCGCGGCGTGGAGCGAGACCGACGACCCGTTCGCCCTGGTCGCGTCCCTCCTCCCGGGAGCCCGGGCGATCGCCCTCGACGACCAGATGTGGGCCTCGCGGGTGCTGGGTCTGCGCGACGCGATGCCCGAGGCGCGGCAGACCCTGGCGGGTCCGCTCATCGGCGAGCTCCGGATGCGCAAGGACGCTGCCGAGATCGCCGCCCTGCGCGAGGCCGGTGAGGCGATCGACCGGGTCCATCTCCGGGTGTCCGAGTGGCTGCGCCCCGGCCGCAGCGAGCGCGAGGTCGGCCGCGACATCGCGGCCGCCATCGTCGAGGAGGGACACGCGCAGGTCGACTTCGTCATCGTCGGGTCCGGACCCAACGGCGCGTCGCCGCACCACGAGGTCTCCGACCGGGTCATCAGGACCGGCGATCCGGTGGTGGTCGACATCGGCGGCACGACAGCGGCCGGCTACTGCTCGGACTGCACCCGCAACTACGTGGTGGGCGACGAGCCGCCCGCCGCCTACCTCGAGGCGTACGCCGTGCTGGAGGCGGCCCAGGCGGCCCAGCGGTCGGCGGCAGGCCCCGGGATGCCGGCCGAGGAGGTCGACCGGATCGGTCGGGCCGTGATCACCGAGGCGGGCTACGGCGACCTGTTCATCCATCGCACCGGTCACGGGATCGGCACCGAGACCCACGAGGAGCCCTACATCGTCACGGGCAACACCAGGCTCCTCGAGCCCGGCATGGCCTTCTCGATCGAGCCCGGCATCTACCACGAGGGGCAGTTCGGTGCGCGGATCGAGGACATCGTGGTCTGCACCGACGACGGCATCGAGGTGCTGAACACGACGGACCGCGGCCTGGTCCGGCTCCCCGCGTGAGGGCCGCTCCGGCCGCAGGGGTGGCCGCGACCGCTGGTGTCGTGTCCTCCCTGGCCTTCGACCCGGTCGCCGCACCGTTCGCGATGCTCGTCGCGCTGGCCGTGCTCATCGCCGTGCTGCGAGCGGTCCCGGACGTCTCGTGGCGTGGGGTCGTCCTCGTGGGTCTGGCCTTCGGTCTGGGATTCATGGTCCCGCTGGTGGTGTGGATGCGGGCGGTCAGCGACGGCGCCTACGTCGGGCTGGCCGTCGGCGAGGCCGTGCTGGTGATGGTCGTCGTGCTCGTCATGAGGGCCGTGGCCACCGCTCCCGGCTGGCCCGTCTGGACTGCCGCGGCCTGGACGGCCGGCGAGGTCCTCCGCGGTGGCTTCCCGTTCACCGGTTTCCCCTGGGGGCGGCTGGCCCACACCGCCATCGACACGCCGTTCGAGGCCTGGGTGCGGGTGCTCGGGATGACCGGCCTGACGTTCCTCATGGCGCTGACCGCTGCCGGGCTGGTGGTCCTGGCCACCGGTCCAGGCGGTCGGCACCGCGCCGGTGCCGCGGTCACGGTCGCGGCCTCGGTCGCCGTGGGTGCCCTGCTGCCGACCGGGCTGGCCTCTCCTGCCGGGACCCGACAGGTGGCGATCGTCCAGGGCGGTGTGCCCGGGGAGTTCCTCGACTGGCCCCGCGGCGAGATCTTCACCCTCCACGCCGACGCGACCGAGCGCCTGGTCGACCGGGTCGCCACGGGGGAGTCCCCGGCGCCGGACTTCGTGCTGTGGCCCGAGAACTCCACCGACATCGACCCGAACTTCGACCGGAGGGTCAGGGAGCGGATCGAGCAGCTCGCCGACGACCTCGACGCGCCGATCCTCGTCGGGGGCATCTTCGACGGGCCGACCGTCGACACGTCCTACAACGCCGGGGTCGTGTGGACGGCCGACGGCCCGGGGGACCGCTACGTCAAACGCAAGCCGGTGGCGTACGGGGAGTACGTGCCGTTCCGCAGCTCCCTCGGCAGCCTCGTGCCCCGCATCGACCGGGACATCCCCCGCGACATGCTGGCCGGCGAGACCTCCGGGGCGCTCGACATCGGGAACACCCGCATCGGGGACACCATCTGCTACGACATCGCCTACGACGGTGTGGTGCGGGACGCCGTCGACGACGGCGCCCAGCTGATCGTGGTCCAGACCAGCAACGCGGCCTTCAGCAACACCGCCCAGCCCGAGCAGCAGTGGGACATCTCGCGCCTCCGGGCCATCGAGACGGGCCGCTTCGTCCTCGTGCCGTCGACCAACGGGATCAGCGGCGTGGTCGACGCGACCGGCACGAGCGTGCAGCGGGCCCCGTACGACACCCCCACCGTCATCGACGCCGAGGTCACCCTCGCGTCCGGCCTGACCCCGGCCGTGAGGTGGGGCGGGTGGATCGAGGCCGCGATCGTGCTCACCGCCCTGGCGGGCTGGGCCATGGCGATCGTCCGGCGCCGCGACGCGGGGGCGGTCCCCGCGTGAGCGTGGTCGTCGTGGTCCCGACCTACAACGAGGTCGAGAGCCTGCCGCGACTGCTGGACGCCCTGGCGGTCCACCTGCCGCAGGCGGACGTGCTGGTCGTCGACGACAACTCCCCGGACGGCACCGGCGTCGTGGCAGCGAGCCTCGCCCGCCGCGAGCCGGGCATCCACGTCCTGCACCGGCCGGCGAAGGACGGTCTGGGGCACGCGTACCGTGCCGGCTTCGCCTGGGCCCTGGCTCGCGACTACGCGATCGTCGTGCAGATGGACGCGGACGGTTCGCACCGTCCGCAGGACCTGCCGGCGCTCGTGGCGGCGGCCGAGGCGGGCACCGACCTGGTGATCGGGTCGCGGTGGGTCCCGGGCGGCGGGGTGCGCAACTGGCCCTGGTACCGGCGGGCCATCTCGCGCGGGGGCACGCGGTACGCGCGCCGGATGCTCGGCCTGCCGGTCGCCGACGCGACCGCCGGGTTCCGGGCGTTCCGTCGTCTCACCCTCGAACGGATCGACCTGGAGGCGGTCGCCTCCCAGGGCTACTGCTTCCAGATCGACATGACCCGGCGGGTGCTGGCCGCAGGGATGCAGGTCGTCGAGCTGCCGATCCTGTTCGTCGAACGTGAGCGGGGGCGATCCAAGATGAGTGGAGCGATCGTCCGTGAGGCCCTGTGGCGCACGACGCTGTGGGGCCTGCAACGACGAAGGACCCCCGATCGGATCGAGGGTCCTTCCTAGGAGCGCGCCTGGATCAGGCGGACTTGCGCTTGCCGCGCCGGTGCAGGTGCGGCGGACCGATCTCGCCGGAGCGCAACAGCTCCAGCCGTTCGGTCAGGATGTCCTCCAGCTCGTCGACGGAGCGACGCTCGAGCAACATGTCCCAGTGGGTACGGACGTGCTTGGTCTCCTTGACCTCCGGGACGCTGCCGTCGGTCCGACGACCGACGATGCCGGTGCGGGGGTCCTCCCACTCAGCGGGGACCTCGGCCTCGTCCGCCATGGTCACGGTGAAGGTGCGGCCGTCGGGCAGGGCGTACTCGACATCCTGCCGGGGTGCCATCTCGACACCACGTTCGTCCTCGAAGCTCTGGGCACCGAGACGCGCGCCGCGCAATGATCGTTCTGCCATCGCCGTCTCCTCTCTGTTGTCCTGTCCAACGTACGGCACCCGTGTGAGATTCCCCTGAGTCCCACCGGGTGCGTCGTCAGGCGACGACCTCGTCGGCCCGGTCCCCGGTGGGACCGGCGAGGGTCAGCAGGAGCGCCAGACCGGCCCCCAGCACCAGCATGATGCCGATGATGCCCCACCGGTCGTCGCCACCGATGAGCACGAACAGGCCGAACAGCACGGGGGAGAGGAAGGAGGCCGCCTTGCCGGTCATGGCGTAGAGACCGAAGAACTGACCCTCACGGCCGACGGGGGTCAGTCGCATCAGGAACGTGCGCGACGCGGTCTGCGCCGGCCCGACGAACAAGGTCAGGAGCAGGCCGAAGATCCAGAACATCAGCGGTCCGTCGACGAACAGCAGGACGGTGGCGACCACGAGCATGGCGGCCAGGGAGGTGGTGACCACCACGCGCGGGCCGAGCCGGTCGTCGATGCGCCCGGCCGCCACCGAGGCGGCCGCTGCGACCACGTTCGCCGCGACCCCGAAGATCAGCACGTCGTCGACGCCGATGTCGTACACCGAGACCGCGAGGATCGCCCCGAAGGTGAAGACGCCGGCCAACCCGTCGCGGTACAGGGCGCTGGCCACGAGGAACAGGACGGTGCGCCGGTCCTCGCCCCACAGCACGACCACGTCGCGCCACAGAACCCGGTAGGACTCCAGGAATCCGGTGCGGTCGACCGGACTGACCTCGGCCGGCAGCTCAGGGACCCGGAACAGCAGCGGCAGGGAGAACACCAGGAACCAGCCGGCAGCCAGCAGGGCGATGAGCCGGATGTTGAACCCGTTCTCGGTGGGGAGACCGAACAGCCCACCGTCGCCCACCACGAAACCGAAGTAGCAGATCAGCAGCAGGACGATGCCGCCCAGGTACCCGTAGGCCCAGCCCACACCGGAGACCCGCCCCACGGTGGCCGGGGTCGACACCTGGCGCAGCATCGCGAAGTACGGCACTTGCGCCAGCTCGAACACCACGACGCCGACCGAGATGAGCACGAGCCCCAGCCACAGGAACGACGGGTCGTCCTCGACGAGGAACATCAGGGCCGTCAGGGCGACGACGGTGAACGTCAGCACGGCGAGCGAGCGCTTGCGGCGCCCCGCGGCGTCGGCCCGCTGGCCGGTGACCGGAGCGAGCACGGCGATCACCAGTCCGCCGGCGCCGACCGCCCAGGCCAGCCACGTGCTCGCCGAGATCGGACCTTCGAGATCCTCACCGACCGAGTCGGTCAGGTACACCGAGAACACGAAGGTCACGATCACCGCGTTGAAGGCCGCGGAACCCCAGTCCCACAGGCTCCAGGCCCGGACCTGTGCCGGCGTGGCTCCCAGGCCGACCGCGGGGGACGTCGCGCTCACGGGGTCGTCCACTCGCCACGGTCGATCAGGACGGCCCGCAGCACGTCGGTGCGATCGGTGAAGATCCCGTCGATGCCCAGGTCGAGCAGCTCGGTCATGTGCTCGGGTTCGTCGACGGTCCACACGTGCAGCGGCAGGTCCAGGGCTCGACAGCGGCGGACCAGCCGGCGGCTGATCAGCGGCAGGCCGCTCCATCGCCGAGGCAGGCTCACGCAGTCGGCGGCAACCGGCCAACGGCGCAGGACTGATGTCGGGAGCAGCACGACCAGCGCTGCCTCCCGCTGTGACGCGGCGGTGACCACCTCGGGGAGCCGGGCCCGGATCCGGCGCAGCCGGGCGTGGTCGAAGCTGGCCAGGCAGACGCGCGCGCCGGTGCCGGTCCGGTCGATCAGGTCGCACGTGGGGTCGACCGCGTCGTCGGCCTTGACGTCGATGCTGAAGGCGGCGTCCGGGAACTCGGCCAGGAGGACCTCGAGCCGCGCGAACGGCTGACGGTCGTCCAGCAGCAGCTCGTCGAGGTCGGACGAGGTGACCTCGCTGATGCGGACGTCACGACCCGTCAGCCTCGACAGTCGACCGTCGTGACTGGCGTACACCACGCCGTCGCGGGTCACGTGCACGTCGGTCTCGAGGATGGAGTAGCCCAGCTCGACCGCGTGGCGGAAGGCGGCGAGGGAGTTCTCGATCCCGAGGTTCTCGCTCACCAGGGCACCGCCCCGGTGGGCCATGGCGCGGGGCGCGGGCCGGTCCAGGAATCCGAGGACGGCTCCGTTGCTGGTCGTCACACGTCCACGGTAGGGCGTCGACGGGCCGCCGGCCGACCGGGGCGGCGATCAGATGTCGCGGAAGGTCTCGATCCGCGCACCGAGGGCGTTGAGCCGGTCGGCGAGGTCCTCGTAGCCCCGGTTGATCACGTACACGCTGCGCAGCACCGAGGTGCCCTTCGCCGCGAGCATGGCCAGCAGGATCACCACGGCGGGCCGCAGGGCCGGCGGGCACACCACCTCGGTCCCGCTCCAGTGGGTGGGGCCGTCGACCAGCACGCGGTGGGGGTCCAGCAGCGTGACCCGGGCACCCAGCTTGTTGAGGTCGGTCAGGTAGATCGCGCGGTTCTCGTAGACCCAGTCGTGCAGCATCGTCTGACCCTGGGCCGTGGCCGCGATGACGGCGAAGAACGGCAGGTTGTCGATGTTCAGCCCGGGGAACGGCATCGGGTGGATCTTGTCGATCGGCGCCCGGAGCTCCGAGGGATGGGTGGTGATGTCGACCAGACGGGTGTGACCGTTCTCGGCGGGGTACTCGTCGGTGCGCTCGTAGACGAAGCCCATCTCCTCGAGGAGGGCGAGCTCGATCTCCATGAACTCGATCGGCACCCGGCGCACCGTGATGCTGGACCGGGTGACGATCGCGGCGGCGATCAGGCTCATCGCCTCGATCGGGTCCTCGCTCGGTGCGTAGTCGACGTCACAGTTGATGTGCGGGCGACCCGTGACGCGCAGGGTGGTGGTGCCGATGCCCTCGATGCCCACGCCCAGCTTCTCGAGGAAGAAGCACAGGTCTTGGACCATGTAGTTGGGGCTGGCGTTGCGGATGACGGTCACGCCCTCGCGCCGCGCCGCGGCGAGCAACGCGTTCTCGGTGACCGTGTCGCCGCGCTCGGTCAGCACGATGGGTCGCTCCGGGGCCGGGCCGGCCGCGGCCGTGGCGTGGTAGCTGCCCTCGGTGGCGACGACCTTCAGCCCGAACGGACGCAGGGCCGTCATGTGCGGCTCGACGGTACGGGTGCCGAGGTCGCAGCCGCCGGCGTACGGGAGCTCGAAGTCGTCCTCGCGGTGCATCAGCGGGCCGAGGAACATGATGATGCTGCGGGTGCGCCGTGCCGCGTCGGCGTCCATCGCCGCCAGGTCGAGCTGCGCCGGCACGACGAGCTCGAGGTCGTTGTCGGCGTTGAGCCAGCGGGTGCGGACCCCGATCGACCCCAGGACCTCCAGCAGGCGGTTGACCTCCTCGATGCGCGCCACCTTGCGCAGGACCGTGGTGCCCTCGTTGAGCAACGACGCACACAGCAGCGCGACGCCGGCGTTCTTGCTGGACTTGACGTCGATCGTCCCCGACAGGGTGCGACCGCCCTCCACCCGCAGGTGGCTCGGGCCGGAGGTGCCGACGCTGACCAGCTCGGAGTCGAGCGCCTTGCCGATCCGGGCCAGCATGTCGAGGGTCAGGTTCTGCTGACCCTTCTCGATCCGGTTCACGGCACTCTGACTGGTGCTGAGCTCGGTCGCGAGCTGGGCCTGGGTCAACCCGGAGTGCTGGCGGGCGTCACGGATCAGGGTGCCGATGCGGGAGAGGTAGTCGTCGCTGGTACTCACGGCGCCAGCGTATCTCAGTTGTGAGATACGACAAGCATCATCGCGGTGTGACGTCACGCGGTCGCAGCGCCAGCGCCACGAGGACACCCGTGACCGCCAGACCACCGCCGACCAGCCCCAGTACGCCCACCTCGACGTCGGGGTCGAGGATCTCCACGAGCTCGGCCGTCACGACCTGGCCGGCGATCATGCAGAGGCCCAGCACGAGGACGCCGTACTGCTGGACGGTGATCGCGGCGATGACGATGAAGGTGATCCCGAAGACCCCGCCGAGGTACAGCTCGGGGGAGGCCGGCAGACCGTCGATGCGCCCGTCGACGCCGAACGAGACCGCCAAGAACACCAGCAGGGCCAGGGTTCCGACCGCGAAGTTGTTGGCGGTGGTCACCAGCGGGCCACCGACGGCCGACACCCGCCCGTTCAGGGCGTGCTGCAACGCCTGCGCCGCCCCGGCGCCGAGGGCGAGGGCGGCCAGACCGACGGTGACGGCGACCGAGGCGGTCGAGATCTGGTCGAAGGCCTTGACCAACACACCCGCCACCGCGAACACGGCGGCGACGACCCGTGCGGGCGAGGCGTGCTGACGACCACCGGGCCCGTACCCGAGGTGGTCGACCGCCAGCGACCCCAGCGACTGTCCTGCGGTGAAGGCGACGATGAACAACGCGACACCGATGACCCCGACCGCGATGCCCTGGCTGGCGACGAAGTAGGCGCCGCTGAGGCCACCGAGGAGCTCGGGCCACCGGATCCGGCCCTGCCGCAACCCCTCGCGCAGCCGTGCCGACGACGCCCGGCCCGCGGGCAGGCCGAACACCACCAGCGAGATGACCGCCAGGCCGGACCCGAAGCTCACGACCGCGGCCAGGGCGCCGGCCCGCAGCCCCTCGCCGATCTCCTGGGCCAGGACCCCGTTGACACGTGACTGCAGGGCGACGGCGGCCCCCGCGATCAGCATCAGGGGCACACCGGCCGCGGCGGGCAGCCGCGTCACCGGTGCACCGTGGTCGATCCGTGCTGGGGGAGTCGTCGCAGGTCGCCGATGCCGCTGTGGCCGACGACGTGGTTCCAGTAGATGTCGTACGCCAGGTCCGAGACGGTGCGGTCGTGGATCGGCAGGGCCACGGAGGGGGCCACCCGGCGCGCGAAGTCCACGGTCTCGCTCACCTTGGCCCATGGTGCCGCCAGGGGCAGGGCGAGGACGTCGACCCCGCCGGGTGCCGTCGCATAGCTGTCGCCGGGGTGGAGGAATGTCGGCTCGTCCGGTGCCGTCACCAGGACACCGACGTTGGCGACCCGGGGGAGTGTGGGCAGGATCTCGGCGTGCCGTTCGCCCACGCCGGTCAGCACGAGCCCGCCCACCACCACGGCGACACCGTCTGCCGTGGTGCGCCAGCGGTCGTCGTCGAGCGTCTCGACGGTGCCCGGGTCGGCCATGAGGATCGCGTCCGGGTTCTGATCGATCAAGGCACCGATCCGCTCCCGGTCGAGGTGGTCGGCGTGCTGGTGGGTCACGACGATCGCCGCGAGGCCGGTGAGACCGAACACCTCGTCCACGCTGAAGGCGCCGGGGTCGACGAGGACGCGGGTCTCGGCTGCCTCGACGAGGACGGCGGCGTGGCCGTAGCGGGTGATCTGCACCCGCCCATGATGCCGTCCGGTGAGGTTCCGTCCCCGCTGGGCGTGACGTTTCGGCCCCGAATCCGGCCGATCCGGGGCAGAAACGTCACTCCCAGCGGGTGGGTGACCCGTCCGGGGGCGCCTCGGTGACGAATGGGGGGCATGGGTCTCTACGCCGATCTGAACGCCTGGCTGACCGGGGCGACCGCCCGGTGGACCGTCCGCTACGGCGAGGACCTGCGGCACGGCGGCCAGGGCGTCGCCGATCCCGAACGGTGGACGGTGCCGACCCGCCACGGTCGCGTCCGCTGCGAGCTCTACCGCCCGCCGGGCCGGCCCAGCGGCCCGGTGCCGGTCCTGGTGCACCTGCACGGCGGGGCGTTCATCATGCGGCACCCGGGGATGGACGACTTCTGGTGCCGCCACGTCGCGGCCCGCGCCGGTGTGGCGGTCGTCAACGTCGACTACGAGGTGGCACCGCGACGTCGCTACCCGGTGGCCCACGAGCAGACCCACGACGCGATCGTGCACGTCCAGCGGCACGGCGTCGACCGAGGTCTCGACGGGGACCGGCTCGCGGTGAGCGGTTTCAGCGCCGGCGGCAACCTGGCCGCGTCGGCCTGCCTGCGGGCGCGCGACGAGCAGACCTTCACCGCTCGGCTGCAGCTGCTGGCCGTGCCGTCGCTCGACGTGGTCACCACGGACAAGCCGTCGACCGTCGCGCGACCGATGATCTCGCCCCGCATGGTGGGCCTGGTCCGTGCCGCCTACTTCAAGGACGCGTCGCGGCGCGCAGAGCCGTACGCCTCTCCGGCCTTCGCGACCGACCTGCAGGGTCTGCCGCCCGCCATGGTCCTCACGGCGGAGTACGACGCCCTGCGGGCCGAGGGGGACACCTACGCGGAACGGCTCGCCGCGGCCGGTGTGCCCGTCGACCACCTCGTCGTCCCACGACGCGACCACTACTTCCTCGACGGGACGGACCCGGCACAGGCCCGGGGCCTGCTCGACGCGATGTCCGACCGGGTGTCAGCGGCCCTGCACGGGTGACCTGCGCGGGAACGCGCCGGTGCACCACAGGGCCCACAGCACCAGCACGGGCTGGAAGAACAACCGCGTGAGGCGGGCCCGGTCGGTGTCGAGGCCGAAGGCGTCGGTCCCGCTGGTGTACTGCGCGATGTTGCCGGGGAACACTGCCACGAGGAACGCCGCGACGACCCACCCCACCATCACCCGTCGACGGATGGCGAGGAAGAGCGCGACACCGAGCCCGATCTCGACGACGCCGGAGGCCACCACGACCAGGTCGACGTCCAGAGGCACCCACCCGGGCACCTGCGCACGGAAGTCCTCCCGGGCCCAGAAGAGGTGCGAGAAGCCGGCGAACAGGAAGAACGTGCCCAGCAGGTAGCGGGCGTAGCGGCGGAGGGCGTCGTGCATGCGCCGAGCATCGCACAGGCCCCCGCGCCTAGGCTGGGGCCGTGAACGCAACGCCGACCCTGCACGACACGCTGGTGGGCGAGTCCGGTCCGACGGTCGTGTTCCTGCACGGCCTGTTCGGGCAGGGCCGCAACTTCACGGCGATCGCCAAGGCCCTCGTGCCGGACTTCCGCAGTCTGCTGGTCGACCTGCCCAACCACGGACGGTCCGGGTGGACCGACGACGTCGACTACGAGCACGTCGCCGACCTCGTCGCCGACCACCTCCGCGAGGGGGTCGCCGCCGAGGCCCCCGTGCACCTGGTCGGGCACTCGATGGGCGGCAAGGTCGCGATGGTCCTGGCCCTGCGCCACCCCGACCTCGTCGACCGGCTCGTCGTGGTCGACATCTCGCCGGTCGACAGTCCCGAGAGCAGCGAGTTCGCGCACCTGCTGGACAGTCTGGCCGCCGTCGACCTGTCCACCCTCACCCGGCGCGGGGAGGCCGACGAGCGTCTCACCGGGCCGATCGGCGATGCCCGGGTCCGAGGGTTCCTGCTGCAGAACCTGCGGGAGAGCAACGGCGCCTTCGCGTGGCAGGCCAACCTGGCGGTCCTGCGCGACGGCCTGGCCGAGATCGGTGACTTCCCCCGTGTCGACGGAGTCTTCGAGCGCCCGGTGCTGTGGATCTCGGGGGAGCGGTCGCCCTACGTCCAGGACGCCCACGAACCGGAGATGCGGCGGCTGTTCCCCCTGACCCGACTGGTGACGATCAAGGGCGCCGGCCACTGGGTGCACGCGGAGGAACCGGACACCTTCGTGACGGCTCTGCGGGTGTTCCTCACCGGCTGATCCACAGCCGGTGACGGCACGACGTGCCGTCCACAGGCCGTCGCCCGGTGCTGGCGGCCGGTGCCTCCTGTCGGGCCCACTGGGACCTCCACCGTCCCCGTCCAGGAGTCCGCCATGCGACCTGCCGACCCGTCCCGCGCCTCGCGCACGCTGTCCACCCACCTGGCCGTGTGCCTCGTCCTCGCCGGCCTGGTCCTGGCCGTCTCGTGCCTGCCCGCGGCCGGGCAGGCGCATCCGGCCGGCGCAGGCCTCGAGCGCGGGACCAACGTCTGGTACGGCCACGTCCTCGGGGGAGAGGGGGAGCGGTGGTACTGCGGTGACCCGTCCGCCGGGGGACGCTTCCTGCGCGAACCGTTCCACGAGCCGGGCACCGGCTACGGCACCGTCCAGCACACCACCGAGTGGACGCCCGCGTCCGACGGGGGCCGGCCGATGGCACCGGAGGCCGTGCGCACGATGGCTCATCTGCTCGCCACCCACGCCGCCACCGACGACGACCACACGGCGGCAGCTGCCGCCTGGGCGATCCGCACCTTGAGCGTCTCCGGTGGGGGCACGGGTGACCCCACCCCGGCCGGGGACGACCTCGCCGCAGCCGGTCAGGCGATGATCGACGACTCCACGGCCCGACGCGGCCCGTACGTCGTCACCCCGGTCCTGGAGGTCGGCCCGTCCGGCACGACGGCCACGGTGACTGACTACACCGCCCGCTCGAAGTCCACCGGCGTCGCCGTCGGGGGAGCACCCACGCTGGTCGTCGAGGGTCCTGCCGTGTTCGCCTCGACCGGCACCACGACGACCGTGGGTGACGGCTCACCGGTCGACCTGGTGTCGACCGGCACCGGTCCGGTCCGGGTGGTCGCGACCGTCACCGGCCTTCCGTCGGACCGGTTGGCGTTCCGGGTACCGGCCGACCCGTCGTTCCAGCGCATGCTCGTCGCCGGCCAGGTCGTCGACGTGACAGGGGCGGCGACGGGTGAGGTGCGGGGGTTCGACGACGCGGCCGTGACCCTGACGTCCACGATGCTGCTGGAGGGCAGCACGCCGCAGTTCCCGGTCTCGGGCGACGATCCCGCTGCCGTCTTCGCCGCCGCGGTCCAGCCCGGGGCGCGCGTGGTCGACGCCCTCTGGCTCGACGGCGCGCTGTGGCGAGAGGACCTCTCCGTGGGATTCACCGGCACCGTCACCGCCGAGCTGGTGCGCCTGCCACCGGCGGACGGCGCGGGTGCGGCCCAGGATCCACCGGTGGTGGCCACCGTCACGGTCGAGGTCGACACCACCGACGACGTCCACTGGGAGTCCACGGCCGACGGGGGCCGACGCACACGTCGCGACGCCCCGTACCTCACTCCCGCGGTGACGATCCCCGCGGACGCTCGGCCGGGTGAGCGGTTCAGCTGGCGCCTCGGGGTGCCGGAGTGGTCGGACGTGACCCACTTCGGGGTCGCCCGTCAGCCGGCGGTCGTGGTCGATGCCGGCGTCGTGACCGAGACCACCACGATCGACCGGGGGCGGCCGCGCTTCACCACGCAGGTCTCCTCCTCGACGGTGACCCTCGGTGAGTCGGTCAGCGACCACATCGCCGTGGCGGGCCTGTGGAGCGGCATCGACGGGCACGGGAGGCCGGCCGCGGTCGAGGTCGTCTGGGCCGTCCACGGACCGTACCCCCGGCGGCCCGACCTGACCGAGACGTGTGACCAGGCCCTGCTGGCAGGTCGCGGATCGATCATCGTCCATGGCGACGGTGAGATCGAGACGCCGGCCTTCACGCCCGCCGCACCCGGGTGGTACACGTTCGTCACCACGTCGGTGCAGACCGACCAGAACCACGCGGCCACCACGCCGTGCGGAGAGCCCGCCGAGACCTTCCGTGTCGACGCGCCCGTGGCAGCGGCACTGCCGCACGTGGGTGCCTCGGAGATGGTGGGGTGGCTCGCGGTGGCCTCGTGCGGCTGCTTCGGCGCCGGAGCCCTGCTCCTGAGGGTCGGGCGTCAGTGACGCTCCTCCAGGCCGACGGCGGCCCGCAGGCGGGCGGCTGCCTCGCGCAGGTCGGGGTCGGCCTCGCCGCGTGAGTCCATCAGGGCGGCGAGCGCCTCGGCGATGACGTTGAGCTTCTCCTGGGCCGCTTCCTCGGCCCGCCGGCTCGCGTTCTCCAGCAGGACGAGCAGCAGCAGCGACACGACGCTCGCCACCGTGTGGATCGCCACCTGCCACTGCTTGAGGTCGACCCACAGCGGCACGCTGGCGAACCACAGCACGACGACACCGGCGCACACGAAGAAGAACGGTGCCTGACTGACCCGCAGGTAGGCGCCCTCCACGAACCGGTCGAACGACGACCTGTCGTCGTCACTCAGGCGGGCGTCGGATGCCGAGTTGTCCATGGGTGCAACGTAGCCCGCGGTGCGGTGCAGGACCTCTTCCCGCCTTCGGTGAAAGATCCCCGATAATGCACATTATGTCAACTTGCGGAGATCCGACGGCAGGGGTCCGACCAGACCACGTCCCCTGCCGCCACCACCGCCGCCGTCCGCCCCGGCGCCTCCTGGTGGTGCCAGTACAGGTTGGTGTGGGCGATCACGTCGGCCGGCGGCGGCGCGCCCCAGTCGGTGAAGTCCTCCGTCGTGTGCGCGTCGCCGACGAGGGTCACGTCGTATCCGCGGGTGAAGGCGCCGTGGATCGTCGACCGGACGCAGGCATCGGTCTGCGCCCCGGCGACGACGAGCGATCCGACCTCGGCGGCAGCGAGCACCTGCTCCAGGTCGGTGGCCTCGAAGGCGTCACCGAACTGCTTGTGCACCGCCGGCTCGGACGCGCGCGGCCGCAGCTCGGGAACCCACTCCCACGCCGGACTCCCCCGGACGAGCTCGTCGTCGGCGTGCTGGACCCACACCACGGGCACGTCTGCCGCCCGCGCGCCGGCCACGAGGTCGGCGATGGTCCCGACGACCCGGTCCCGCTCGAACGCCTGTTCGACCACACCGTTCTGCACGTCCACCACGACCAGCGCGACAGCATGACGACCCGGCAACGCGCTCACGGTCTCTCCCCTCGGACGACGGGAACGAGCCTACGCCGCCGAGCGATCGAGCGGTGGCGTGGCGCGACCGAGGGCGGCAGGTGGGAGCGTTGCGCGGCGATGCTGTTGAACGGTGCTGCCGCATGGCCCGCCCCCTGCAGCAGCAGGAGTCCGGCGACGAGAGCGGCTCCCCCGCTGGCGTGGGTCGAGGCGAGGGCGGCCATGACCACGCACCACCCGGCGACGATGCACTCCAGCGTGTTGTGGCGGAGGGCGCGAGCGACCCCGAAGGTGCCGGCGCGGACCTTCGGGGTCCTGAGGAAGACCCCTTCCCGGGCCACGGCCGCCCTGGCCGAGGCCCGGGCCACGGTGATGCCGAGGGCCAACCACAACCCGAAGACTCCGACGGAGTCCCGCCAGCTCGTCCTGCCCACCCGGCGCACCGAGGCGATCGCGCGCAGGGAACCGATCGCGACGACGGCGACGACGGCCGCCAGCAGCACCCCGGACAGCCGGCGGACCAGCAGGTCCCCGCCGGTCGCGAGGTCGACGGCCGCGATGCTGAGGAAGCCGAGGAACGCGAGGGCCGCGAGGTCACCGAGCCACTGCAGTCCCCCGCTCACGTAGGCCCACCGTTGGGCCGGGGTCAGCCGGTTGGTCGCGCTCCTCGGGCCGGGGAGCAGCGACCGTCCGTGCATCCGCAGGATCTGCACGCCGCCGAAGCACCAGCGGTAGCGCTGGCGCTTGAGCGACTCGAAGGTCAGCGGCATGACCCCCTGTCCGTAGGCGCGATCGAGGTGGACTCCCCTGCCGCCCCGTCGGAGCAGGCGCAGGGAGAGCTCGGCGTCCTCGGTGATGCACCACTCGTCCCAGCCGCCCGCCGCCTCGAGCTCACTGCGCCGTACCAGTCCCATGGTGCCGCCGAAGATCGCTCCGTTGCGCTCGTTGCGTGACCGCTGTGAGACGGAGAAGAAGTACGCGTACGAGTGGTGGAGCCGGCGGAAGTACGACGACGCCCCGCTCCCCCGGTAGTCCTGCGGGGTCTGCACGAAGCTGACGTCGGAGAAGCCGAACCACGGGGCGCAGTCGGTCAGGAAGTCGGGGTCGACGAGATAGTCGGCGTCGACGACACCGATGACCTCTGCACGGTCGTCCGTACGGGTCAGGGCGTGGTTGAGAGCACCGCTCTTGTAGCCCGGCCAGTTCTCGAGGTGCACGAACGTCACCCGGTCCTGCCGGTCGCACCAGGACTGCACGGGGCGCCACAGGGCGGGGTCGGTGGTGTTGTTGTCGACCAGCAGGACCTCGTAGTCGTCGTAGTCCAGGTCGACCAGCCGCTGCAGCGTCTCGATCACCATCTCCGGCGGCTCCTGGTGCGTGGGCACGTGGATGCTGACGAAGGGGCGGACGGGACGGCCGTCCCGGCGGAGCTGGCGGGGGTCGCGGGTGGGCCGCCACCGGTGCCGGGCTGTGACGTCCACCAGCTCCCAGGCGCAGGCCAGGCCGATCAGCGCCACGAAGACCTCGACGCACCAGAGGGCCAGGCTCGCCGCTGTCGTCCACGGCCCCAGGTCCGCGGTCAGGGTCCACCGGAGCACCGCGGCGAGGTACAGGACCGTGGCGTCGACACTCAGCACCCACGCCACCGTCCCGGCAAGGGTCCAGTCGCGCCGCACCCAGCCCCAGGGAAGGAAGGACCACGCGACGACCGCACCGACCAGGACACCGTGCCGAGGGTCGTCGGTCCACCACGCGACCGGCACCGCGACCACCCCGGCCGTACCGCCGACAGCGATCGCGAGGCGCACCGCCGGCCTCAGCCGCGCCCGGGGCTCCGGGCCGAGCACCACGAGTCCCATGGCGACCACCAACCACACGAGCACCACCAGCACGGCCGGGGTCAGGGCTCCCCACGGGTCGTACATCAGGGGTCAGCCGTGGGCGGATCGGCTGGACATGGCCGAGATGCTAGCCGAGCACGGCCACGCCCCGAGGCCGATCAGGGCCTCCGTCCGTGTGAGCCCGGTCTCGCCGGGGAGCCCCGCGTGACTCCCCCGGTAACCTGGTCGGGAGGACATCATGGACGACCACCGGCGCCGCGCCGCCCACTACCGCTCCGACCCCGACAGCCTGGCTGACGAGGAGGCGGAGCAGGATCCTGCACGCGGGCGACGGGTCGAGGACACCGCGTTGTGGGTGGATCTGCAGATCCGTGCGGCGATCGAGCGCGGCGAGTTCGACGACCTGCCCCTCGCGGGCAAGCCGCTGCCGAACCTGACCACGACGCACGACCCCGACTGGTGGGTCAAGCAGCTGATCGAACGCGAACGCATCACCGGAGTGCTGCCTCCGGCGTTGCAGCTGCGCAAGGACGACGCAGTCCTCGACGACCTGCTCGACCGTCAGACCCGCGAGGAGTCGGTCCGGAGCCTCGTCGAGGAGTTCAACGCGCGCATCGTCGAGGCACGCCGCCAGCTGACGGGCGGCCCACCGGTCATCACTCCCCTGCGCGACGTCGAGGCCGAGGTGTCCGCCTGGCGGGAGCGCCGGCGCGCGGCCGTCGCCACGGCGCCCACCACGACCGACCGCCCGGTGGGACGCAGGTTCCTGCGTCGCCGGCGACGCGGGTAGCGGGGTGCCCGACGAGGCGGTCGAGGCAGTCGTCGACCTGGGATTCCGTGCCGACCTGCGCCGGAGCCTGGCCCTCCTGCGTCGCGGTTCGGCCGATCCGACGATGCGGGTCCTGCCCGACGGCACGACGTGGCGGACCTCGCGGATGGAGTCCGGTCCGGTGACCTACGCGCTCCGACAGGTCGGGCCGGACCGGATCAGTTGCTCGGCGTGGGGGCCGGGTGCCGCGGAGCTCGTCACCGGCATCCCCGACCTGCTGGGAGCCCGCGACGACCCGGACGGCTTCGTCCCGCGCCACCCGTTGCTGGTCGACGCGTTCCGGCGCTTCCCCGGGCTGCGCCCGCCCCGCACGGGCCGGGTCGTCGAGGCGCTCGTCCCGGCGATCATCGAGCAGAAGGTCGTCGGTCTCGATGCCTTCGCCGGGTGGCGACGCCTCCTCCTCCAGTACGGCACGCCCGCGCCCGGGCCCGCTCCGGCCGGGATGCGGGTGGTCCCGACCACCGAGGGGTGGCAGGCGATCGCGTCGTGGGACTGGCACCTGGCCGGGATCGACCCGCGCCGGGCGCGCACCGCGATGGGCTGCCTCCAGGTCGCGAACTCCCTCGAACGGCTCGGTCGCGACCCGGACCCCTCGGTGCTGTACCGCGGCCTGCGCAGCCTGCCCGGCGTCGGCGTGTGGACCGCCGCCGAGGTCGGAGCCCGGGCTCTCGGAGATGCCGATGCCGTGTCGATCGGCGACTACCACCTGCCGAAGGTCGTGGGGGTCCCCCTCACCGGCTCGCCCCTGCCCGAGGACCGGGTCGAGGAGTTCCTCGAGCCGTGGCGGCCCCACCGCTGGCGGGTCGTCCGTCTGCTCGAGCTCAGCCCGCTGGCCACCGCGCCCCGTCGAGGGCCCCGCATGTCACGGGTCGACCACCGCAGGATCTGACCGAGGGGCGAGCAGCCAGGCGGCCAGCGCCCCGCCGACTCCCCCGAACAGGTGACCCTCCCAGGAGACGCCCGGCGTCCCGGGCAACGCTCCCCACAGCACCCCGCCGTAGACGAGCAGGACGCCGACACCGATGAGGATCTGGCCCACGCTCCGGGTGAAGACCCCCCGGACGACCAGGTGAACGAGCCAGCCGAACACGAGGACGGAGGCACCCAGGTGGATCGTGTTCGAGCCGCCGACCACCCACGTGCCCAGTCCGCCCACGAGCCACACGACCGCCGTCACGGCGACCCACGTGCGCAGGCCCGACAGCAGCAGGAGGAATCCGAGCACGACCAACGGCAGCGTGTTGGCCACCAGGTGCCCCCAGCCGACGTGCAGGACCGGTGCGAACACGATCCCGAGCAGCCCCTCGTCGCTGCGTGGCCTCACCCCGAAGTCGTCCAGCGAGCCGCCGAGCAGCGTGTCGACCAGCTCGATCACGTAGAGGACCGCGACGAACGCCGCGATCACCGCCAGGGCGTCCAGCGCGACGGTACGTCGGCCGTCCGGCGCGGCCACTACTGGAACGGACCGACGTCGCCGGCGCCCTCGCGCAGCACCTGCGCATGACCGTCGGACAGGTCGACCACCGTGGTCGGACGACCGACCACCTCGTCGCCGGCGTCGACGACCGCCTCGATCCGGCCGTCCAGCGCCTCGGCGATCTCCCACGCGGTCGTCATCGGGTCGGTCTCGCCGGGCAGGATCAACGTCGACGACAGCAGCGGCTCCCCCAGTGCCGTGACCAGGGCCTGCGTCACGACGTGGTCGGGGATCCGTACCCCCACGGTGCGCTTCTTGGCCTGCAGCAGCCGCTTGGGCACCTCGCGGGTCGCGGGCAGGATGAACGTGTAGGGCCCCGGTGTGGCGGCCTTCACGGCCCGGAAGACGGCGTTGTCGACCTGCACCACGTGCCCCAGCTGGGCGAAGTCGTGGCAGACGAGCGTGAAGTGGTGCTTGTCGTCGAGGTCCCGGATCGAGCGGATGCGGGTCAACGCGTCGGCACTACCGATCTGGGCGCCGAGCGCGTAGCCCGAATCGGTCGGGTAGGCGATCAGCCCGCCGGAGCGGATGATCTCGACCGCCTGCTCGACGTTGCGCGCCTGCGGGTTCTCGGGATGGATGTCGATGAACCTGGCCATGGGACGAGCCTACGCGCCAGCATGCGGACAGCCACGGGGATGCGGGAACACGCGCCCTACGCTTGGGCGTTGCCACGAATGAATCCCGGAGCTGCGAGGAGGTCGACATGGACACGATGGGACTCGCCGAGCGCCGCGAGCGGCAACGGGAGCACGACCGCGCCCGCGACCAGCACCACGAGGACCGCGAGGCCGGCCTGCGACCCATCCGGTCGGCCGCCGAGCTGCGGGCCGTGGCCGACGACGCGGAGCAGCGGCTGGCCTCGGCCAGCACCGACGAGGTGCTCGCGTGGGTGGCCGAGGAGTTCGGCTACCGCACCGCGGTGGCCTGCTCGATGGCCGACGCCGTCCTGCCGGCCGTCGTGGCCGACCACCTGCCCTGGGTCGACACCCTGTTCCTCGACACCGGGTACCACTTCGCCGAGACGTTGGGCACCCGCGACGCCGTGGAGTCCAGCATGCGGCTGTCGATCGTCGACGTCCGCGCCACCCGCACCGTGGCCGAGCAGGACGCCGAGTTCGGGCCCGCGCTGCACGACCGCGACCCCGCCCTGTGCTGCCAGATGCGCAAGGTCGAGCCGCTCGCGGCGACCCTCGGCACCTACGAGGCCTGGATCACCGGCGTACGACGCGACGAGGGCCCCACCCGGGCGGACACCCCCCTGGTCGGCTGGGACGCGAAGAACCAGCTGGTCAAGATCAACCCGCTGGCAGCGTGGACCTTCGACGACGTGCTGGACTACGCCCGCGACCACCAGATCATCGTGAACCCGCTGGTCAACGACGGCTACCCGTCGATCGGCTGCGCCCCCTGCACCCGCCGGGTCGCCCCCGGGGAGGACCCGCGAGCCGGCCGCTGGGCCGGGATGGACAAGACCGAGTGCGGCCTGCACACCTGATCGACGAACCAGGACCCATGACCGATAACCCGAACCGCCGACTCACCCAGCTGCAGTGGCTGGAGTCCGAGTCGATCCACATCATCCGTGAAGTCGTCGCCGAGTTCGAGCGGCCCGTCCTGCTGTTCTCCGGCGGCAAGGACTCCGTCGTCATGCTGCACCTCGCGGTGAAGGCCTTCTGGCCGGCACCCGTGCCGTTCGCCGTGATGCACGTCGACACCGGGCACAACTTCCCGGAGGTGCTGCAGTTCCGCGACCGCACCGTCGATCGGCTCGGGCTCCGCCTCGAGGTCGCGAGCGTCCAGGACTACATCGAAGACGGCCGCCTGCGCGAGCGCAGCGACGGCACGCGCAACCAGCTGCAGACCCAGCCGCTGCTCGACGGCATCACCGCGGGCAGGTTCGACGCCGTCTTCGGCGGCGGACGGCGGGACGAGGAGAAGGCCCGGGCCAAGGAGCGGGTGTTCAGCCTGCGGGACGAGTTCGGTCAGTGGGACCCGCGCAACCAGCGTCCCGAGCTCTGGAACCTCTACAACGGCCGGCACCGCGCCGGAGAGCACGTGCGCGTGTTCCCCCTCAGCAACTGGACCGAGCTCGACGTCTGGCAGTACATCGGCCAGGAGAAGATCGACCTTCCGCCGTTGTACTACGCGCACGACCGCGAGGTCTTCGAGCGCGACGGCATGCTCGTGGCCGTCAGCGACGTCTCCCGTCCCCGCGACGGCGAGGTCGTCACGACCCGGCGGGTCCGCTACCGCACCGTGGGCGACATGTCGTGCACCGGCGCGGTGGCGAGCGACGCCGACACCGTCGAGGACGTCATCGTCGAGGTCGCCGCGACGCGCCTGACCGAGCGGGGCGCCACCCGCGCCGACGACCGGGCTTCCGAGGCCGCCATGGAGGATCGCAAGAAGGAAGGCTACTTCTGATGCGGACACTGCTGCGTCTGGCCACGGCCGGATCGGTCGACGACGGCAAGTCCACGCTGGTCGGCCGGCTGCTCTTCGACTCCAAGTCGGTCCTCGCCGACCAGTTCGACGCCGTCGAACGGGTCAGCCGTGACCGCGGGCTGGCCACGGCGGACCTCGCCCTGCTGACCGACGGTCTGCGGTCCGAGCGTGAGCAGGGCATCACCATCGACGTCGCCTACCGGTACTTCGCCACCGCCGAGCGGTCGTTCATCCTGGCCGACTGCCCGGGCCACGTGCAGTACACGCGCAACACCGTGACGGGCGCCAGCACCGCCGACGTCGTGGTGCTGCTCGTCGACGTGCGGCACGGGATCCAGGAGCAGACGCGGCGCCACCTCGCGGTGGCGTCCCTGCTGCGGGTCCCCCACGTCGTGGTGGTGGTCAACAAGATCGACCTGGTCGACTACGACCAGGCCACCTACGCGGCCGTCGCGGAGCAGGTCCTCGCTGCAGCGGGCGAGCTCGGGCTCACCGACGTGACCACCATCCCGGTGTCCGCCCTGGTGGGCGACAACGTGGTCGATCGGTCGGCGCACACCCCGTGGTACGACGGTCCGTGCCTGTTGGAGCACCTCGAGCAGCTCTCCCCCGTCGGCGACCCGCAGTCCGAACCGCTGCGCTTCCCGGTGCAGGTCGTCATCCGCCCGCAGAGCGCCGCGGACGAGCGGTTCCGTGACTACCGGGGCTACGCCGGGCAGATCGCGTCCGGTCTGGTCCGCGTCGGCGATCCCGTCACCGTGCTGCCCAGCGGGCGCACGACCACCGTCGCCGGCATCGACACCGCGGACGGCGAGCTGGCCGAGGCGTTCGCGCCGCAGTCGGTCACGCTGCGGCTGACCGACGACGTCGATGTCGCACGGGGCGACCTGGTCGTCACGTCCCGCAGCGTCCCCCGGCTGACCCAGGACATCGACGGCACCGTCGCGTGGCTGGCCGAGCACCCGCTGACCGCCGGGACGAAGGTGCTGCTCAAGCACGGCACCCGGACCGTGCAGGCCCTGGTGAGGAGCGTCGGCGGACGGCTCGACCTCGACACCGCCGACCTCGTGCCGTCGGACTCCCTGGGCCTCAACGACATCGGCCACGTGACCCTGCGGCTCGCCTCCACGATCCCGGCCGAGGAGTACCTCCACTCGCGCAGCACCGGGGCCTTCCTGCTGGTCGACGGCCAGGACGGCGGCACGCTCGCCGCCGGCATGGTGGGCGACGCCCTCCTGTCGTCGGTCGCGACGGGCTGAGACGTGAGCTTCCCGCTCACCCTGCACGTGTCGGGCCGCCGCGTCGTGGTGGTGGGTGGCGGTCTGGTCGCGACCCGGCGCGCCACCGCGCTGCTGCGCGCGGGCGCGGACGTCGTGGTCGTGTCACCGGAGGTGTCCGACACGCTGGCCGCCTCCATCGGCCGCAACGACATCGAGTGGCTGGCACGGAGCTACGACGACGGCGACCTCGACGGTGCCTGGCTCGTGCAGACCGCCACCGGTGATCCCGGGGTGGACGCCCGCGTGGCGGCCGAGGCCGAGCGTCGACAGATCTGGTGCCTGAAGGGCGGTGACCCCGACGCGTCGACGGCCTGGGCCCCGGCGGTCGCGCGGGTCGACGACGTGACGGTCGCGGTGAGCGGTGGCGGCGACGCCGGGCGTGCCGCGGCCCTGCGCGACGCGGTCGCCGCAGCGCTACAGAGCGGGGACCTGCCCCTGCGCCACCGGACCCATCACCCCGAGGGCTTCGTCGCCCTGGTCGGCGGAGGGCCCGGCGACGCCGACCTGCTGACCACCCGGGGCCGGCGGCTGCTGGCCCAGGCCGACGTGGTCGTGACCGACCGGCTGGGACCGGTGTCGGTGCTCGAGGAGCTCGCCCCCGACGTCGAGGTCGTCGACGTCGGCAAGATGCCGGACCACCATCCCGTGCCGCAGGACGAGATCAACCGGATCCTGGTCGACCGGGCCCGCCGGGGGCTGGTCGTGGTGCGGCTGAAGGGTGGCGACCCCTACGTCTTCGGTCGCGGCGGTGAGGAGCTGCAGGCGTGCGAGGCGGCCGGGGTGCGCGTCGAGGTCGTCCCCGGCGTCACGTCGGCGATCGGTGTCGCAGCGGCCGCGGGCATCCCGGTCACCCACCGGGGCGTCGCGCAGGGTTTCAGCGTGGTGACGGGTCACGAGGCGCTGGGCGAGCTGCCCTCCCGCGCCTCCCACACCATCGTGCTGCTGATGGGCGTCAGACGACTCGCCGACACGGCGGCCCAGCTGATCGCCGCCGGTCACGAGCCGACCACCCCGGCGGCCGTCATCGAGCGTGGCTGCACCCCCCATCAGCGGGTCACCACGGCCACGCTCGACCGCATCGCCGCCGAGGCGGCCGCGGTGGGCGTCGGGGCGCCCGCGATCACCGTGATCGGCGACGTGGTGGCCCTCTCCCCGCACTGGCGCTGATCAGCCGGCGTCCACCACGCGGCCGAGCTGTCGTCGGGCCTGCCACATCACCACGTGGTGCGCCGCGACGAACCCCGGACGCAGGATCCGTGAGGTGCGGCGCATCCACGGGCGCGTCACGGTGACGTCCCACTCCACGACGACGCGGCTCGTGCTGGGCGCGGTGGCGACCGCCGTGAGGACACCCCGACCGACGAGGTCGCCGTCGGCGCGGAACCGCATCGTCGCGGGCGGGGTGATCCGGAGGTCATGGACCCGGATCCGCAGGCGGTAGCCCAGGACGCTGCGGACGACGAGCTGCAGCGAGTCCTCGTCGGGCCGGCTGCTGGACACCGAGCGCCACCAGGCGGCCGGGTCGTCGGACTCGACCAGCTCGTTCAGCACGCCCCAGACGTGGTCCCGGTCGTGGTCGAAGGTCCACCGGGTGACGAAGGAGAAGTCCGCCGGGGTCACGGGTCCCGCGTGCGGCGCAACCAGGCCAGACCGACCACCGGCAGCACCAGGGGGATGAACAGGTAGCCGGCGCCGAAGTCCGACCAGACCGTGGCGTCGGGGAACAGGTCGTCGTCGACCACCGTGAGCAGCCCCACGCCGAGCACTCCCGCCAGCTCGAAGCCGACGGTGGCCAGGGCCGCCCGGCGTCGGTCGGTGGCCAGGGCCCAGGTGGCCGCGACGTACACGACCCCGGCGACCGCCGACAGCGAGTACGCGACCGGAGCCTCGCCGGCCCTCGTCGAGAGCTGGTAGATCGACCGGGAGGCCGCGGCCACGGCGAACACTCCGTACACCGCGACGAGGGCGCGACCGAATCCCGCGGACGTGGGCTCAGACATAGCGGCCCTGCCAGATGCCGAGCAGCCGGATCGTGAGGACCGAGACGGTCAGCATCGCGACCACCACCACGCCGGTCCCCCACCGGGACTTCTCCGCGATGCCCCAGACCACCGCGGCGGGAGGGATCACGACGACGGTGACCAGGTAGGAGATGAACAGACCACCCTCGACGTCGCGCTCCGTACGGCCGAGGGCGATCGATCCCCCGACCAGCAGCGCGATCAGGACGATCTGGAGGACGCCGGCGGCGTAGAAGAGCGGGTTGCTGAACGGTTCGTCCCGCAGGGTGTGCCACGCGGCGAACAGGGCCACGGCCAGCGCCAGCGCAGCCACGCCGTAGGCGATCGGATCGTTCACGCAGGTCCTTCGAGGCTCTCCCCGGCTCCGGGGTGCGACGCCTCCCCTCGGGGGGGCGTCGCCGACAGGATGTCCGCCACGGAGTCTTTCACGAAGTCGTTCCAGGTCGACACACGGCGGAACATGAAGTGACCGGCGCCCGGCAGGGACTCCCACGAGGCGCTCGCCGCCAGGGGCCTGGCCCGCTCGACGAACTCGCGGGACAGGGGCGCCGAGGTCCACCGGTCGCGGCTGCCGTGGATGACCCGGAGGTGCCGGTCCTGCAGGGCGCCCACCGGCTCGTCCTCGGGCAGCCACGGCGCGAGGCCGACGACCCCGACGACGGCCGGGTGGTCGGCCACCCGGCAGGCGGTGCGACCCCCCATCGAGTGGCCCACGATGACGACCGGCACGTCCACGTGCTGCTCGGCGAGGAGGTCGAGGGTCTCCCGCGCGTCACGGACCGGCGACGGCGAGGTGAGGTCGTTCCAGCCGCGTTCCCGGTACTGCAGCAGGTGGGTGGCGAGGTGCTCCTGCTCCGCCCACCCGCGCAGCCGCTTGGTCATGGCGGCGATCCGCCACCAGCTGGCGTGCTTGTCCTCGACCGCCTCGCGGTTCTCCTGCTGCCCCCCGTGCAGGAACAGCACGGCCGCACGAGGACGGTCGGGAGAGGCGTAGGGGTCGATCCGCAGGGGTGTCACGGCGCCATGCTCACATGCGGGCCATCACGGTGCACGTCGAAACGCCCCGGAAACGTAGGATGTGAGCACGGTCGCAGGATCTTCCTCGCACCAGCCACCCATCCTTGACGAAGGCAGCCGCGAATGACTCGTAGAAGACTCTTCGGAAAGGTGGGCGACGTGAGCGAAACGGCACCCCGTGCACTGAGCTCGGTGCCACAGGCCGCACCGGTCGTCGACCTCGACGACCTGCTGGTCCAGGTGGCCCGTGGCGACGAGAACGCGTTCGCCGCCTTGTACGACGCCCTGTCGTCATCGGTCTTCGGACTCGCCCGACGTGTCGTCCGCAATCCCGCCCGAGCCGAGGAGGTGAGTCAGGAGGTGTTCATGCAGGTGTGGCAGACCGCCGGTCGTTTCGACCCGGCGCGAGGCAAGGCCAAGTCGTGGGTGCTGACCCTGGCCCACCGGCGAGCCGTCGACGCCGTCCGGCACGACCAGGCCGCCACCGACCGCGAGAACGCCTACGACTGGAGCGCCGGACCCGACCACGACCAGGTCACCGACCAGGTCATGGTCAAGTTCGAGCACGAACAGGTGCGCCGGTGCATGCAGAGTCTCACTGACCTCCAGCGCGAGGCCGTCAACCTCGCGTACTTCCAGGGCTACACCTACGCCGAGGTCGCCACGCTCCTGGAAGCGAACCCGGCGACCGTCAAGACCAGAATGCGGGACGGACTCGTCCGCCTGCGCGATTGCATGGGAGTGAGCGCATGAGTGCCGACATCCACGCGCTCCTCGCTCCGTACGCGCTCGATGCCCTCGACGCCGACGAGCGAGCGCGTTTCGAGAGCCACCTCGACGGTTGCCCGTCGTGCCTGGACGAGCTGGGAGGGTTCCTCGAGACGGCCGTCCGTCTCGCCGACTCCTCCCCCGTCTCGGCACCCGACGCGCTGCGGGAGCGTCTCCTGACCCAGATCGCGGCCACGCCGCAGGAGCGGCCCACCGTGGTCGGACTCCGGTCGCGTCGCGTGCCGGCGTTCCTGCCCCGGCTCGCCGTGGCTGCGGCGCTGCTGGTGGCCGCGGGCACCGGTACGGCGTACGTGATGGAGCACGAGGAGGTCGTCGAGATCCGTGCCGAGCAGTCCCGGTACGAGCAGATCATGACGGCCCAGGACAGCGCCGAGACCGTGGCCCGGCTCGACGACGGCACCTCGGTGCGCATGATCCACTCCACTCGGGCCGACGCTGCGCTGCTGGTCGTCAAGGACCTGCCGACCATCGAGGACGGCTCGTACCAGCTGTGGGCGCTGAAGGGCAACACCGCGGTGTCCCAGGGCGTCTTCGACGACTCCTCGGTGCTGCTGGTGGAGGACATCGGCGACGCCGACCGGGTCGCGATCACCGTGGAGCCGCGCGGAGGTTCCGACCGGCCGACCACGGCGCCGATCGCGTCGATGGACGTCTGACCCCCGCACGACCGTGCCCAGTCCGCTCGTCCTGATCTGCCCTGCCATGGCGGTGCCGTCGGGGTTCTACCGCCCAGTGGTGGAGAGCTTCGAACGGCACGGCTGGGAGGCGGTCGCCCTGCCGCGGCGTGGGTTCGAGCACTGCACCCCACGGGCGTCACGGCAGCAGGACTGGTCCTACGACGACGAGATCGCCGTGGTGGCGGAGGCCGTGGCCGACCACCGGGCCGCCGATCCGGACCGCCCGATCATCCTGCTCGGCCACAGTCTCGGCGCGCAGCTGGCGGTGGCGCACGACCTGCAGCGACTCCCCAGCGACGGCCTCGTCCTGGTCGGGGCCTCCGTCCCGCACTTTCGCCGGTATCCGTTCGGCGGGCTCCCGGTGCTCGCCATGGCCCTGGCGGTGCGCCCCCTCACGAGCGCCTTCGGATTCGTCCCCCGGCCGGCCTTCGGGGGGCCCGGCGCCACCACCCTCATGCGGCAGTGGGCGCGCTGGGCGGTCACGGGCCGGCCGCCCTTCGCCGTTCCCCGCCGGGTCACGACGCCGTCGCTGGTGGTGAAGCTGCAGGGTGACGCCTACGCCGTGTCCGCCTCGACCGACGCGTTCGTCGACCAGTTCCTCGAACCGGCCTCCACGACCCGCTCGACCTACCTGCGCAGCGAGGCACCGGACGGCGGCACCACCGAGCACGTCGGGTGGGTCCGGACGCCGGACCCGGTCGTCGAGCGGGTCACCCGCTGGTGGGAGCCCGCCCTCAGCTCTCGCTGAACGCCTCGATCGGAGGGCAGCTGCACGTCAGGTTGCGGTCACCGTAGGCCTGGTCGATCCGGCCCACCGGCGGCCAGTACTTGTCGTCGGTCGAACCGGCGGGGAACACCCCGTCGGCGACCGAGTACGGGTGCGACCACTCCAGCAGCTCACGCGCCGTGTGGGGCGCGTTGACCAGCACGTTGTCGTCGGGGTCGAGGTCCCCGGCGACCAGCTGGTCGATCTCCGCCCGGATGGCCAGCATCGCGTCGCAGAACCGGTCGAGCTCGGCCAGGTCCTCGGACTCGGTGGGCTCGATCATCAACGTCCCCGGCACGGGGAAGCTCATCGTCGGAGCGTGGAACCCGTAGTCGATGAGTCGTTTGGCCACGTCGTCGATCGTCAGTCCGGCGGACTTGGTCAGACCGCGCAGGTCGAGGATGCACTCGTGGGCGACCAGCCCGCCGGCTCCGGTGTACAGCACCGGGTAGGCGTCCCGGAGCCGCGCGGCCACGTAGTTGGCCGACAGGACGGCGACCGAGGTCGCCTCGGTGAGTCCGTCCGCACCCATCATCTCGATGTAGGCGTACGGGATCGGCAGGATCCCGGCCGAGCCGAACGGGGCCGCGCTGATGGCGCCGATGCCCTCACGCCGCTCCGGGTCCGGGTGCAGCGGGTGTGACGGCAGGAAGGGCAGCAGGTGCGCAGCCACGGCCACCGGGCCCACCCCGGGCCCACCGCCGCCGTGCGGGATGCAGAACGTCTTGTGCAGGTTCAGGTGGGACACGTCACCGCCGAACTCGCCCGGGCGGGCGTGCCCGACCAGGGCGTTCAGGTTCGCGCCGTCGACGTACACCTGCCCACCGTGTGCGTGCACCACCTCGCACAGCTCGGTGATGCCGTGCTCGTACACCCCGTGGGTCGACGGGTAGGTCACCATGATGGCGGCCAGGTCGTCGGCGTGCTTCTCGCACTGGGCCCGGAGGTCGTCCAGGTCGACCTCGCCGTCGTCGGTCGACCGGACGACCACGACGCTCATGCCGGCCATGACCGCTGACGCCGCGTTGGTGCCGTGGGCCGAGCTCGGGATGAGGCAGACCGTACGACCCACGTCACCGCGGCTGCGGTGGTAGGCGCGGATCGCCAACAGGCCGGCGAGCTCACCCTGCGAGCCCGCATTCGGCTGGATCGAGACCCCGGCGTAGCCGGTGACCGACGCGAGCCAGGACTCCAGGCGGTCGATGAGGGTGATGTAGCCCCGGGCGTCCTCGGCCGGGACGAACGGGTGCAGGTCGGCGAATCCGGGGTAGCTGATCGGCTCCATCTCCGCGGTGGCGTTGAGCTTCATCGTGCAGGACCCCAACGGGATCATGCCGCGGTCGAGCGCGTAGTCACGGTCGCTCAGCTTCTTGAGGTACCGCAGCATCTGGGTCTCACTGCGGTGGTCGGAGAACACCGGGTGGGTCAGGATGCGATCGGTCCGCAGCAGGGTCTCGGGCAGCCTCGACGCACCGGAGGCCGGCGCGCCGGGCACCCCGAAGGCCGACCAGACCGACTCGAGGTCGGCATCGGTCGTGGTCTCGGCCGTGGTGACACCGACGTGGTCGGCGTCGACGAGCCGGAGGTGGACCCCGGCCCGCCGGGCCGCGGCGACCACCTGGTCGGCGCGGCCGGGCACGCGGGCCACGACCGTGTCGAAGAACTCCGCAGACACCAGGTCGATGCCGCCGGCGGAGAGACCGTCGGCCAGCCGGGCGGCCCGGGCATGGGTGTGCTCGGCGATCTGCCGCAGCCCTTCCGCACCGTGGTAGACCGCATACATCGACGCGGTCACGGCCAGCAGCACCTGGGCGGTGCAGATGTTCGACGTCGCCTTCTCGCGGCGGATGTGCTGCTCCCTCGTCTGCAGGGCCAGGCGGTACGCGGGTCGGCCGGCGCCGTCGACCGACACGCCGACGAGACGACCCGGCAGGTGTCGCTCCAGGCCGGCGCGCACGGCCATGTACCCCGCGTGCGGGCCACCGTAGAACATCGGCACCCCGAAACGCTGGCTCGACCCGACCGCAACGTCGGCGCCCAGCGAGCCGGGCGAGGCCAGGAGGACCAGGGCGAGCGGATCGGCCACGACCACCGCGAGACCACCGGCGGCGTGCGTCGCCTCGATCACGTCCCGCGGGTCGGTGACCGCCCCGTCGCTGCGCGGGTAGGCGATGATCGCGCCGCCGCAGTCCTGCACGGGGAGCCCGTCGCGCAGGTCCGCCATCACCAGGTCGATGCCGAGGGCCTCGGCCCGGGTCGCGATGACGGCGATCGTCTGAGGATGCAGACCCTCGTCGACCACCACCGGCGCATCGTCACGTCCGCGCACGGCCCGCCGGATCAGCGTCATCGCCTCGGCGGCCGCGGTTCCCTCGTCGAGCAGCGAGGAGTTCGCCGTCGGCAGCCCCGTGAGGTCGCCGACCATCGTCTGGTAGTTGAGCAGCGCCTCCAGGCGACCCTGCGAGATCTCCGGCTGGTAGGGCGTGTAGGCGGTGTACCAGGACGGATCTTCCAGCACGTTGCGCCGGATGACCGGCGGCGTGACCGTCGGGTGGTAGCCCAGACCGATCATCGCGACCCCGGGCACGTTCTGCGCCGCCAGCTCGCGCAGGCCCAGCAGCGTGTCCTGCTCGGACGTCCCCACCGCGTCCAGATCGACCTCACCGGCCGTGCGGATGCCGGCGGGCACCGCGGCCCTCATCATGGCGTCGAGGCTGTCATGACCGACGCGGCGGACCATGGCGTCGACGTCGCGGGCGGTGGGGCCGATGTGGCGGTTGACGAACGGTGTCACGGGAGGGCTCCAGACGGGTCGAGGGGATACACCCCTCCCCTTCTGTCACGCACGGCTCGCTCCAGAATCGCCTCGCCCGCGTGGTCCTGGGTGCCTGAGAGGTTCCGGGGAGGAATTGCCCCTTCGGCGCTGCCCTGGGTGGGTCAGTCTCTCCCACGCGTCATCATCAGCACGGTCAGCCTAACCCACGTCGCGCGCGCGGCGCCGTGCAGCCAGCTCGTCGGCCGCCCCGGTGGACGGGTCCTCGGCACGCTCGCTCGGCAGCTCCAGGAGAGACCCCTCGATCTCCTTCCACACACCGCCGATGGCGATGCCGAACACTCCCTGACCACCCTGGAGCAGGTCGATGACCTCGTCGGCCGACCGGCACTCGTACACGCTGGCGCCGTCACTCATCAGGGTGACCTCGGTCAGGTCGTCGGTGCCGCGCTCCCGCAGGTGCTCGACGGCCGTGCGGATCTGCTGCAGCGAGACCCCGGCGTCGAGGAGTCGCTTGATGATCTTGAGCAGCAGGACGTCGCGGAAGGAGTAGAGGCGCTGCGTGCCCGACCCGGTCGCGGAGCGGACGCTCGGCTCCACGAGCTTCGTGCGGGCCCAGTAGTCCAGCTGGCGATAGGTGATGCCGGCCGCGGAGCACGCGGTGGGACCGCGGAAACCGGTGTCGACCGGCATCGGCGCCAGGTCGTCGGTGAACAACAGACCCTGGTCTCCGGCCTTCGCCACGGCGACGCCGGTATCCGTGCTCTCGTCGCGAGGTTCGATCATGACACCGGCCTTCCGAACGGGGTGAGGTGCAGCCTACCGCGGCGCGGTGACGCCGGGGGCTCCCTCGGTAGTCTCAAGGTAAGGGTGAGACTTGGCCGGGTCAACGACCGAGCGTCCGGCGCGGCGTGTCGCAACCCTTGAGGGCCGCTCGAGGGTTGGACCACTCGGTGGTGGAGGTGTGAGGGGACCCCGCGCCCGAGCCTCGAAACCATTGTCCCCGCGCCACCGCTCGGTGGTTGAGGTGCGAGGGCGCCCCGCGCCCGAGCCTCGAAACCACCATCCCCGCGTCGGGCGTGCACCTCACCGGGTTTCGTGGCTCGTCGCAGAGCTCCTCGCACCTCAACCAAAATCTTCGGGCTCGATCTCGTCGAGGAACTCACGGAACTTCTCGACCTCGGCCTCCTCCTCGGAGGTCGACACGATGCCGGCGTCGTCCAGCACGTCCTCGGCGCAGAAGATCCGGGCGCCGGCCCGCAGGGCCAGGGCGATCGAGTCCGACGGCCGCGCACTGACGACGGCACCGGAGGCGAACCGCAGCTCGGCGAAGAACACCCCGTCGGTGACGTCGACGATCTCGACCCGGTCGAGCTCGTCGCCCAGCGCGACGACCAGCTGGTTCATCAGGTCGTGGGTCAACGGGCGGACCGTCTCGGTGCCCTGGTGGGCGTACGCGATCGCGGACGCCTCCACCGCGCCGATCCAGATCGGCACGAACCGCGAGCCCTCGGCCTCCCGCAGCAGCACCA
Source organism: Aeromicrobium marinum DSM 15272 (assembly GCF_000160775.2). Lineage (NCBI taxonomy): Bacteria > Bacillati > Actinomycetota > Actinomycetes > Propionibacteriales > Nocardioidaceae > Aeromicrobium > Aeromicrobium marinum. The sequence continues at coordinate 1,119,692 of NZ_CM001024.1, read as the reverse complement.
GCGGCTGCTGGGTCGGCATCTCGACCCGGACCCCGACGACCTCGACCTCGCGCACCGCGATCAGCGACCCTGCAGTCCGTGTCGCACCAGCAGGGTGTGCAGGCGCACCGACAGCGCCGCGAGGTCGGCGGTGACCCGTTGTGCGTCGTCGCCTGCGCGTGGGTCCAGGACCTGACGGATCAGGCTGACCTCACGGGTCGCGGCCGCCCGGAACGGCCGGAGATGACGGGGTTCGACCCCCAGCTGGGCGAACTCCCCCGCCAGGTTGGCCACGGCGAGGTCGTCACCGTCGTAGTACGTCTGGTTCGGTCGGCGCTCGATGACCCCGTGCGCCTCGAGCTCGTCGAGGACGTCGCCGTCGATGCCGGCCGCCTCGAGCAGGTCGGCGCGCGTCAGCCGGACCTGGCTGGGCTTCTCGGAGAAGGTGGCGGCGTCGGGCAGGTCGTCGGCCGCGAGGGCCACGCTCGGCGACCAGCGTCCGGCCGAGGGGACCCGGCCGTTGTCCATGTCGTCGAGGACCTCGCGGATGTGGCTCAGCGGCCAGAAGGCATCCCGCTGCTGGCGCAGGATGAAGCGCAGACGCTCGACGTCGGCGAACGAGAACTTGCGGTACCCCGAGGAGGTGCGTTCGGGCTCCAGGAGCCCCTCGGACTCCAGGTACCGGATCTTGGTGATGGTGAGATCAGGGAACTCGACCCGCATCTCGTCGAGCACCTTGCCGATGCCCAGACGCGCGATCTCGGGCATCGGCTCGGTCATGCGCCGCCTCGCAGGGCCCCTGCGAAGTAGATGAGGCGGTACTTGCCGAACTGGACCTCGTCGCCACCGGACAGGACGACGTCGCCGTCGATCCGGTCGCGGTTGACGTAGGTGCCGTTGAGGCTGCCGAGGTCGGCGACGGTGAACCCCACGTCGGTGCGGCGGAAGACCGCGTGCCGACGCGAGACGCTGATGTCGTCGAGGAAGATCGCGCTGTCGGGATGCCGTCCGACCGAGATGTCGTCGGAGTCGAGCAGGAACCTCGCGCCGGCGTCGGGACCACGCTGCACCAGCAGCATGGCGCTGCCGGCGGGCAGGTTCTCGACCGCGGAGATGTCGGTGGCGCTCATCTCCTCGGTGTCGTGGTCGACGACGGGGATGTGCGACGTGTGGTCGCTCATCGGCCCGGAGACGCCGGACTCGTCAGCAGGCGAGGACATCCCTGATCACTCCTGGTCGGCTCGGACGGGCGATGGGTCCAACCTAACACTCCGGGAGGTCTGCGGACGATGACTACGCCGACGTGATGGCGGTGTAGCGCTCGGCCGTCAGGAGGCCGGCCGTCGGGTCGTCGTCGGTGACCCGCAGCTTCAGCAACCACCCCTCGCCGTAGGGGTCGGAGTTGATGACCTCCGGCCCTCCGTCGAGCGCGTCGTTGCGGGCGATCACCTCGCCGGCCACGGGGCAGAAGATGTCGCTGACGGACTTCGTGGACTCCAGCTCGCCCACGACGGCGCCTTCCTGGAGGACGTCGCCGACCGCGGGCAGCTCGACGTAGACGATGTCGCCCAGGGCGTCCTGGGCGTAGTCGGTGATCCCGATGGTGACGACGTCGTCGTCGACGCGCACCCACTCGTGCTCTTCGCTGTAGTACAGGTCCTCGGGGATCACGGCTGCTCCTCGGCCACGGGCGTCAGGGACGCGGTCAGGGCGCGTCCGGGTCGCAGGTCACGACCCCGGACGAGCGTACTCGGGGGTCACCGGGTCGACCAATGCGGTGATGGTGACCGATTCGACCAGGCGGACCGCGAGCCGGGCGTCGCGGCCGGCGAACCGGTCGGCGATCCCCCCGCGGATCTGCAGCGCCGACGCCATCGTCTCGGCATCGCCGATGGCCTCGATGACGAACGGACGCTCGACGAGACGACCACCGACGCGCACGCCGTCGGTGTCGTCGCCGAACCAGGTCTGCGCGACGACACGGGCGGTGCCATTGATGACGATCACCTCGGCGCCGGCATCCCTCAGCTCCTGCACGGTGTCGAGCAGCAGTCCGGCGTCGACGGTGCCGGACGGGTCCGCCACGGTGATCCGCACCCCGGGCCCGGTGGCGCCCACCCGGCCGGCCAGGATCGAGAGCTCCTCGCTGCGCCGCCGGGCCTCCGCCTCGGCCGTCGCCGACTGGTCGGTGGAGGACAACAGGTCGCTGCGGGTCTGGCTCAGCTCGCCGATCTGCTCCCCCAACCGGCTGTTGGCCGCCTCCAGGGACTTGAGCAGCTCCACCAGCTCGACCCCTCGCACCGAGGAGAAGGCCTCTCCGTCGTCCTGACGGACCTGGACGGTCAGGGCGAAGGCGAAGGTGCCCAGCAGGACCGCGACCAAGACCTGTCGGGCGATCGGGCGCCGCCGTGCCGCCCCTCCCACTGGATGCTCCTCGACCTCAGGCACGGAAGATCCTCCTCCGGATGGCGGCGGCGTTGGCGAAGATCCGGATGCCGAGGACGACGACCACACCCGTCGAGAGCTGCGACCCGACCCCCAGCTGGTCACCGAGGAAGACGATGAGTGCGGCGATCACCACGTTGGAGATGAAGGAGATGACGAACACGCGGTCGTCGAACCGCTTCTCGCCCAGGGCCCGTACGGCCCCCACGACGGCGTCGAGCGCCGCGATGATCGCGATGGGCAGGTACGGCTGCAGCGCGAGCGGCACCGTGGGCTGCAGCAGCAGGCCGGCCGTGACGCCGACGACGAGGCCGATGACCGGGATCATGGGGCGCCTCCTTCCACTGCGGCCACCGAGACCGTGGTCCGACTGACGGGCGCGGCATCCAGCCGCAGGTCGTCGGCAGGCGACAACCCGAAGACCAGCGTGCCACCCAGCTCGCGGCGTTCCCAGTACCGACCCTCACCGCTGTCGAGGAAACGTTCGGCGAGCGTGTCGGAGGCACCGATCGCCTCGATCGTGTAGGGCGGACCGACGGAGCGGAAGTTGACGGTCAGGGTGCCGCCGGCGGAACGGATCGAGGTCAGGGCACCGATGCGCTGGCCGTTGAGCGCGACGGCCTCCGCCCCCACCGCCCACAGCGTGTTGACCACGCCGCGCAGCTCGGCATCGCTGACGTCGCCGTCGCCGGGATCGATCGAGATGACGATCCCGGGGCCGGTCACCTCCGACGCCCCGGTGAGGAGCCGGGCCCGCTGGCCGGTCTCGGTGGTGTCGTCGGCGGCCTGCAGGTCCTCGACCTCCGCCGACAGCGCCGCAGCCTGCGCCTCCCGCGTCTCCAGCTGGGCCTGCCGAGCCCGCACGTCGGCGATCAAGGTCTCGCGGGTCGCCTCGCTGGCGGGCCGGTCGCGGTAGTTCTGCACGGCGGTGATGGTGACCATGAGGGCGAACACCGTGACCACCACGGCCGTCCCGAACCCGTTGACGGTGCGCGACCGGGAGTAGCGACCGTCACGGACGAGGTAGTAGTCGTCGTCGAGAGCACGCTCGGCGATCTGGTCGAGCAGGCCGACGGACTCCTGGCTGTACGGGGTGCGCGGCTCGACCGGGTCGTCGCTGCGGGAGGTGGCCATGGCGACCCGCTCAGCCGGCCACGCGCTCGGTGCTGGCGAGCAGCTTGCGGACCTGGAACGCGTAGAGCACGCCTCCCCACCAGTACAGACCCACGCCCCAGATCGCGAACGCCCAGCCGAAGACGTTGGCGAGGTCGGCGACCGTGCCCGACCCGTCCCCCAGGAGCAGCAGCGGGAAGGCGTACAGCAGGCCGGCCGTGGCCGCCTTGCCCAGGAAGTGCACCGGCAGCGAGCTGTAGCCGCGGGTGCGCAGGAACGGTACGAGGCTGAACAGGAAGACGTCGCGCAGCGGCAGGGCGACGGCCAACCACCAGGGGATGATCTCGCGCAGCCCGAGGCCGACGACCACGGCCAGGATGTACAACCGGTCGGCCACCGGGTCGAGGATGGCGCCGATCTTGGAGGTCTGACCGAGGCTCCGCGCCAGCTTGCCGTCGAGGTAGTCGGTGATGCCGGAGACGACCAGCACCACGAGCGCCAGCTCGTCGGCCTCCGGGCCGAGGACCAGCCACAGGAACACCGGGACGAGCAGCAGCCGGACGAAGCTGAGGAGGTTGGGGATCGTGAAGACCCGGTCCTCGCCCGTCGTCGCCACGGTGCCTCATTCCTCTACCGAGTGCGCATGCCGCCGACCGGCACACCGTCCACGGTCAGCCTAGGTCATCGGGACCGCCCGCACGGGGTCCGGATCGTGAGTCGCGACGGGGGTGGCCTTGCTCTCACGGCGCCGAGTGCCAAGATGGAGGAGAACGGACGTCAGCACATCCCCGGGCCCAGCGTGGCCCGAACCCGAGGAGGACACGTGGCCGACTACACCCTGCCCGAGCTCAACTACGACTACGGCGATCTGGACCCCCACATCTCCGGCAAGATCATGGAGCTGCACCACTCCAAGCACCACCAGAACTACGTCGGTGGGCTCAACACGGCCCTGGAGAAGCTCGAGGAGGCCCGCGCGACCGAGAACTACGGCGCGATCGCCGGCATCGAGAAGAACCTCGCGTTCAACCTCGGCGGCCACATCAACCACTCGATCTTCTGGAAGAACCTCTCCCCCGACGGCGGCGACAAGCCCACCGGGGAGCTGGCCGCGGCGATCGACGAGAACTTCGGCTCGTACGACGCGTTCCGGGCCCACTTCGAGCAGGTGGCCCTGACGATCCAGGGGTCCGGCTGGGCGATCCTCGCCTGGGACTCGCTCGGACAGAAGCTCCTCGTCGTCCAGCTCTACGACCAGCAGGCCAACATCCCGGCGACGCTGATCCCGATCACCCAGCTCGACATGTGGGAGCACGCCTTCTACCTCGACTACCTCAACGTCAAGGGCGACTACGTCAAGGCGTGGTGGAACATCGTCAACTGGGCCGACGCCCAGGAGCGGTTCACCGCGGCGACGACCGGCGGATCCATCATCTTCTGATCCACCCCCGCCCGACCCGGCCGGTGCCCGGCGGACCCCTCGGTCCGTCCGCGCACCGGCCGTGGTCTGCCCGGCCGCGACTCCGATGTTAGGCTCGCCTCGCCTAAGCACGCCCGACCCGAGGAGTTTCATGACCTCCGCACGTCCCCGCCTCCTGCGATCCGCCCTCGTCCTGACGAGCAGCCTGCTGGTGCTGACCGCCTGCGGATCGGACCCCGACGACACCGCGTCCGGCGATGCCCTGGTGGTCTACGTCGGCCGTGACGAGGAGCTGGTGTCGCCGCTCATCGAGCAGTTCACCGAGGAGACCGGCATCCAGGTCGAGGCCCGCTACGCCGGCACCACCGAGCACGCCGCGACGCTGATCGACGAGGGTGACCGCACCCCGGCCGACGTCTTCCTGTCGCAGGACGCGGGCGCGCTCGGCGCCCTGGCCGACGAGGGACTCCTGCGCGAGCTGCCCGCCGACATCACCGGCGCGGTGCTCCCCGAGTTCACCTCGACCGACGGCTCCTGGGTCGGCATCACCGGCCGCGCCCGCGTCATCGCCTACGACGGCGAGGAGCTCTCCGCCGACGAGGTCCCCGGCACCGTCGCGACGTTCGCCGAGCCCGAGTGGAGCGGCCGGGTCGGGTTCCCGCCCGGCAACGCGAGCTTCCAGGCCTTCGTCACGGCGTACCGCGTGGCCGAGGGCGACGACGCCGCCCGCGCCTGGCTCGAGGGCATGGAGAGCAACGACCTGCAGGAGTACGAGAACAACGTCGCGACCCTCACCGCCGTCGACGACGGCGCCCTCGACATCGGCCTGATCAACCACTACTACTGGTTCCGGGCCGCCGACGAGGTCGGTGCCGAGAACATGCGCGCGCAGCTGAAGTTCGCCGACCCGGGCGACCCGGGCGCCCTGGTCAACGTCACCGGCGCCGGTGTCCTCTCCGACGACCCGGACGCGCTGGCGTTCGTCGAGTACCTGATCTCCGAGACCGGACAGGCGTACTTCGTCGAGAACACCTTCGAGTACCCGCTCGTGCCGGGCGTCGCCGCGCCGGAGGGACTGCCGCCGCTGCAGGACCTGGAAGGACCGGACATCGACCTGTCCGACCTGGCGGACCTCGCCGCCACGGTCACCATGATCGAAGGGGCCGGACTGCTCTGAGTACCCCGCCGGCCACGACGCGACCCCCGCTCCCCCTGCTGCTCGCAGCGGGGGCGGGGGCTCTCGTCGCGTCGGTCCCGCTGTGGTACCTGCTGGTCCGGGGCATCGACGTCGGCTGGTCGGACGTGGCCGACACGGTCTGGCGTGGCCGGACCCTCTCCCTCGTCGTCCGCAGCCTGGGCCTCACCGCCGCCGTGTGCGCCTCCTGCCTCGTCATCGGGATGGCGACGGCCTGGGCCACCACCCGCCTGCGCCTCCCGGGCGGAGCCGCATGGCTGATGCTGGCCGCCCTGCCGCTGGCCGTCCCGTCGTACGTGTCGGCCTACGGGTGGCTCGCCACCTTTCCCGGGTGGAGCGGCTTCGTGCCGTCGTGGCTCATCCTCACCGCGGTCAGCACGCCGTACGTCACCCTCCCGGTCGCCGCTGCTCTGCGCAGCGCCGATCCCGCTCCGGCGGAGGTCGCCCGGTCGCTCGGCCGCGGCCCGACCGAGGCGTGGCGCACCGCGACCCTCCCCCAGCTGGCGCCCGCCGCCGGTGCCGGAACCCTGCTCGTCGCGCTCTACGTCCTGTCGGACTTCGGTGCCGTGTCGATGTTCCGCTTCCCGGTCTTCACCTTCGCGATCCAGCGCCAGTACGAGTCGTTCATCGGTCGTGACAGCGCCGTCGTCCTGGCCCTGATGCTCGCCGTCATCGCCCTGACGCTGGTCGCCGGGGAGAGACGCCTGCGTGGCCGGGGCGAACGGTGGCGGACCGGATCGGGCGTCCGGCGTCCGCCTGAGCCGATCGACCCCGGCCGGTGGGCCGCACCCGTGATGGCGGGAATGTTCGTCCTCCCGGTGATCGCCCTGGTGGTCCCCGTGGTCGCACTGTTCCGGCGTCTCGGCGAGGGCACCTCCCGGTCCCTGCAGTGGGACGAGCTGGTCGCAGCCGTCGTCGGCACCGTGGGCGTGTCGGCCGCGGCCGCGCTGGTGGTGCTGCTCCTGGCCATCCCCATCGGTGCACTGGCGGCCCGGTACCGCGGCCGCGCCGTCGCGGCGGTCGAGACCGGCGGCTACACCGGACACGCGCTGCCCGGCATCGTGGTCGCCCTGTCGCTCGTCTACTTCTCGCTACGGATCGTGCCCGACCTCTACCAGACCACCGCGGTCCTCGTCTTCGCCTACGCCGTGCTGTTCCTGCCCAAGGCGATCGGCGCCACCCGCGGTTCGATCTCGTTGGTGTCCCCCCAGCTGGCCCTGACCGCGCGGTCGTTGGGGCGCGGCCCGGTCGCCGCCCAACGGTCCACCACCTGGCGGCTCGCCTCCCCCGGCATCGCCGCCGGGGCGCTGCTCGTCATGCTGACGGCCATGAAGGAGCTGCCGGCGACGCTCATCCTCCGTCCGACCGGCTACGAGACGCTGGCCACCGAGATCTGGAGCCGCACCAACGCCTCGGCCTACGGCGCCGCTGCGCCCTATGCTCTGGCCCTGCTGGTGCTGGCCGCCCTGCCGGCCTTCTGGCTGTCGCGACCCCAGGCCTGGGAGGGACCCCGATGACGTCCGACCTCACCGTCAGCGGCCTGCACGCCTCCTACGGCTCCAACGCCGTCCTGCACGGCGTCGACCTCAAGGTCGGCCGGGGCTGCCTCACGGCCGTGCTCGGACCCAGCGGCTGCGGCAAGAGCACCCTGCTGAGGGTCGTGGCCGGGTTCCACCGTGCAACCTCTGGCATGGTCAGCGTCGGGGACCGGCTCGTCGACGACGGGCGACGGGTCGTGCCCCCGGAGCGCCGGCGCATCACCATCGTGCCGCAGGACGGGGCCCTGTTCCCCCACCTCACCGTCGCCGCCAACGTGGCCTACGGTCTGGCCCACGACCCGGGCCGGGCCTCCCGGACCGCCGAGATGCTGCAGCTGGTGGGCCTGCAGGACCTGGGCGACCGGTACCCGCACGAGCTGTCGGGCGGACAGCAGCAGCGGGTCGCCGTGGCCCGGGCGCTGGCTCCGCGGCCGGCGTTCGTCCTGCTCGACGAGCCGTTCTCGGCCCTCGACGCCCACCTGCGTGAGGTGGTCAGGCGCGACGTCCGGGACCTGATCCGTCTGGAGGGTGCCACCGCGGTCCTGGTCACCCACGACCAGGGCGAGGCGCTCTCGTTGGCCGACGACGTCGCCGTGATGCGCGACGGCGTGATCCTGCAGCAGGCCACCCCGCGCGAGGTCTACACCCGGCCCGCGGACGCCTGGGTGGCCGCCTTCGTCGGCGACGCGATCGTGCTCGACGCCCGGATCGAGGCCGACGTGGCCCACACGGTGCTGGGGCCGATCGGCGTGGACGGCCCCGTGCGCGGCCACCGGGTGGTCCTGCGACCGGAACAGCTCACCCTCGGGGACCACGGCGCCGATGCACGGGTCCGAGGCGTGGAGTTCCGCGGTGACAGCTCCCTGGTCCAGGTGCACCTCGGGACGGGGCAGGACCTGCTGGTGCGGCACCACGGCCCGCCCCCGCGCCCGGACGACACGGTCCGGGTCAGCGCCCGCGGCACGGTCTGGTCGGTGCCGGACTGACCTCTAGGGGTCCCGGCGGCGCCCGTGGGCCGCGAGGTCCCTGAGGTGGGCGTTGTACGCCTCCAGCGCAGCATCGTCGTCCCGGTCGGCCGCGCGGTCGAGCCGGCGCGCGTCGCGGACGTCGCTGCGGATCCACTGCACGAACAGCGCGATGAGGACCAGCAGCAACGGCACCTCCCCGAGCGCCCACGAGACGCTGCCGCCGAGGTACTGGTCGTCGAGCAGGTCGGTGGAGTAGGGACGGTCGATGGTCTGCCAGTAGGAAGCAGCCAGCACGGTCGAGGCCGACATGATCGCGATCGAGAAGAACGCGTGGAACGGGACGGTCACGATCAGCAGGGCGAACCGCACGAACGGGGCCAGGGCTCTCGGCGAGGGATCGACACCGACCAGGACGTAGTAGAACAGGGTGCCGACGCCGAGGAAGTGCAGCTCCATCGCCGCGTGTCCGAGGTGGTTGGACATCAGCCACCCGAACGCCGGGGTGAAGTACAGCCCGTAGAGGCTGCCGATGAACAGGACCGGCGGGACCAGCGGGTGGGTCACGGCTCGCGACCAGCGCGAGTGCAGGAAGCCGACGAGCATCGAGCGCGGCGACACCTCGCCGGGCTGACGCGGCCCGGGCAGCGTCCGCAGGGCGAGGGTCATCGGTGCCGCGAGCACGAGGAAGATCGGCGCGACCATCGACAGCAGCATGTGACTGACCATGTGCGCGCTGAAGAACACGTGGGAGTACGTGCCGAGTCCGCCGAACGTCGCCCACGCGATGACCAGCATGCCCAGTCCCCACGCCACCGACCGGCCCACCGGCCACCCGTCGCCCCGGCGGCGCAGCACCATGACGCCCCGCACGTAGAGAGCGACACCGAGCACCACGATCGCGATGCCCACCCCGTTGCCGTTGACGCTCGTCAGGAACTGCCCGACCGACGGCGCGGGAGGCATCGGACCGCCCAACAGCTCCTCGGCCGGCGTCTGCAGGATCGCGCCCACCGGAGGCGCGGTGCGGGCGAGGCCGATCGACACGCCGATGGTCGTGGCCATCAGCAACAGCTCGCCGGTGGCGAGCCGCGCGAAGCCGGCGCCGGAACGCTGCAGCCGACGGCGGTGCAGCCAGCCGAACACCCCCAGGGCCGTGAACAGCAGGATCTTCACGATCACCAGCGCGCCGTAGGTGCTGGTGAGGACCTCCTCGAGGGTGCGGAACCGGGTCGAGGCGTTCACGACCCCGGACAGGCCGACCGCCGCGAAGGCCCAGGCGGCCAGCACGGAGTACCGGGCGACCGCGGGCCCGGTGCGCTTGCTGCCGCGGGCGTTGACCCACGCGAGCGCCGCGAGTCCTCCGACCCAGGCGGCGATGCCCACGATGTGCAGGAACATGCTGGTGGTCGCGAGGGTGTGCGAGCCGCTGGAGGCGGAGTGCCCGGTGAAGGCGACCGGAGCGGTCGTCGCGAAGGCGAGCCCGAGCAGCAGGGCGAGGGTGCGGACGCCGATCGTCCACCGCAGCGCCACGGCCAGCACCAGGGCGCCGATCCCCTGCAGCCAGATCCCCCGGCCGGTCGGGTCGGCGGCGAAGCCGGTGATGACCGGCCAGCTGAGACCCGAGAGGGGCCGGGCGAACACCTCGGCGGCGGTGAGGACCAGCAGCACGAAGGACGCGACGGCCCACACCCCGGCGGCGCGACGGGCCAGACCCACGGCGTCGACGGCGAGACCTTCGACCACGTTCCTGCCGCCCGGCAGCAGGAAGACCGCAGCCAGGAGGAAGCCGATCGTGGCGACCGCTGTCGCCTGCGTCAGGATCGTGAGGAGCGGAACGCCCCAACCGACCACGGAACCGGCGTCGGGGATGCCCTGCGGTGCGTCCTGGGGTGAGCCACCGCCGACCGACAGCACGACCACCATCGCACCCAGGCCCAGCAGCAGTCCTGCGGTCGTCAGACGGACCCGGGTCGCGGTCACCTGGCGTCCTCGCGGCGACGGACCAGGGGCCAGGCGATGAGTCCCACGGCCACGGCGGCTGCTCCCGCACCCCACGCGATGTGTCCGCGGTGCCGGTGCAGGTAGGACTCCTCCGAGACGGGGGCAGCCGCGCCAGCCGCGGGCTCGGCGCCGGTGAGCAGCTCGAACGTCACCGTGCCCTCGACGGGGTGCCCGTCGGCCGACACGACCCGGTACGACAGCGCATAGCTGCCTCGCAGCGGGAGGTCGGGCACGTCGGCGGTGACGGTGGCGTCGACGATCCGGGGCTCACCGAGGTCCACGGCGGTGCCGTCGGGCGCGGTCAGGGCCAGGAACGCCGGTCGGGCGACGTTCTCGTTGAACGAGACGGTGACCTCGTCGGGCGCCTCGGTCAGGCTCGAGCCGTCCGCGGGGTCCGACGAGACCAGGCCGGCATGGGCCTCGGCCGGGAGCGTCGTGAGCGCCAACGGCGCGACGAGTCCGAGCACGAGCAGCACCCACGCTGCTCGTGCTCGGACCGGCTGTCGTTGATCAGGCACGGTGTCGATTCTGCCGGACCGCGACCAGCAGCGCTCCCAGAGCGACGAGCACGGCGACGCCCGCCAACGCCCGGGAGGCGGTGTCGGAGGCGTCCCCGGTGTCCGCGGACGCCGTGTCGACGTCGTCCGCGGTCTCGGCGGCCGCGAGCGCGAGGACGGGCGCCGGGTACTGCGGCTCGTCCTCGCCCTCGTCCGCGACCTCGGCCCAGTCGGCGATCTCACCGTCGGCGTAGGTCTGCTCGGCGGTGAAGGTGATCCGGTCGGCGTCGGGGAACGGGCCGCCCGACAGGGCGAATTCGTCGAACTGACCGACGCCGATGCCCTCGCCGGTGGCGGTCCACGTGATGGTGCGGATCGCCTCGGAGACCGTGAAGTCACCGACCTCGACCGGCTCGTCGAGGGTCTCGACCTCGGTCTCGACCGTCCAACCGGGCTTGGCGCCGGCGGTGACGAAGGCGAACGGGGCGTCGGCGGGCAGGGTCACGACCAGCTTCGTCGTGGCGGCGGTGTCGGACTCGTTGGGCACGCGGAACGTGACCTTGCCGAACCCGCCGGGACTGGCGTCGGTCGACGAGACCGACACGTGGGCCCCGGCCGGGACGGCCGCCAGCAGCAGGGCCGTGGCAGCCACGACGGGGGTGATGAGCGCAGCGCGCAGCCGCGAGGTGTTTCGTTTCACAGGATGTCCTTCGGATGAGAGATGTCAGGGGGTTCGCGTCAGACGAACCGCACCGGAGGACCTCTCATGCCGCGGTCGAACAATCGGGACAAGCCCTCGCCGCAGAGGCCGGAGAAGGGGACCGCGGCGGCGGGGGTGGCGGTGACCTCGGGGAGCCGGAGGGTCAGGACGAGCCCCGGGGCGAGACGGGTGACGAGCGACCAGGCGAAGGACTCGCCCCGGCGCAGCACGACGGCGCTGACGGCGGTGGCGACCACGTGGGTGGCGAGCATCGCCGCCGAGGAGCCGGCCACGTGGTCGGTCGCGACGACGTGCAGTCCCGCCTGCGCGAGGACCAGCAGACCCACCAGCTGCCCGGTCGTGAGCCGGCGACGAGCCAGCGACCAGGTCACGGCGGCGGCCGCCAGGAACACGACCGCGGCTGCCGAGGGGCTCACGCCGCCACCGGCGGACCCGTGAGCCAGCACCGCGGTGGCGGTGCACACCGACGCCGCACCGGCGGTGCGGGCCAGGCGCAGGGGCACCGCGGTCGGGGAGCTCACCGGGTCATCCTACGAAGCCTGCGAACGTCCCCGACGCCCCGGGCCACCGTCGGTCCGTAGGGTGGAGCACATGGCCACCGACCTGCGTACCGACCTGACCACCGCGTCCGTGATCGAGCTCGACGACGCGTGGGGCGCGCACAACTACCACCCGCTCCCGGTCGTCATCAGCAGCGGCGAGGGCGCGTGGGTGACCGACGTGGAAGGCCGCCGGTACCTCGACTTCCTCTCCGGGTACTCCGCGCTGAACTTCGGGCACCGTCACCCCGACCTGATCCGGGCCGCGCACGAGCAGCTCGACCGCCTGACCCTCACCTCGCGCGCGTTCCACAACGACCGGTACGGCGCCTTCTGCCGCGACCTCGCCGCGCTGACCGGCACCGACACGGTGCTCACCATGAACACCGGTGCCGAGGCGGTGGAGTCGGCCATCAAGGTCGCCCGCAAGTGGGCCTACGAGGTCAAGGGCGTCGCCTTCGACGCCGCCGAGATCATCGTCGCCGCGGGCAACTTCCACGGCCGGACGACCACGATCGTCTCGTTCTCCGACGACCCGGCGGCCCACGACAACTACGGCCCGTTCACTCCCGGCTTCGTCACCGTTCCGTACGGCGACGCCCAGGCGGTGCGGGACGCGATCGGCCCCAACACCGCGGCGGTCCTCATGGAGCCCATCCAGGGCGAGGCGGGGGTCGTCGTGCCGCCGGCCGGGTTCTGGGCCGACGTGCGCGCCACGTGCACCGAGAACGACGTGCTGATGATCGCCGACGAGATCCAGTCGGGGCTGGCCCGCACCGGCACCTTGTTCGCCCTCGACCACGAAGGGGTCCGCGCGGACCTCTACACGCTCGGCAAGGCCCTCGGTGGCGGGATCATCCCCGTGTCGGCCGTCGTCGGTCGCGGAGACGTGCTGGGGGTGCTGAAGCCCGGCCAGCACGGATCCACCTTCGGCGGGTACCCCGTCGCGGCCGCTGTCGGCCACGCCGTGGTCGACCTGCTGGCGACCGGCGAGTTCCAGGCCAGGTCCACCGAGCTGGGCGCCCACCTGCATGCCCGGCTCGGCGAGCTGGTCGGCCACGGGGTGGCCGCCGTCCGCGGCCGCGGCCTGTGGGCGGGCGTCGACATCGACCCGATGTACCGCACCGGTCGGGAGGTGTCGATGGCCCTGCGCGACCAGGGCGTGCTCTGCAAGGAGACCCACGAACGCACCTTGCGCATGGCTCCCCCGCTGGTCATCTCCCGTGACGAGATCGACCGGGCGGTCGACGCGCTGGCCGCCGCGCTGCAGGCCTGACGGCCGGGGCACCACCGTGATCGACCTGCTGCTCATCGTCGTCAGCGGCGTCGCCGTGGGCATCGTGACGGTGGGGCTCATCGGGGCCTTCCGGGTACGGGGCGTCCGCCGGAGGCACCGTGAGCGGGTCGCCGCCGTGCGTCCCACCCACAGCGGTGCCGCGGCCCTGTTCGGCATCGCCTCCCAGGGCCGGCACCAGAGCCCCGGCCCCGGCACCCTCGCGGTGGGACCGGATCAGCTGGCCTTCGTCCAGGTGTGGCCGGAGCGCCAGGTGCTGGTCGACCGCGCGCAGATCACGTCGGTCACCTCCACCCGGCACTTCCTCGGCCGGACGGTCGAGCACGACCTGTTGCTCGTCACCTGGGACTCCGGCGGCCAGGGTGACGCTGCAGCCTTCGACGTCACCGACCTGGACGGCTGGCGGTCCCGGCTCTCCTGACCGCTCATCCGAAGTGGGCCGCACCACCGGGCGGCGCCGGCGACGGGGCGGTGTCGGCGTCGCTGAAGGCGGTGCCGCCGCCGAACCGGTCGCGCGTCTCGCGCGGGTCGAGGACCCGGTACGGCAGCGGCGCGCCGGCCGCCCGGCGGGCCAGGTCGCGCCACGGCACCGCGGCGGTCGACGCGACCAGCAGGACGTTGCCGGACCGGCGGCCCTTCAACGTCGCCGGTTCGCCGCTCGCCACCACGGTCCCGAACTCCTCGCCCACCCCGGCCAGCACCCGCCTGAGCCAGGGGAACGGCGCCCGGTCGGCCAGGTTGAGCAGCACCAGTCCCCCACCCACCAGCACGCGCGCCACGTCGGCGAGGAACTCACGGGTGACCAGCTCGGCCGGGACCTGCGCGCCGTCGAAGGCGTCGAGCACGACCACGTCGGCCCAGTCGTCGCGCATCGCGGCGATCCCGGCCCGGCCGCCGACCGGACGCACCTTGATGCCGCTGCGGTCCGGCAGGGGCAGCCGCGCGCGCACCAGGTCGGTGAGCTCCTCATCGGGCTCCAGCACGACCTGGGCCGTGCCGGGGCGCGTCGCTGCCACGTAGCGCGGCAGGGTCATCGCCGCTCCTCCGACGTGCACGACCCGCAGCCGGTCCGGCGTCTCGATCACGTCGAGCACGTCGGCCATGCGGCGGACGTACTCGAACTCCAGGTGCAGGGGGTCGTCGAGGACGACGTAGGACTGCTCCGTGCCGTCGACCCGCAGGGTCCACCCGCCCGGCCTCGCCCGGTCAGGGACGAGCTCGACGCCGCGCACCCCGCGATCAGCCCACCCGCAGCCGGCGGGGCCCGCCGGGGAGGTCGATCTGCACCACGGCTCCCCGGGTCAGCTGGCGCCCCCGCCGGGTCTCGGTCTCACCGTCGACCGACACGTCGCCACTGCCGATGATGGCTGCGGCCTGCGCTCCCGACTCCGCCACGTCGGCGAACTTCAACAGCTGTCCGAGACGGATCATGTCGCCGGTGATGCTCACGGTCTCGGTGTCGTCGGTCATCGGGCCAGCCTAGAGTCTGGTCACATGGAGACCAGCACGGTGCGTACCGACGCCTGGGTGTGGGCCGTCCGCCTGTTCTCGAGCCGTGCCGCCGCCACGGCCGCCTGCAAGGGCGGGCACGTCCATGTCAACGGTCATCGAGCCAAGCCCGCGCAGCCGTTGCGGGTGGGCGACCGGGTCGAGGCCACGACGCCCGGCGGACCCCGGGTGGTCGTGGTGACGCGACTCATCGCCAAGCGGGTCGGCGCCCCCGTGGCCGCAGGGTGCTTCACCGACCACTCCCCACCGCCACCGCCGAAGGCCGAACGGCCGATCGCCCCCCGCCGCGATCCCGGGGCCGGGCGTCCGACCAAACGTGATCGCCGCGCGATCGACCGGCTGCGCGGCCGCTGACCTCAACGGCGTGCGCGGTCCCTCCGACGCAGGAGGCCGAGCGGGAACGGTTCCTCGGGCTGGTCGACGGCGACCGCGGCGGAGTAGTGACCCACCAGCTCACCGCAGAGGGCCGACCACCGCCGGCCCATCACCGACCGGCGGGCAGCCACGCCGAAGGCGCGACGCTTCGACTCGTCACCCACCAGGTCGAGCACCCGGGCCCGCATCCCGGCGAGGTCACCGGGCGCGTACAACCAGCCGGTGCGGCTCTCGTCGACCAGGTCGACCGGCCCGCCCTTGGCGACCGCGACGACCGGAACCCCCGACGCCAGACCCTCCTGCACGACCTGGCAGAACGTCTCGGTCTCCCCCGGGTTGACCAGGACGTCGAGGGCGGCCATGTGGCGGGCGAGGTCTGCTCCGTGGAGCATCCCGGTGAAGTGGGCCCCGGGCAGCAGGCCCTCGAGTCGACTGCGCTCCGGCCCGTCCCCGATGACGACCAGCCGGGTGCCCGGGAGCCCGTCGAGGGCCGCGAGGTCGGCGACCTGCTTCTCGGGGGCGAGGCGCCCGACGAAACCGATCAGTCGCTCCCCCGACGGCGCCAGCTGCTGCCGCAGGGCGAGGTCGCGGCGGTCGGGCGTGAACAGGTCGGTGTCGACGCCTCGACGCCACACCGCGATCCGTTCGACGCCGTGCGCCTCCAACGCGGCGACGGCCGAGGTCGAGGGCGCGAGGGTGACGGTGGCGCGGTCGTGGATGTCGCACACGCGGCGCCAGAACAGCTTCTCGGCCCAGGGCATCCCGTAGCCGGCGGCGTAGCTCGGCACGTCGGTCTGGTAGACCGCCACGATCGGGATGCCCAGCTCGCGGGCCGCGAGGGTGGCTCGCCACCCGAGCACGAACGGGGAGGCGAGGTGGACGACGTCGGGCCCGAACTCGCCCAGCAGCCGCACCAGGCGTCCCGCCCCGCCGGTGGCGACCCGCACGTCGGAGTACATCGGCAGCGACCAGGCCGGCACGGTGACGACCCGGGCACCGAAGACCTCGCTGGGGACGTCCCCGGCGGCGTCGGGGACGATCACGACGACCTCGTCACCTCTCCGTTGCAGGTGCTCGAGCACGTGCAGCACGGAGTTGACGACGCCGTTGGTCTGGGGCAGGAACGATTCGGCAACGATGGCGATCCTCATGACCACGACGCTGGCGCACCCACCTGTCCGGTCGGCGACGCGCGGGTGACGTGTCGCCCAACGGAGGGTGCGCGGACCGTGAGTCACCTCACGCCCGGAGGTCGCCCTCCTTGAGGCCCCAGCCGGCCGGCGCGGCCAGCCGGTCCAGCAGGTCGTCCAGGTCGTCCCCGAAGCTGAGGATCGTCGCGTGCTCGGGGCTGACGAAGCCGGCCCGCACCATCTGCTCGACCGTCGCACGGAACGGCTGCCAGAAGCCGCCGACGTCCAGCAGTCCGCATCGCTTGGCGTGGATCGAGAGCTGGGCCCACGTCCACTGCTCGGTGATCTCCTCGATCGTCCCGGCGCCACCGGGCAGGGCCAGGAAGGCCTCGCCCCGCTCGGCCATCAGGGCCTTGCGGGCGTGCATGGAGTCCACGACGTGCAGCTCGGTGACGCCCCGGTGGGTCAGCTCGCGATCGTCGAGCGCTCGGGGGATGACCCCGACCACGCGACCCCCGGCCTCGAGCGCGGCGTCGGCGAGCGCTCCCATGAGTCCGACCCGTCCCCCGCCGTAGACCGTCGTGATGCCGCGCTCTGCCAGCGTCCGGCCCGTCGTCCGCGCCGCCTCGAGGTACGCGGGGTCGTCACCGAACCGCGACCCACAGAAGACGGTGACGCTGCCGGGGCTCACGACCCGGCTCCCTCGAGCGACCGGGCGAGCTCGCCGACCGCCTCGGCCGGTCCGGCGACCGACCACGTGACGCCGTGGGCGACCACCTGGCGGGCCACGCCGCCGGCCCCCTGCACGATGGCGGCCCCCGGGTACCAGTCCCACTCCGGGGTCGTGTGCTGGAACCAGCACCCGAGCCGTCCGGTGGCGACACCCACGAGGTCCATCGACCCCGACCCCAGCATCCGGATCGTCGCCGGCCGCGCGGCCGCCCGCAGGAACGGCTCACGGATCTCGTCCCGCTGCACCCCGGCGGGGTGCAGGTAGGTGGCCGCGCTCAGGTGCGAGAGGTCGGCCGCCGCGTCCAGCAGGTCGACCGGGGTGCCGTTGACCGTGGTCGGCAGCTCGGGGCCCCCGACGACGACGGTGCCGCTCCCGTGGTGGGCCACCGCGCCGAGCACCAGGTCGTCACCGTCGAGCAGGGCCAGGGCCGAGCACCAGTAGTCCGAGCCGCTGGCGAAGTTGTAGGTGCCGTCGACCGGGTCGATGACCCAGCGTCGACCCGTCGTGCCGGTGTGCGAAGCGCCCTCCTCCCCCAGGATCGCGTCGTCCGGGTGCGCCTCCACCAGCCGCCGCACCACGAGGTCCTCGGCCGCGTGGTCGGCGGCCGTGACCACGTCGGACACCGACGTCTTGCGGTTGATCTCCAGACCGGGCTCGCGGCGCATCCGGGCGGCCAGGGCGGCCGCATCCGTGACCAGGGCGTGGGCGAGCAGGGCGTCGTCGTCGACCGTCACGACTCCAACCTAGTGCCCTCGCGACCCGGCGTCAGAACCCTCCCTGGGCCCCCGGTCCACCGATCGCAGCCACGGCCGCCCCCTCCTTGCTGCTGAGTCGCTTCTGCAGCCAGGTGGCGAACAACGACAGCAGCAGGTTCAGCACGATGTAGATCGCGGCGAGCACCAGCGCGGTCTGCAGCCGGTTGCCGAACTCGTTCCAGATCTGGCGGCCCGCGTAGGTGAGCCCCGGGGCGACGATGTAGTAGCCGAGGCTGGTGTCCTTGAGCGCGACGATGCACTGGCTGACCAGCGCCGGGAGCATGATCTTGATCGCCTGCGGCAGCTGGACGATGCGCATGACGGCGTTCTTGCGCAGGCCCAGGGCGTAGGCCGCCTCGACCTGACCGGTCGGGACCGCGTTCATGCCGGCCCGGAACGTCTCGGCCAGCACCGAGCCGTTGTACAGGATCAGACCCACCACGAGCGGCGCGATGATGTTGGTGCTGAAGCCGTACAGCGACCACACGAAGAAGATCAGCATCAGCAGCGGCACGGCCCGGAAGAACTCCACCACCACCCAGCACGGCCATCGGACGACGCGGTGGTCCGACAGCTTCCCGGCGGCGAACACCACCCCGAAGAGCAGCGCACCCACGATGGCCAGACCTGCCGCCCGCAGGGTCTCCAGCAGGGACCGGCCGATGACCTCGAGGTAGGCCGGGGTGACGAACGGCTCCCACAGGTCGTAGTCCAGCTGGCCCGTGGTCTCCATCCGCCAGTACACGACGACCGCGAGCGCGACGAGCGCCACGACCGTGACGATCGACAGGATGCGGTAGGTGCGCAGAGCACGCGGCCCGGGCGCGTCGAACAGGACGCTCGCCTCGGTCATCGGGTCACCGCCCATCGCCGCTCGAGCGCCGCAGCTGCGGCCGAGATGATCGCGACGATGACGATGTACCCGGCGGCGAACCCGACGAAGATCATGACCCGCTCCGAGGCGTTGTCGCGCAGCATGCCGTTCATCCGGAAGGTCGCCTCGGCGATCCCGAAGGTGGCCGCCAGCGAGGTGTTCTTGGTGAGCGCGATGAACACGCTGGCCATCGGCGGGACGACCAGCCGCACCGCCTGCGGCAGCACGACCTGCGACATCGTGGTGGCGAACGGCATGCCGATGGCCCGGGCCGCCTCCGCCTGACCGATCGGCACCCCGTTGATGCCCGAGCGGATCGCCTCGCACACGAAGGCGGCGGTGTACACGCCCATCGCCAGGGTGATGTTGCCGAAGAAGCCGAAGTCGATCCCGACGCGGGGCAGGCCGTAGTAGGTCAGGAGGATCAGGACCAGCAGCGGGGTGTTGCGGAACAGCACCACGTACACCGAGCCCAGCCGGCGCAGCACCGACACCGGACTGACCCGGGCGACACCGATGAGCACGCCGACCACGAGGGCCAGGGCGCTCGAGGCGAGCAGCAGCTTCACCGTCTCGGTGAAGCCGAGCCAGAACTGGTCGACGTTGTCGATCAGGACGTCCACGCGTCAGCTCCCGTCACAGCAGGGGGAATCGGTGCGTGGGGGCGGGCGGACCCGCCCCCACGCACCGGTCGGTCAGGGACAGTCGTCGAGCTCGGGCGGGGTGCCGGCCTCGCCACCACCCTTGCCCAGGGTGTTGTCGAACGCGTCCTCCCAGGTGCCGTCGTCGTAGGCAGCCTCCAGCACCTCGTTGATGAACTCGCACAGCTCGGGGTGGTCGAGCCCGTAGCCGATGCCGTAGCGCTCCTCCGAGAACGGGTCGCCGACCACCTTGAGCTGGTCGGGGTTCTCGGCCGCGTAGCCGAGCAGGATCGCGGCGTCGGTGGTGACGGCGTCGACCGATCCGTTCAGCAGCTGGTCGGTGCACTCGGAGTAGGTGTCGAACGGGGCCGGCTGGGCGCCGTACTCCTCCTCCACCGTCTTGATCGACGTCGAGCCGGTGACCGAGCAGACGATCTTGCCGTCGAGGTCCTCCGGACCGGAGATGCTGTCGTCGTCGGCGGCGACCATGAGGGCCTGACCGGTCACGTAGTACGGGCCGGCCTGGCCGACGATCGTGCGGCGGTCGTCGGTGATCGAGTAGGACGCGATCACGAAGTCGACCGTCCCGCTCTCCAGGAAGGGCTCACGGTTGGACGAGATCGTCTCGACCCACTCGATGTCCTGCGAGTCGATGCCGAGCTTCGAGGCGAGGATCTTGCCCATCTCGGGGTCGAAGCCGCTCGGGACGTCCTGCGTCGCACCCTTGAAACCGATGCCGGGCTGGTCGAACTTGACACCGATCTTCACGGTGCCCTGTTCGTTGAGCTCGGCCATGCGGGTGCCGGCGTCGAACGAGACCTCCTCGGCCTCGACCTCCGAGCCGGTGTCGTCGCTGCCGGCGTCGCCGCAGGCACTGATCGTGAGCAACGCGGCAGCGGCGATCGCCGCCCAACGCGTGGTGGTGGTGAACTTCATCGTGCGTCCTTCCCCTCGATGGTGATGTGGTGGGTGGTGGGGTTCAGTGCTTCAGGATCTTTCCGAGGAAGTCCTTGGCACGGTCCGAGCTCGGGTGGGAGAAGAACTCCTCGGGGGTGTTCTCCTCGACGATGCGGCCGTCGGCCATGAAGACGACCCGGTCGGCCGCGGTCCGGGCGAAGCCCATCTCGTGGGTGACCACGATCATCGTCATGCCGCCCTTCGCCAGGTCCGTCATCGTGTCGAGGACCTCCTTGATCATCTCGGGATCGAGGGCGGAGGTGGGCTCGTCGAAGAGCATGACCTGGGGATCCATCGCCAGCGCCCGGGCGATGGCGACGCGTTGCTGCTGCCCGCCGGAGAGCTGGGCCGGCATCTTGTGGGCGTGCGCGTCGACCCCGACCCGCTCGAGCAGCTCGTGCGCGCGCCGCTCCGCGTCGGCCTTCTTCTGACCGCGGACCTTGATCGGCCCGAGCGACACGTTCTCCAGCACCGTCTTGTGGGCGAAGAGGTTGAACGACTGGAACACCATGCCCACGTCGGCGCGCAGGGCGGCGAGAGCCTTGCCCTCCTCGGGCAGCCGGACCCCGTTCACCTCGATGACGCCCTCGTCGATCGTCTCGAGCCGGTTGATGGTCCGGCAGAGCGTCGACTTGCCGGATCCGGACGGACCGATGACGACGACGACCTCCCCGGGGGCGACGGTCAGCTCGATGTCGGTGAGCGCCTGAACGGAGCCGAAGAACTTCTGCACTCCGTGCATGGCCACCATCGGGGTGTCGGACATGCCTCAACCTAGACGCGTGGCGGGGGTCACCCGCAAGACTCACCGGCCGTCGCAACCGAAACGACACCTGGCCGGGCCGATCTGCCGACCTCGTCCCCGCTCGGGACCGGTCCGTGGAAAACTCTGCTGGGATGACTCCCGCCGACGAGCAGGCCACCCCGACCGAGCCCCGACTTCCCGGGCTGCCCGAACCGTGGACGGCGCGCCCGCCCACGCACGGCGACGTCGAGGCGCTGGTGGCGCTGCGCCACATCGACGAGCTCCAGGGCACCGGAGAGGCGCACGTCGACCCCCGGGGCATCGAGAACGAGGTGGCCGGCGAGGCCTCGTGGACCCGCAGGCAGTTGGTGGCCGTCGGACCGGACGACGTGCCGCGTGCATGGATCACTGTCCACGACCGTGCGGCCGGCCGGGCCCTCGTGTGGGGGTACTTCGACCGCGACGTCGACGTCGTCGACCAGATCGCACAGGCCTTCTACACCTGGGCGGAGGAGGCGGCGCTGCTGATGGCCCGCCTCCGCGGCACCGCCGAGACCCGGCTCGACGAGAGTCCTTTCGGTGGTGACGAGCGCCAGGCCGGCTGGCTGCGCGATGCCGGGTACACCAAGCGCCGCACCTGGTTGCACATGCAGCGGCCCGTCAGCGCCGATGACGCGGGCCTGGAGCCGCGGGAGGGCGTGCTGGTGCGGACGGTCGAGAAGCACGAGAACGGGCTGCCCGTCGCCGCTGACCTGCAGACGGTCCACCACATGCTGGAGACCTCCTTCGAGGACCACTTCAACAACTATCGGGAGTCGTTCCCGGAGTTCGTCCAGCGGATGCGCGAGGAGCCCGGCCACCGGTGGGACCAGTGGTGGTTGGCGTACGTCGTCGACGAAGACGGGGAGTCGGTCCCCGCCGGCACCGTGGTCTGTTCCGTGCTGCCGGGCAAGGACGGAGGTCCCGAGGGGACCTACGTGGAGTACATCGGGGTCAATCGGCACGCACGGGGCCGGGGCGTGGCCAAGTCGCTGCTCGGCGAGGTGATCGCCGACGCGGCCCGCCGCGGGCGCGACCGGGTCGGCCTGGAGGTCGACGACGACTCCCCCACGTCCGCCGACCAGCTCTACCTCTCGCTCGGGTGGACGACCGAGTACGTCACCGACTCCTGGTTCAAGGACCTGACGCTCGACGGCTAGGGCAGTGGCCCGGGCGGCGATCCACCGAGCGGGTCGACAGCCCCGCTCCGGTGTAGAAGCATCGGTCGTACATCTGACGGAGGGGTCTTCATGCCGATCGGGTTCGCCGTGACCCTTGGCCTCTTCGCCCTCTGCACCGCGGCCGCTCTCTTCCGAACCCGGCACTTCGGCAGAACTGTCTACATGACCACGGTGGTGATCAACGAGCTGCCACAGGTCGCCTCGCTCTGCCTGATCCTCTCGGCGGGACTGGCGTGGGTCGAGGGTGATCTGGTCGGTGGGCCCGGCCTCGTCCTGTCAGTGCTCACCATGGTCGTCCTGACCGGGCACGTGGAGCTGGCCCGGCGCGGCATCAGCGCGGGTTCCGCGGTGGGTCGTGCCCTGACCGACGCAGGAATCACTGCAGCGACCGCCAGCAGGGTCAGGCTCCTGCGGCCGCTGCTCGCGCCCTTGCCGATCCGCCCGAGGAGCGTGCGGCGGGTGCGCAACGTCGCCTACGGCCCGCACCGTCTCCAGCGTCTGGACGTCTACCGTCGCCGAGGCGCGGCCGTCAGGGGGACCCTCGTCTACCTGCACGGAGGCGGGTACTCCTCCGGGCGCAAGCACTGGGAGGCACGTGCCCTGCTCCACCACTTCGCGTCCGAGGGCTGGGTGTGCATCAGTGCCGACTATCGCCTGCGGCCGGGAGCTGGCATCGCCGATCATCTGGACGACGCCCGTTCGGTGGTGACCTGGGCCCATGCCCACGCCGGTGACCACGGTGGTGACCCCGGCACGCTCGTCATGGTGGGCAGCTCGGCCGGCGCTCACCTGACCGCGCTCTGCGCCCTGACCCAGGAGGACCAGCCGGATCGCGGCGCCAGCCGGATCGATGCCGCCGTGGGACTGTACGGCTACTACGGGCCGTATGACGGAGCAGATCGGTCCGCCGGGCCGGTCTCGTCGCCTCTCCGTCTGAGGGCAGCCAGTGCTCCACCGTTCTTCTTGGTGCACGGCGACCACGACTCCTGGGTGCCGGTCGAGCTGGCTCGCGAGTTCGTCCGGCACCTGCGCGCCGATTCGCGCCAAGCGGTCGTCTACGCCGAACTGCCCGGAGCCCAGCACGGTTTCGACCTGTTCCGGTCCTGGCGCTTCACCGCCGTCCTCACCGGACTCGATGCCTTCGTCCGCAACCTCCCCGGGTCCGCGCGGACAGGGCCCGGGTGACCTCGACGGATCAACTGTCGTGCGGTGTTTCCGTGGTGAGACTGCTGTGTTCTTGAACGTCGGGCTGACAGTGTGCTGGTTCAGGACATCGGAGACAGATCTCTCAAGACATAGGAGACACCTACTGGTCGATGCTCGAGGATGTCGAAGGCTCGCCTGGTCATCACCGCGTTGTTCGTCGAGCACCAGTCGCCTGCGGAGGTCGCCGCCCGCTACGGGGTGCACCGCTCCTGGGTCTACAAGCTCAAGGCCCGCTACGAGGCCGAGGGTGAGGCCGCGTTCGAACCCCGCTCCCGCCGGCCGAAGACCTCACCGACCGCGACCCCGCCGGAGGTCGTGCAACTGATCATCGCCCTGCGCCACGACCTCGCCAGACGCGGCCTCGACGCCGGCCCCGACACCATCAGGTGGCACCTGACCCACCACCACGGACTCACCGTCTCCGCCGCGACGATCAGCCGCCACCTGCTCCGCGCGGGACTCGTGACCCCCGCACCGAAGAAGCGCCCCAAGTCCTCCTACGTCCGGTTCGAAGCATCACTGCCGAACGAGACCTGGCAATCCGACTTCACCCACTACCGGCTCACTACGGGCACCGATGTCGAGATCCTGACCTGGCTGGACGACTGCACCCGCAAAGCCATCCGCGTCACCGCCCACCGCGCCGTGACCGCGATCATCGTCCGCGACCAGTTCCGCGAAGCCATCAGAACCGCCGGAATCCCAGCATCGACGCTCACCGACAACGGCATGGTCTTCACCGTCCGACTCGCCGGCCACGGCCGCCGCGGCGGACGCAACTCCTTCGAGCAACAACTACGCGACTGGAACGTCATCCAGAAGAACTCCCGACCCGGCCACCCCACCACCTGCGGCAAGGTCGAGAGATTCCAGCAAACCCTGAAGAAGTGGCTCCGCGCGCAACCCGACCAGCCCGCCACGATCGACCAGCTGCAGACCCTGATCGACCGGTTCCGCACCGACTACAACACCACCCGACCCCACCGATCACTGCCGCACCGAGCCACCCCCGCGGCCCTGTTCGAGACCATGCCCAAAGCCCTGCCCGGAGCCAGCAGAGACGCCGACACCCACACCCGAATCCGCCACGACCGCATCGACAAGACCGGCTGCGTCACCCTGCGCGTCGACGGAAAACTCCGCCACATCGGCATCGGCCGACCCCACGCCCGAACCCACGTCATCCTGCTCATCCACGACCTGCACGTCCGCGTCATCGCAGCCACCACCGGCGAACTCCTACGAGAACTCACCATCGACCTCAGCCGGGACTACCAACGAAAAGACCCCCAATGACAAACACCCGAACCCACAATCCGTGGGTTCGGGTGTCCGCCATGTCCTGAGACATCACAACGTCGGGCTGACAGGATTTGAACCTGCGACCCCCTGACCCCCAGTCAGGTGCGCTACCAAGCTGCGCTACAGCCCGTTCAACCGTCGGTCACTCTATCGCAGGGTCGCGGCGTCTCCCCCACCCGGCTCGGTGGTCAGCGGCAGGTCACGCCGGCTGGTGAAGCGGCGCTCACCGCCGTCGACCGGATCGGTGAAGGACACCTCGTGCGCCAGCAGCTGCAGGGGCGTGCTGAAGTCGTCGACGTCGACCTCGAGGACCGCGGGATAGAGCGGGTCACCGACGATCGGGATCCCCAGCCCGCACAGGTGGGCCCGCAGCTGATGGGTGCGTCCCGTCCTCGGCGTGAGCCGGTAGACGCCCAGGCCGCCCACCACCGCATCGAGCTCCACGAGGGTCTCGGCGTTCGGCTGCGCGTCGGGGTCGACGGTGACCTGCCAGGCCCCGCGGTCCTTGCGCAGGTGGTTGCGCACCGTGAGCGGGAGCTCCAGGTCGGGTCGCAACGGCGCGAGCGCACGATAGGCCTTGTGGACCCTGCGGTGCTGGAACATGCCCTGGTAGGCGCCGCGCCACCGCCGCTCGGTCGTCAGCACCAGCACGCCTGACGTCACGCGGTCGAGGCGGTGCACCGGCGACAGCTCCGGCAGCCCGAGCTCGTCACGCAGCCGCACCACCACGCTCTGGGCGACGTGCCGGCCCCGCGGGATCGTCGACAGGAACGCCGGCTTGTCGACCACCACCAGCCGCTCGTCCCGGTGCAGCACCGTCAGTTCGCCCGGAACCACCGGCTCCGCGCGCAGGTCCCGATGGAACCAGACGAAGGTGTGGGGCCTGTAGGGGTCGGCGTCGTGGACGACGGCCCCCTTGGCGTCGACGAAACGCCCGCCGGCCAGCATCCCGGCCACGTCGACCCGATCGGGCAGCTTGTCCCGCAGCCAGCCGCCCATGGTCGACCACGGTGGCGGCGCCGACGGGTCGCGGTCAGGTGTCCGCACCCACGCCGCGCCCAGTCCGTGCCGGGCCGGCAACGGTGACCGGGGCGGCACGTCAGCGGCGCTTGCGCTTCTCGCGAACGCGCTGGGTGATGTGGATCGGCGACCCCACGAACCCGAACTCCTCGCGCAGACGGCGCTCGATGAACCGCAGGTACGGGTCCTCGACCTTGCCGGACGTGAACAGCACGAAGGTGGGCGGCGAGATGCTCGCCTGGGTGCCGAACAGGATCTTCGGCTGCTTGCCGCCACGCACCGGGTGCGGGTGCTCGGCCACCAACCGCCCCAGGAAGGCGTTGAGGTGACCGGTGGGCACCCGGGTCTCCCAGCCGTCGAGGGCCGAGTCGAGGGCACGGACCAGGCGGTCGACGTGCCACCCCGTCAGGGCCGCGATGTTGATGCGCGGCGCCCACTGCACCTGCACCAGCTCGCGCTCGATCTCGCGGTCGAGGTAGTACCGACGTTCCTCGTCGACCTGGTCCCACTTGTTGAACGCGATCACCAGCGCCCGGCCGGTCTCGGCGACCGTGGAGATGATGCGGGTGTCCTGCTCGGTCAACGGCTGGCTGGCGTCGATGATCATGACCGCCACCTCCGCGCGCTCGATCGCGGCGCTGGTCCGCAGGCTCGCGTAGTACTCGTGCCCGGAGGCGTCCCGCACCCGGCGCCGGATGCCGGCGGTGTCGATGAACGTCCAGAGCCCTCCCCCGAGCTCCACCAGCTCGTCGACGGGATCGACCGTGGTGCCGGACGCGTCGTCGACGACCACGCGTTCCTCCCCCGCCAGGCGGTTGAGGAGACTGGACTTGCCGACGTTGGGCTTGCCGACGATCGCGACCCGGCGCGGGCCCTCGGGGGCGTCGAAGTCCTCGGGCGGGGCATCGGGCAGCACCCCCAGGATCGCGTCGAGCATGTCGCCACTGCCCCGGCCGTGCAGGGCCGAGACGGGGAACGGTTCACCCAGACCCAGGTTCCACAGGGACGCGGCCTCCGCCTCGGTGCGCTGGTCGTCGACCTTGTTGGCCGCCAGGACCACCGGTTTGCCGGCCGCCCGCAGGATCTTGACGACGGCCTCGTCGGAGTCGGTGATGCCGATCGTGGCGTCCACCACGAACAGCACCGCGTCGGCGACCTGGACCGCGATCTCGGCCTGGGCGGCGATCCGCTCGGCCAGACCACGTGCATCGGGGTCCCAGCCCCCGGTGTCGACCACCGTGAACGTCCGACCGTTCCAGGTCGCCTCGTAGGCCACCCGGTCGCGAGTGACGCCCGGGACGTCCTCGACGACCGCCTCACGTCGACCGATGATGCGGTTGACCAGGGTCGACTTGCCGACGTTGGGTCGCCCGATCACGGCCAGGACCGGCAGGGGTCCGTTGGGGATGTCGTCGTGCTCAGACGCCGGCATCGGCGTTCTCCTCTACGGGTAGGGGCCCGGGCAGGGTGCGGCCCAGGTCGTCGGCCGTCCGCGCCACGTGCGTGGCCAGGTGCTCACGGATGCGTCGGTCGGCATCAGCCACGGTACGCGCATCCCGCGGCCAGGGTCGCGCCACCAGTCGCAGGGGCTTGCCGAGGACGAGATCCAGGCGGGCTCCGGGTGCGGGTCTCGCGTCGACACCGGCACCGCGGTCACGCGTGCCGAAGACCGCGACCGGCACGATCGGGGCGCCGGAGACGAGGGCCAACCAGGCGGCTCCCGCCTTCGTGGTGGCGACGTCGCCCGCGCCCCTGATGCCCTCGGGGAACACGACCACGACCTGGCCGGCCTCCAGGGCGGCCGCTGCGCGCCGCAGGGCCCCGACGTCGACCTCCTCACGGCGGACCCGGATCTGACCGGCCGCGCGCAACAGATGGCGTGTGCGGCCCTCGAACGCCTCACTCTTGGTCATCGTGTGGGCGATCCGCGGCAGCATCGCCGTGACCAGCGGACCGTCCAACCAACCGATGTGGTTGCTGACCACGATCGCCGGGCCCTGCCGCGGCACGTGCTCGACGCCCACGACGCGCACGTCCCACCGCCGGCGCATGTACGCGGCGAAGAACGGCTTCAACAGCCGGTGGACCGCCTCTGGCATGCCGTGGGGAGCCCGGCTCATCGGACCTCCTGCACGAGACCGACGATCGTCTCGACCACCTCGGCCAGACCGAGGTGGGTGCTGTCGATCTCCACGGACCCGTCAGCACGCGTCAGCGGCGAGGCCGCCCGGGTCGAGTCGATGCGGTCGCGCCGGGCCAGGGACTCCGCGGTACCGGCCGTGTCCGTGGCACCCGTCTCGGCCGCACGCCGTGCCGCCCGCGCCGCGGGGTCGGCCACGAGGTAGATCTTCACGGGAGCGTCCGGGGCCACGGTGGAGCCGATGTCGCGGCCCTCCACGACGATGCCGTCGGCGGCGCACCCCGCGATGACCGAGCGCTGCAGCTGCACCAGCAGCCCACGCACCGCCGGGACGGTCGCCACCGGGCTCACGTGGGCGGTCACGTCCTCCCCGCGGATCTGGACCGACACGTCCGTGCCGTCGGCGTGGATCGTCGGCGCGCCCGGATCCGTGCCGGACACGATCCGCACGGCGGGCGCTGCCTCGGCGACCGCCGAGGCGTCACCCGTGTCGACGCCACGCTGCAGCAGCGCCCACGTGACGGCGCGGTACATCGCCCCGGTGTCGAGGTAGGCGAAACCCAGTCGCTGAGCCACCCCGCGGGCGGTGCTGGACTTGCCGGAGCCGGACGGACCGTCGACGGCCACGACGAAGGGGCTGGACACGTGGATTCCTAACGGTAGGCGGACCAGCCGCGGGCCGTGAGGGAGCGCACCAGGTGGTCGGCGCGGTCCTCGGCCACCTCGACCTCGACGAGCCCGACCGGCCGGCCGTACTCGTGATCGATGCGGATGTCCTCGATGTTCACGTCCGATTCTCCCGCATGCGTCATCAGACGCGACAGCTCCCCGGGGCGGTCGGCGATCTGCACGTGGACCACGGCGTGCTCGCGGGCCCGGTCGCCGTGCTTGCCGGGGATCCGGCGGGTGCCCGCGCGTCCGGCATCGAGCACGTCGGCGAGTCGGCCACTGAGGGTGGGGCCGCCCGCGTCGAGGGCGTCGAGCACGCGATCGAGGTCGCCGCGCAGCATCGTCAGCACCTCACGGACCTCGCCGGCGTTGCTGCCCAGGATGTCCAACCACAGTCCGGTCTCGCTCCCGGCGACACGCGTGACGTCCCGCAGACCGGGGCCCGCGAGGTCGAGGTGCGAACGTGGCGCGCTCGCCAGCAGACCTGCGGTGAGCACCGAGACCACGTGCGGCACGTGGGACACCAGCGCCACGGCCCGGTCGTGCGCCTGCGGCGTCATCGTCATCGGCACGGCACCCACCGCCGTGGCCAGCCCGGTGAGCCGGCCGACCGCGTCGTCGGTGCTGTCGGCGTGCGGCACCACCGCCCAGGGTCGCCCCTCGAACAGCCGCGGTGCGGCGGCCATCGGGCCCGAGCGCTCCGTGCCGGCCATCGGGTGTCCACCGACGTACCGCGCCGCACCGGGGTGCCCCGTGACTCCTGCCGCGATGTCGCTCTTGACGCTCGCCACGTCGGTCACCACCGCGGTCGGGAACTCCTCGAGGAGCGCCAGCACGGTCGCGGCGGTGGACGCCGGTGGCACCGCGACCACGACGATCCTCGGCGCGTCGACAGGGTCCACCGTGCCGGCGCCCAGCTGTGCTGCCACCTCCGCGGTCGCCGGGGTCAGGTCGCGCAGGTGGACGTCGGTACCGAGATCGGACAGTGCGAGCGCCACCGACGTGCCGATCAGCCCGCAGCCGACGACGAGGACCGGGCCGTCGACCCGATGGGCGGTCATGACGCCACGCTGTCCAGCAGCGCCCCGAGCTCGTCGCGGGTGAGGTCCCGGGCTCGCCCCGATCCCAGCCCGGCCAGGCGCAACGGACCGAAGGCGGTACGCGTGAGCTCGACGACGGGGTGACCGACCTCGGCCAGCAGCCGCCGCACGATGCGGTTGCGGCCCATGTGCAGGTCCAGCTCCACCAGCGAGCGGCCCTGCGAGGTGTCCTTGATCCGGAACCGGTCGACGGTCGCGGGGCCGTCGTCGAGCTCGACCCCCGACTTCAGACGGGTACCGACGGCGGGGTCGACGACGCCCTCGACCAGCGCCACGTAGGTCTTGGTGAACTCGAACGAGGGATGGGCCAGGCGATGGGCCAGGTCGCCGTCGTTGGTCATCATGAGCAGGCCCGAGGTGTCGGTGTCCAGCCGGCCCACGTGGAACAGCCGTTCGGTGCGGTCGGCCAGCAGGGACCGGAGGTCGGGTCGGCCCCGTTCGTCGGCCATCGAGGTCACGACGCCGCGGGGCTTGTTGAGCAGCACGTAGACGTGGTCGCTCGGGGGCGGCAGCCGACGTCCGTCGACGTGGATCACGTCGGTGGCGGGGTCCACACGGATGCCCATCTGGGTCGTGATCTCGCCGTTGACCTCGACGTGCCCCTCGGCCATCAGCTGCTCGCAGCGCCGGCGGCTCCCGAGTCCTGCCTGGGCGAGAACCTTCTGCAGGCGGATCCCGTCGGTGGAGAGCTCGTCACTCATCGGCCGGCACCTCCGCGGGCGAGGCATCCGTCGTCGGGGCCGGGGTCTCCGGCACGGACTCGTCCTCCATGTCGTCCAGCTCGGGCAGCATCGGGGCGATCTCGGGGAGGTCGGCGAGGCTGCCGAGCCCCATCCGCTCCAGGAAGTAGCTCGTGGTCCGGTAGAGGATCGCCCCGCTCTCGGCGTCGGTGCCCGCCTCCTCGATCAGCCCTCGGGTCACCAGGGTGCGGACGACCCCGTCGACATTGACCCCACGGATCGCGGAGATCCGCGACCGACTGATCGGCTGCCGGTACGCGACGACCGCCATGGTCTCCAGGGCCGCCTGCGTCAGGCGGGCCTGTTGGCCGTCGAGGACGAACCGCTCGACAGCAGAGGCGTACTCCTCGCGGGTGTAGAAGCGCCACCCTCCCCCGACCGGACGCAGGTCGAACCCTCGACCGGCCTCCCGGTACTCGGCCGCCAGCAGTTCCAGTGCGTCGTGGACGTCCTGCGGCGGGTGGCCGACGGCCTGGGCGAGGGTGAGGTGGTCCAGCGGCTGGTCGGCGACCATCAGCACGGCCTCGAGGGCAGGCCTCAGCTCGAGCATCTCCAGCTCCAGCTCGTGGGGACCGCGGGGCAGAGGTGCGTCAGGCATCGGATTCCTCCGGGTCGTCGGGGGTGGAGGGGTCGTCCAGCCCCGGGTCGAGCAGGTCGGCGGGCACCACGTGCACCTCGCCGGTGTCGGGTGGCGCGTCGAACTCCACGCCCACGTCCACCTCGCCGTCGTCCGAGCCGGTCCACCGCAGGTGCAGGTCCCCCAGCGGGCTCGCCTGCTCGAACGCCACCATGCCCTCACGGAACAGCTCGAGCAGCGCCAGGAACCGGGCCACGCGGGTCATGAGGTCCGGGGCGTCGGAGGTCAGCGTCCGGAAGGTCAGCGTCCGTTCGCGGCGCAGCCGGTCGACCACCAGATGGGCCTGCTCACGCACGCTCACCTGAGGGGCGTGCAGGTGGGCCAGCGAGAGTACCGGCACCGGGGCGGGGGTGAAGGCTGCCGCCGCGAGCCGAGCGAGGTCGTCCGGGGTGACCGAGATCAGCACCTCCGGCAGGAGCGCGGCGAAGCGTGGCTCCAGGCCCACGGCTCGGGGATGCCGGTGCTCCTCGGCGGCCAGGCGTCCGGCCAGATGGCCGGCGACGACCTTGAAGGCGCGGTACTGCAGCAACCGGGCGAACAGCAGGTCCCGGGCCTCCAGGAGGGCGAGATCCTCCTCGTCCTCCACCTCGGCCTGCGGCAGCAGCCTGGCCGTCTTCAGGTCCAGCAGCGTCGAGGCCACCAGCAGGAACTGGGTCGTCTGCTCGAGGTCACCGCCGAGCTGTCCGATGTAGGCGATGAACTCGCCGGTGACCTGCGACAGGGCCACGTCGGTGACGTCCATCTGGTGCTTGGAGATCAGCTGGAGCAGCAGGTCGAAGGGGCCTTCGAAGTTGACCAGGTTCACCGAGAACCCGGCGGTGGTCTCCTCGGCCGTGTCGGAGGAGGACATGGGGCTCACGTGCTCCCGAGGCGGCGGACCAGGTCGCTGTCGGCACCACCGTGCTCGAGGTCCTCCAGCGCGGCGGCGAGGGCGGCACGCACGAGGCGACCGCGGTCGACGTTGCGGCCCAGGACCGACCGCACGGTGAGGCGCGCCTGCTCGAGCGCGAGCAGCTCGTCGGCGGTGACGTACACGGTGATCTTCTCGTCGTGGCGCACGCGCCCGCTGGGAGCCGGTGCGTCGTCGGCCGGTGCGTCGTCCGCCGGAGGACCGGCCTGCTTCGGCGTCGTGGCCCGGAACAGCTCATCGGCGCCCGGCATGGGCGGGCGAGCACCCGGACGCTTGCCGGCACCGCCGGCGGGTGGGGTCACGCGGCGGGGCATCTCACCAGCACTTCCCGGGCGAGCTGCCGGTAGGACGTGGCCCCGGGCGAGGTCGTCGCGTACTCGGTGATCGGCTCACCGGCCACGGTGGCGTCGGAGAACTTGATCGTGCGGCGGATGACGGTGTGGAACACCAGGTCGCCCCACCCCTCGACCAGGGTCTGCAGCACCTCTCGACCGTGCAGGGTGCGACCGTCGAACATCGTGCCGAGCAGACCGATGATCTCCAGGTCGGGGTTGGTCCGCTCACGCACCTTCTCGATGGTCTCCTTGAGCAGCGCCACACCCCGCAGCGCGAAGTACTCGCACTCCAGCGGGATGATCACCCCGTGCGCGGCGGTGAGGGCATTGACGGTGAGGAGACCGAGCGACGGCTGGCAGTCGATCAGCACGACGTCGTAGTCGTCACGGACGTCACGCAGCACCCGGGCCAGCACCTGCTCACGGCCGACCTCGGTCACCAGGCGCATCTCGGCGGCCGACAGGTCGATGTTCGACGGGGCCAGGTCGAGGCCGGGGACGCTGGTGGGCACGATGATGTCCGGCAGCTTCAGCTCGCGGTCCATCAGGACGTGGTAGATACTCTGGTCGAGCTCGTGGGCGTTGAACCCCAGACCCACGGTGAGCGACCCCTGGGGGTCGAAGTCCAGCAGCAGGACGCGACGGCCGGTCTCGACCAGAGCAGCACCCAGGTTGATCGTCGTGGTGGTCTTGCCCACGCCGCCCTTCTGGTTGCACATCGCGATGACGGTGGCGTGGCCGGGCTTCCGCGGGGCCGGGTCGTCGAACACCGGCATCGGGCGTCCGGTGGGACCCAGGTCCTGGCTCATCTGCACCCCTTGTTCGTCCGCGGTTGGATCCCGGTCACTGTACCGTCACCGCACCGCCCGAGGATGCGCAGTCGCATACACCTCGCGCAGTCGTTCGACGGTCACCAACGTGTAGATCTGGGTGGTCGTCACCGAGGCGTGGCCGAGCAGCTCCTGCACCACCCGGACGTCGGCGCCACCGTCCAGCAGGTGGGTGGCGAACGAGTGCCGCAGGGTGTGGGGCGACACGTCGGTCTCGACCCCCGCGCGGCGAGCCGCGCGGGTCAGGACGGTCCACGCGCTCTGACGCGACAGGCGTCCTCCACGGGAGTTCAGGAACAGCGCCGGACTGGCCGCCGTCGAGGAGAGCGCGACCCGTGCCCCCACCAGGTAGTCCCCGATCGCGGTTGCGGCGAAGCTGCCGACCGGCACGATCCGGTGCTTGCCGCCCTTGCCGCGCAGCAGCAACGTGCTCTCGTCGAGGTCGAGGTCGTCGACGTCGATGCCCACGGCCTCGGAGATCCGCGCCCCCGTGCCGTAGAGGAGCTCGAGCAGCGCGCGGTCGCGCTGGGCCAACCGGGTGCCGGGCGCCCCGGCAGCGTCGAGGATGGCCTCGACCTGCTCCAGCGCCAACGCCTTGGGCAGCCGCTGGGCGGGCCGGGGCGGCTTGACCGCTCCGGCGACGTCGGTCGCGACGAGCTGTTCGCGCAGCCAGAACCGGTGCAGGCCGCGCACGGTCACCACGTGCCGGGCGACACTCGCGGCACCGAGCGGACCGGTGAGGTCGTCGCCCGTCCGCAGCAGGGCGACGAACCCCAGCAGGTCCGCCTCGGTGATCTCGTCGGGCTGCTCGCGCCCGATCTCCGCGAGGTAGCCCAGGTAGCGACGCAGGTCCCGCCGGTACGACAGCAACGTGTTGTCGGCGAGTCCGCGCTCGACCCCGAGATGGGAGAGGTAGTCCGCGACGGCCTGGCCGACCGTGACGGTCGCCCCGGTCATCGCGAGCGCCGCACCTTCTCGGCGAGGATCGCGGCGACGGTCAGGCCGTTGGTGATCCGCATGGCCAGCACGGCGTCGACGGCGTCGTCGAGGTCGACCCACCACTGGAGCATGTCGGCCTCCTCGCCCTCACGCACCGTGCGGTCGGCCTCGGCCACCCCCGAGAGGCCCGTGGCACGGAAGACCAGCAGGGTCTCCGAGGTGTAGCCGGGCGACGAGCGGGTGGTGAGCAGCGGCTCCCAGTGCTCGGCGACCAGATCGGCCTCCTCGGCGAGCTCGCGAGCGGCTCCCACCTGGGGCGACTCGTCCTCGACGTCCAGGATGCCGGCAGGGAGCTCGATCATGCGGTGGCCCACGGCGTGCCGGAACTGCTCGACGAGCATGATCCGGCCCTCCGGGTCCACCGCCAGCACCCCGACCGCGCCCCGGGGCTGCACGACCGCCCGCGACAGCCGCTCCCCCACCGGCGACACGATCGTGTCGACCCGCATCTGCAGGTATGAGCTGTCGAAGTGGGTGACGGAGGAGTCGACCGGCCAGGTGGCAGGGACGTCGGCCAGGTCGGCCGGCGCGAGACGACCCGGCAGGTGCGGGTGGGCGCTGTTCGCTCCGCCCGTCACGGAGCCACCGGCGCGTCGACCGGCAGCCTGGTCTCCCGCTGACGCTGCAGGGCGGCGGCCACCAGTCCGGCGAACAACGGGTGGGGCCGGGTCGGACGCGACCGCAGCTCCGGGTGGGCCTGGGTGGCGACGTAGAACGGGTGCACCTCGCGCGGGAGCTCGACGAACTCGACGAGCGTGCCGTCCGGCGAGGTGCCGCTGAAGACCAGCCCCGCCTCCTCGATCTGCTGCCGGTAGGCGTTGTTGACCTCGTAGCGGTGCCGGTGACGCTCCTCGATCTTGTCGCTGCCGTACAGCTCCGCGACGACGCTGCCCGGTGTCAGCGCGGCCGGGTAGCGGCCGAGCCGCATGGTGCCACCCAGGTCACCGGCGCCCTCGACGAACGCCTGCTGCTCGGCCATCGTGGCGATGACGGGCTGGGGGGTGTCGGCGTCGAACTCCGTCGAGCTGGCCTGCTCGATGCCCGCCTCGTGGCGGGCGAACTCGATGACCATGCACTGCAGGCCCAGGCACAGGCCCAGGACCGGGATCCGGCGCTCACGGGCGTAGCGCAGGGCCCCGATCTTGCCCTCGATGCCCCGGATCCCGAAGCCGCCGGGCACACAGATGCCGTCGACGTCCCCCAGGTGCTGGGCCGCCCCGCTCTCGGTGGCGCAGTCGTCGGACGGCACCCAGCGCAGGACGACTCTCGTGTCGGCCGCGAATCCGCCGGCCCGCAGGGCCTCACCGACCGACAGGTAGGCGTCGGGCAGGTCGATGTACTTGCCGACCAGCGCGATCGTGACCTCGTCCGCCGGGTGGTGGACCCGTCGCAGCAGGGCGTCCCACTCGGTCCAGTCGACGTCGCGGAACGGCAGGTCGAGGCGGCGGACGACGTACGCGTCCAGCCCCTCGCTGTGCAGCACCCGGGGGATGTCGTAGATCGACGGGGCGTCGCTGGCGGTGACCACGGCCTCGTCCTCGACGTCGCACATCAGCGAGATCTTGCGCTTGACGCTGGTCGGTATGGGCCGGTCGGACCGGCACACGATCGCGTCGGGCTGGATGCCGATCGACCTCAGGGCGGCGACGGAGTGCTGGGTGGGCTTGGTCTTGAGCTCCCCGGACGGCCCGATGAACGGGACGAGCGAGACGTGCAGGAAGAAGACGTGGCCGCGACCGATCTCGTGGCGGACCTGACGGGCCGACTCCAGGAACGGCTGGCTCTCGATGTCGCCGACGGTGCCACCGATCTCGTGGATCACCACGTCGACGTCAGGACCGCCCATCGAGAGCATCCGGTCCTTGATCTCGTTCGTGATGTGCGGGATGACCTGGACGGTGTCGCCGAGGTAGTCGCCGCGACGCTCGCGGGCGATCACGTCGGAGTACACCTGCCCGGTGGTCACGTTGGCCCGACCGACCAGGTCCTCGTCGAGGAAGCGCTCGTAGTGACCGATGTCGAGGTCGGTCTCCGCCCCGTCGTCGGTGACGAACACCTCACCGTGCTGGAACGGGTTCATGGTGCCCGGATCGACGTTGAGGTACGGATCGAGCTTCTGCATCGTGACCCGGAGCCCCCGGGACTTCAGCAACCGCCCGAGGCTGGAGGCCGTGAGCCCCTTGCCGAGCGAGGATGCGACGCCTCCGGTGACGAAGACGTGCCTGGTGACCGCGCTACCTGCCAAGGTGACTCCCGTGGATCGATGCCCCCGACGGGGCAGGTGGACTTCTGTCCACGGGATTTCAGTCTACCGGTGCGCGGCGGGACCCGTCGACCGACACGCACATCAGTCCGGCAACGCACCGTCGGCGCTGCGGCTGGTGCCCCATGAGCCGTACTCCCCGGCCGAGGCGCGCGCGAGGGCCAGCACGGCCACCGCCCGGCCCGCCGCGGTGTCGGTGACGTCGACAGTGGCGAAGCCGCTCGAGGCGTCGCTGGCCCGCGCCTGCGTCAGGACACCGTTCTCCAGGCTGGTGAGGGCCGGTCCCACGAGGGCCGCACCGCGGCCGGCCGCGGCGAAGGCGCTGGTGAAGTCGGCCAGGATCGACCCCCGTGCGTTGCCGGCCGGGCTGGTGCCCGTGACCACCAGGACGAGGTCGGCCCGGTCCGCGGGGGCCGAGGCCAGATCGATCAGACCGCCCTCGACGAACGCGGCACGGATCGTGGCGGCCGGGTCGTCCAGGGACAGGTCGTCGCGACCCACGAGCGCGCGGGCGAGAGCCGCACCGATGCGGCCGTAGCTGTCACCCGTCGCGTCGAGCCCCTCGACCCCGGCTGCCGACTCCTGCGCGACGCCCTCGGCGAACTGCCGGTTCGACGCGTCGAGCAGCTGACCGGTCAGGGCCACCTCGCCCACGACCGTGGCTCCCGCCTGGTCGAGCGCCGCCGTGAGCCCCTCGACCTCGGCCGAGCGGGCGCCGGGCGCCGTGACCACCAGGACGCGCGCGTTCGTGAGCGTGCCGTCGAGCAGGGCTCCCGACGTGCGCGCCGCGTAGGCGTTCTCGAACGCGACCACCGCCGGATCGATCCGGGCATCGGTGGTGGTGTCGGAGCCGGAGCCGTCGTCGGCCAGCAGTCCGGCCCCCAGACCCAGGCCGGCCGCCAGCGCGAGGAAGACGGCCGCCAGCGACACCAGGTGGTAACGGAAGTTGATCACGGAAGCAGTCCTTCGAGGGCCGAGGTGAGGTCGGAGAGGCGGTCCCCGAGCGTGGAGTAGAGGTCCGACCCGGCCGAGGTCGTGCCGATCGCGACCCCCACGGCGACCAGGCCGGCCAGCAGGAGCAGGGCGACCGGCCACCACGAGATCCGGCCCGTCGTCAGGTGGTGGACGGCCTTGGCGTCCATGATCTTGGCCGCGGCGCGCAGGCGGACCACGAAGGCGGGACCGATGAGTCCCGAGCCCTGTTCGAGGAAGTCGACCAGCGTGGGCGGCGCGCCGGCGTGCACGATGATCGCCGCGTGGTTGGCGTCGGCCAGCAGGATCGCGAGGTCGGTGTCGGCGCCGCTGGCCACGAACCGGACGACGTCGGGGCCGTGCTTCTCGAGCCGCTCGGGGTTCTCGATGCGGCCCGACGCCGTGGTGACGACGACCTCGCGCGCACTCCGCAGCGCCGCGGAGGACAGCGCGTCGACCCCACCCACGACGATGGTCGGGGCGTAGCCGGCCTTCAGGATCACGTCGGCCCCTCCGCCGGCACCGATCAGCACGGGGTCGCGGTCGAGGATGAACCGGCGCAGGCCGGCGAGGTCGGCAGCGGCGTCGAACCCGTCCGAGACCACGACCGCCGGCCGGTCCTTGAGCCTCGTGCTCACCCGCGGGATCCGTACCCCTTCGAGCAGCATCGCGTGCTCGCGTCGCAGGTGGTCGGCCGCGTTGACGGCCAGGATGTCGAGCTGGGTGCTCAGGTCGGTCGACGCGGCGCTCAGGTCGGCGCGGGCCCGCTGGGAGTCCTGCGCGATCCCGCTGGCGACCAGCACCCCGTCACGGAAGATCTTGCCCTCGTGGATCCGCAGGTGGTCACCACTGCGGACCCGGGCCACCAGGCCCTGCCCGACCTGGTCGACCAGGGCGATGTCGTGCTCGGCCAGCAGCTGGGGGCCCAGGTTCGGGAACCGGCCACTGGCGGAGACGGCGAGGTTGACGACGGCCGCCACCTTGGCCTGGATGAGTCGTTCCGCGTCGGACTGCTGCAGGTCGACCCGGTCGATGACGGCGATGTCGCCGGGCCGCAGCCCGGCCGTGAGGTCGCCGCCGGGCCGGACCAGGCGTGCTGGACCGGTGATGCCGGGCTTGCCGTCGTCGCTGGCCGCGGGTCGGGACTTCGTGAAGAGGGACATCACCGGCCATCGTGCCACGCAGGAGCCGCGGATCCGGGGACGCCGACGGCGTGCCGTCAGCGCCCCGCCAGGCCGAGCAGCTCGCGGGCGTGTGCCTGCGCCGAGGTGGAGTCCTCCTGGCCGGCGAGCATGCGGGCGAGCTCGTCGACCCGGTCCTGCCCGGACAGCCGGACCACCGAGCTGCTGGTCACGTTGCCGTCGTCGTCCCTCAGCACGCGGAAGTGGTGCTGGGCGAACGCCGCGACCTGGGGCAGGTGGGTCACGGCGATCACCTGTGCGTGGTCGGACAGCGCCGCGAGCCTGCGCCCGACCTCCACCGCGGCCTTGCCGCCGATGCCGGCATCGACCTCGTCGAAGACCAACGTCGGCACGGTCGAGCGGTCGGCGAGGACGACCTCGATCGCCAGCATCAGACGCGACAGCTCACCGCCGCTCGCACCCTTGTGCAGCGGACGGGCACCCGCTCCGCTGTTCGCCGCGAACAACAGCTCGACCTCGTCGATGCCGTGCGGACCCGGCTCGCGGTCGTCGAGGACCCGCACCTCGACCGTCAGCCGGGCGGCCGGCATCGACAGCTGGGCCAGCTCGGTGTCCACCAGGGCACCGAGTCGTGCGCCCGCCGCGGCACGGACCTGGCTCATCGCTCGGGCGAGGTCGCGGACCGTCACGGTCAACCGGTCGTGCTCGGCGCGGAGCTCGACGATCGTGTCGTCGTCCCCGTCCAGCTCGGTGAGTCGGGCGGCGCCCTCCTGCGCCCAGGTCAGGACGTCGTCGACGGTCGGACCGTACTTGCGAACCAGTCCCTGCAGGGCTCCCCGGCGGTCCTGCACCTGGGCCAGCCGGCCCGGGTCGATGTCGATGCCGGCCGAGTACCCGGCCAGGTCGGTGCCCAGCTCGCTCACCAGGATGGCTGCCTCGCGGGCACGGGCCACCAGGTCGTCCAGGGTCGGGTCGTGCTGGGCGACCGCCTCGAGCGCCGAGGTCGCCGCCGCGAGCTCTGCGCCCGCACCGGCGTGCGCCTCCGCGCGCTCGGCGTCGCCCACCAGGAGACCTCGGGCCTCGTCGGCGGCCAGCGCCAGGGACTCGGCATGGGCCAGCCGGGTCTCCTCCGCGCGCAGCTCGTCGTCCTCTCCCGCGACGGGCGCGACCTGCTCGATCTCCTCGAGGCCGAGGCGCAGGGCGTCCGCCTCGCGCGCCCGCTCGGCCGCCTGATGGGTCAGCTCGTCGAGCCGGCGGTCGATCTCGCGCCACCGGGCCCAGGCCGGGTCGTACCGGGACCGGAGCGCAGCCAGCTCGTCCCCGCAGAAGAGATCGAGCGCGGCGCGCTGCTGCGTCGGACGCAGCAGACGGTGCTGGTCGGACTGCCCGTGCACGGCGACCAGCTCGTCGGTGATCTCGGTGAGCAGCGCGGCCGGAACGGTGGCTCCACCGGCGTGCGCCCGGGAGCGTCCCTTGGCCGAGACTGACCTGGCCACGACGACGGTGTCGTCGACCGACCCGCCCGCCTCCTCGACCGCGGCCCGGACCCGGCCCGCGGTGCCCACCGAGATCTCCGCCTCCACGCGGGCCTGCTCGGCCCCGTGCCGCACGAGCCCGGGGTCGGCACGGTCGCCGCGCAGCAGGCCGAGCGCCGTGACGACCATGGTCTTTCCCGCTCCGGTCTC
Source organism: Aeromicrobium marinum DSM 15272 (assembly GCF_000160775.2). Lineage (NCBI taxonomy): Bacteria > Bacillati > Actinomycetota > Actinomycetes > Propionibacteriales > Nocardioidaceae > Aeromicrobium > Aeromicrobium marinum. Next base: position 1,079,093 of record NZ_CM001024.1, on the reverse strand, counting down.
ACCGGTGATGACCGTGAAGCCGGCGTCGAGCTCGAGCTCCGCCTCCTCGATGACACCGAGCGAGCGCAGCGCCAGATGGTGCCACATCAGTCCGATCCTCCCGCCAGACGGCGGGCCGCAGTGCCCCGCCAGCCCTCGACCGGGAGGTCGAACTTGCGGACCAGGCGGTCGGCGAACGGCTCCGGGCCGAGCCGGGCCAGCCGCACGCGGTGCCGGCCACGACGGACCTCCACCCGGGCCCCCGAGGGCAGGTCGGCGGCTCGGCGTCCGTCGCACCACAGCACTCCGGTGGACTGGTCGCCGACCACCTCGACCGCCACGGTGGAGTCCGGCGACACCACCAGGGGTCGGGCGAACAACGCATGGGCGCTGATCGGGACCATGAGCAGTGCCTCGACCTCGGGCCAGACGATCGGGCCCCCGGCGCTGAAGTTGTAGGCCGTCGAGCCGGTGGGGGTGGCGCAGACCACCCCGTCGCAACCCCAGCGCGAGACGGGGCGGCCGTCGATCTCGACGACCACCTCAAGCATCCGCCCGCGCGACGCCTTCTCGATCGAGGCCTCGTTGAGGGCCCAGTTGGTCGCCACCGACGTCCCGCCGACCGACACGTCGACGTCCACGGTGAGCCGGTCCTGCACCGTGTAGTCGCGAGCGACCACCCGGCGGACGACCTCGTCGAGGTCCTCGGCGTCCACCTCGGCGAGGAAGCCCACGTGGCCGAGGTTGACCCCGAGCACGGGGGTCTCGGCGTCGCGACACATCTCGGCCGCGCGCAGGATCGTGCCGTCCCCGCCGAGCACGACGGCGACCTCACAGCCGGCGGACGCGCCCGTGCCCTCCGGGACGACCTCGACGTCGGTCAGCCCGGCCGACGCGAGGATGCCGGCGTCGACCTCCAGCACCCGGATGGCCAGTCCGGCCGTCCGCAGCCGGGCGGCGAACGACGCGGCGTGCACCGCTGCCTCCGGACGGGCCGAGTGCACGATCACCAGCACACACCTCATGGGGTCACCTCCAGCGGGCCGGCCTCGACCACGGCGACGGCCGCCGCCTCGTCGGGCGCCGGGGCATCGGTGCGCAACCAGCAGAAGTACTCGACGTTGCCGGCCGGACCCGGCAACGGACTGGGAGCCAGGGCCCGGGTGCCCCACCCCTGCGACCGGGCGGCCAGGGCGACGCGGTGCACGCTCTCGGCGTGGAGCGCCGGGTCACGGACGACACCCCCGCGTCCCAGCCGATCCCGTCCGACCTCGAACTGCGGCTTCACCATCAGCACGATGTCGCCGCCCGGCTCGCACAACGCCGTCAGCGCGGGCATCACGACCGTCAGCGAGATGAAGGACAGGTCCGACACCACCAGGTCGACTGGTCCCCCGATGTCCGAGGCAGTGACGCTCCGGATGTTGGTGCGGTCGTGCACCCGCACCCGGTCGTCGGACTGCAGCGACCACACCAGCTGTCCGTACCCCACGTCGACGGCACAGACCTCGCGGACCCCCCGCCGCAGGAGCACGTCGGTGAATCCGCCGGTCGACGCGCCTGCGTCGAGGGCTCGGCGGTCCCGTACGTCCAGTCCGAGCGGCTCGAAGACCTCGAGCGCGCCGAGCAGCTTGTGGGCGCCCCGTGAGGCGTAGGTCGGACCCTCGGACTCGCGCACGAGCACCGCGGCGTCGGTGGCCACCTGCGTCGCCGGCTTCGTCGCGGTGGCGCCGGCGACCGACACGGCGCCGGCCGAGATCAGCGAGGAGGCGTGCTCGCGGGACCGGGCCAGCCCGCGCCGGACCAGCTCCGCGTCGAGGCGGACACGCCGGGTCATGGCTCCCGGTCCTCGCGACCGGCCGTGGAGAGGATGTCCCGGAGGATCCCGTGCACCCGGTCGAAGCGTGCCGCGTGCTCGGTGACCTCGACCGTGTCGAGGTCACGCAGCCCGTCGAGCGCCTCGTCGACCTCGGGGTGCCCGGTGGGAGGGAGAGCGGGGCGCGAGACGTCCGGCTCCGGCTCCGCCCCCACGTCCGTCATCGGCCCCATGTCCGTCGGCCCCGTGTTCATCGGCCCCATGTTCATCCGTCCAGTGTCCCATCGAGGGCGGGCGCCCGGCCGGTGCGGTCGGCCGTGGACCAGGCGAGCCCCAGCACGGCGCGGACAGCCTCCACCGTGCCCGTCTCGCCCGCGGTCAGCACGACGGTGCCGCGGTCGAGCGTCGCCTCGGCGCGGCCGCACCGTGCCGAGCCGGCTTCCACCGTGACCGGGGGGTGCGGCGCGTGCAGACCACCCAGGTCGGGCGCCACGAAGGTCGGGCGGTGCCCCGACGGAAGGGCGGCTGCGTCCCGGAGCGTCGCGACCCCCGTGAGCACGAGCAGGCTGGCGATGTCTCGGCCGATGGCCCCGTCGATGTCGGTGTCGGGCCGGTCGCCCACCATCAACGGTCGCTCGGACCCGAGCCGGCCGGTCGTCTCGTCGAAGAGGGCTCGCTCCGGCTTCCCGGCGACCACAGGTTCCGCGCCCGTGGCGGCCCTGACGACCTGCACGAGCGCACCGTTGCCCGGCGCGATCCCCCGGGGCGTCGGCACCGTGAGGTCCAGGTTGCTCGCGAACCACGGCACACCCGCCTGCACGGCGTACGACGCCTCGGCGAGGTCCCGCCACCCGACGTCCGGGTGGTAGCCCTGGACGACCGCCGCCACCTGGTCGTCGAAGGCGTCGACACACCGCAGACCGTGGCCCGCCAAGGGTTCGTGGAGGCCTCGGCCGCCGACCACCAGGACCGTCGCTCCGGCCGGCACCGCCTCGGCCACCAGCCGTGCCACCGCCTGGGCCGCCGTGACCACGTCGACCTCGCTGACCCCCGGCATGCCGAGCTCGGTCAGGTGCTTCGCGACCTCGAGGGCCGTCCGAGACGCGTTGTTCGTCACGTAGGCGACGGGCACACCGGCCGTCCGCACCCGGGCGATGGCATCGGCCGCGCCCGGTACGGCATCGGGTCCGACATAGACCACTCCGTCGAGATCGAGCATGACCAGGTCGAACCCGGCCACCAGCGGCTCCCGGGTGGCCGCCGGCCACACTGCTGTCGTCACCGGGCCGAGGCTACCCGGACACTCGCCTGCACCGTCGCACGTCCACGTCGACACGACTGGCGGAGCCACTCCCCGCGCGGAAGAACCGCCGGTGCAGCTCCCCCTCGACCTCCACCTCGACCCCCGGATCCAGGCGTGCCACCAGGCGCCGCGCAGCGGCGGTCCACGCGGTGCAGTCGATCGTGTCGACCAGCTGCTTGGAGCGGCGCCTCATGGCGGGGCTGCGTTGCACGACGAGTCGGAACGACACCACCTCGTCACCGCTGGGCAGGCGGCGTGTCTCAGGTGCCGACGACACCCGACCGGTCAGACGGACGAGGTTCACGGGTTCGGTCATGCCACCACCGTCCCGAAGTCCAGCAGCCGTCACCAGGGCGCGGGCGGTCCCTGTGGACCCCCCGGCCGCTGTGGACGCGGGCTCATTCCAGCTCGTCGAGCCGTTCCTGTGCGTCGGTCAGGGCGTTGCCGTCAACGGCCACCGTCCGGTGGAACCAGGTGACCGCGTCCTCGCGCCGCCCCGCGGCGAGCAGGGTGTCCGCGTACGCGTACCTCAGCCGAGCCACCCAGTCCGCGCGGGACTTGGTGTGCAGCGGCTCGGTCTCCAGCAACCGCAGGGCGGCCTCCACCTGACCGAGATCGCGCCGCGCGCCGGCCACGACGATGCTGAGCTCGACCTGGCCGGCATCGTCCAGTGCGGACCGGATGGCGGGAGTGTCGTAGGCGATGGCCTTCTCGGGCCGCTTGAGGGCCCGCTCACAGTCAGCCATCATCGGTGCGTAGTACTGCTGACCGTTCATCCGGCGGGCAGCACGGAACTCCGCCAGTGCGTCGCCGAACTTGCCGGCTGCATAGGCGGTCTCGCCGCAGGCTTCGCGGATCATGCCGTTGCGGTTGGCACGCGCCCGTGCGGCGAGGGCGTGCAGGTGCGCCGTCTCGGGATCCTCGGCCATCAACAGGCCGGCCATCACCAGATGTCTGGCCACCTTGTCGACCAGCTTCTCGGGCAGACCCTGCAAGGCCTGCCGGGCGTGCTTGTCCAGATCGCTGGCACTGACGTCGTCCGGGATGGGCGGGCCGTCGTAGACCTTCTGCTCGGCCGTGCGCTCGGGCTCACTGCGCGCGTCGCGGCGCGGCGGCCGTCCTCGACGATCACCATCGGGCTTGCCCCGGCGATCACCATCGGGCTTGCCCCGGCGATCACCATCGGGCTTGCCCCGGCGGTCACCGGCAGGCCGTCCGCGACCGGAGGACGACGGCCGTCCGCCACCGGACGCGGGACGGTTGCCCTCGCGCCGGGGTCCTCGAGATTCACTCATCGAGCTCGTCCTTCCCACACCCACCCAGGGGTGAAATGCAGCGAGGCCGCTCCCGAAGGAGCGGCCTCGCGCTAATGATTGTCCGGCGACGTCCTACTCTCCCACACAGTCTCCCATGCAGTACCATCGGCGCTGAAAGGCTTAACTTCCGGGTTCGGAATGTAACCGGGTGTTTCCCTTTCGCCATGGTCGCCGAAACTCTATGGAGATATCAATCGTAGCCTCACCGGCTCACGAGGAGCCGGAGGGCAACGGTTCCCGATCATATCTCGGGAACCTCACAGTGGACGCGGTCATACTTTGTAAGAAACAAGCCCTCGGCCTATTAGTACCGGTCAGCTCCATGCATTGCTGCACTTCCACTTCCGGCCTATCAACCCAGTGGTCTGCTGGGGGCCTTACCTGGTAAACCAGTGGGAAACCTCATCTTGAAACGTGCTTCCCGCTTAGATGCTTTCAGCGGTTATCACTTCCGAACGTAGCTAACCAGCAGTGCTCTTGGCAGAACAACTGGCACACCAGAGGTTCGTCCACCCCGGTCCTCTCGTACTAGGGGCAGCCTTTCTCAAGTTTCCTACGCGCGCGGCGGATAGGGACCGAACTGTCTCACGACGTTCTAAACCCAGCTCGCGTGCCGCTTTAATGGGCGAACAGCCCAACCCTTGGGACCTGCTACGGCCCCAGGATGCGACGAGCCGACATCGAGGTGCCAAACCATCCCGTCGATATGGACTCTTGGGGAAGATCAGCCTGTTATCCCCGGGGTACCTTTTATCCGTTGAGCGACGCCGCTTCCACTTGCCAGCGCCGGATCACTAGTCCCGACTTTCGTCCCTGCTCGAGCTGTCACTCTCACAGTCAAGCTCCCTTGTGCACTTACACTCGAAACCTGATTGCCAACCAGGCTGAGGGAACCTTTGGGCGCCTCCGTTACATTTTAGGAGGCAACCGCCCCAGTTAAACTACCCATCAGGCACTGTCCCTGATCCAGATAATGGACCTAGGTTAGATATCTAGTACAGTCAGAGTGGTATTTCAACGATGACTCCACCTGAACTGGCGTCCAAGCTTCACAGTCTCCCACCTATCCTACACAAACTGAACCAAACACCAATACCAAACTATAGTAAAGGTCCCGGGGTCTTTCCGTCCTGCCGCGCGTAACGAGCATCTTTACTCGTAGTGCAATTTCGCCGAGTCCATGGTTGAGACAGCGCCCAAGTCGTTACTCCATTCGTGCAGGTCGGAACTTACCCGACAAGGAATTTCGCTACCTTAGGATGGTTATAGTTACCACCGCCGTTTACTGGGGCTTAAGTTCTGTGCTTCGCTTGCGCTAACACGTCCCCTTAACCTTCCAGCACCGGGCAGGAGTCAGTCCGTATACGGCGTCTTTCGACTTAGCACGGACCTGTGTTTTTAGTAAACAGTCGCTTGGGCCTGGTCTCTGCGGCCTTCAACGCTTCTCAGAGCAAGTCTGATAACGCATCCGGCCCCCCTTCTCCCGAAGTTACGGGGGCATTTTGCCGAGTTCCTTAACCATGGTTCACTCGATCACCTTAGTATTCTCTACCTGACCACCTGAGTCGGTTTGGGGTACGGGCGGCTTTGAATCTCGCTAGATGCTTTTCTCGGCAGCATAGGATCACTCACTTCGACTAAAACGTCTCCGCATCGGCTCTCAGGCACATGAGTGACGGATTTGCCTATCACTCGCCCTACGACCTTGCCCCGGGACAACCATCGCCCGGGATGAGCTACCTTCCTGCGTCACACCATTGCTTGCCTACTACCAGCTTGGGTCGTGCGCTCTGCCGGCCAATGACTCCGAAGAGTCTGGAGGCCGGTTTCGGGCACTTAGCATCACTGGATTCAGCATGGGCGATTCAACGCCGGTACGGGAATATCAGCCCGTTGTCCATCGACTACGCCTGTCGGCCTCGCCTTAGGTCCCGACTTACCCAGGGAAGATTAGCTTGACCCTGGAACCCTTGGTCATTCGGTGGAGGAGTTTCTCACTCCTCATTCGCTACTCATGCCTGCATTCTCACTCGTGTGGCGTCCACGGCTGGGTCACCCCGCCGCTTCACTCGCCACACGACGCTCCCCTACCGATCCATGCGCCTGGACCACGAAGGCCTGGCTATTGCATGAATCCCATAGCTTCGGTGGATAACTTGAGCCCCGCTAAATTGTCGGCGCGGAATTACTTGACCAGTGAGCTATTACGCACTCTTTCAAGGGTGGCTGCTTCTAAGCCAACCTCCTGGTTGTCTCTGCGACTCCACATCCTTTTCCACTTAGTTATCGCTTTGGGACCTTAGCTGATGGTCTGGGCTGTTTCCCTCTCGACAATGGAGCTTATCCCCCACTGTCTCACTGCTGCGCTCTCACTTACCGGCATTCGGAGTTTGGCTGAATTCAGTAAGCTTGTAGGCCCCCTAGTCCATCCAGTGCTCTACCTCCGGCAAGAAACACGCAACGCTGCACCTAAATGCATTTCGGGGAGAACCAGCTATCACGGAGTTTGATTGGCCTTTCACCCCTATCCACAGGTCATCCCCCCAGTTTTTAACCTAGGTGGGTTCGGTCCTCCACGCGGTCTTACCCGCGCTTCAACCTGCCCATGGATAGATCACTCCGCTTCGGGTCTAGATCCAGCAACTCAATCGCCCTATTCGGACTCGCTTTCGCTACGGCTACGGCTCTCGCCTTAACCTCGCTACTGAACGCTAACTCGCAGGCTCATTCTTCAAAAGGCACGCTGTCACAGTTCCGAAGAACCGCTCCAACGGATTGTATGCACATGGTTTCAGGTACTATTTCACTCCCCTCCCGGGGTACTTTTCACCTTTCCCTCACGGTACTAGTCCGCTATCGGTCATCGAGGAGTATTTAGGCTTAACGGGTGGTCCCGCCAGATTCACACCGAATTTCAGGGGTTCGGTGTTACTCGGGGTGACGCAAAAGAGCCATGAGCTTACGTGTACGGGGGTCTCACCCTCTGTGCCGCGACTTTCCAGTCGGCTTTCACTTCACTCATGGTTTGTGACTCTTTGCTCGTTCGGCAGAACGAGCCATGCGGCCCCACAACCCCCCAGTGACAACGCCTGCCGGCTATCACATCACTGAGGTTTAGCCTCTTCCGGTTTCGCTCGCCACTACTACCGGAATCACTGTTGTTTTCTCTTCCTGTGGGTACTGAGATGTTTCACTTCCCCACGTTCCCTCCAAACGCCCTATGTGTTCAGGCGCAGGTACCTGGACTTTCCTCCAGGTGGGTTTCCCCATTCGGACATCCCCGGATCACAGGTCGGTTGTCACCTTCCCGGGGCTTTTCGCAGACTCCAACGTCCTTCATCGGCTCTCGATGCCAAGGCATCCACCATGTGCACTTAGTAGCTTGTTGTTACTACAAAGATGCTCGCGTCCACTGTGAAGTTCTCAAAATACGATCGGTCCCGCATACGGGTCCCGCGCCTGCCAAGACCGTAGTCCTGGCGGTTCGCGGAGTATGCGGTCCGAGAAACCACCTCTTGACGAGCTGATCCCTCAGGACCCAACAGTGTGCCTGATTCAGTGAAGTCTTTCGAGCGAGGTTCCACGCCCTTGCGGGCAGTACTGACACTCTTGGCCTTCACCAAGCCAAATAGTCGACGATCCACTAGTGAGCTGGGCCGCATCAACACATTCGGCTGATAAACGCCCCAATGGACAACCAGGCTTGCGCCGGCTGCCAAGTGCTCCTTAGAAAGGAGGTGATCCAGCCGCACCTTCCGGTACGGCTACCTTGTTACGACTTCGTCCCAATCGCCAGCCCCACCTTCGACAGCTCCCTCCGTAAACGGTTGGGCCACTGGCTTCGGGTGTTGCCGACTTTCATGACGTGACGGGCGGTGTGTACAAGGCCCGGGAACGTATTCACCGCAGCGTTGCTGATCTGCGATTACTAGCGACTCCGACTTCATGGGGTCGAGTTGCAGACCCCAATCCGAACTGAGACCGGCTTTTTGGGATTCGCTCCACCTTGCGGTTTCGCAGCCCTTTGTACCGGCCATTGTAGCATGCTTGAAGCCCTGGACATAAGGGGCATGAAGACTTGACGTCATCCCCACCTTCCTCCGAGTTGACCCCGGCAGTCTCCTATGAGTCCCCACCATTACGTGCTGGCAACATAGAACGAGGGTTGCGCTCGTTGCGGGACTTAACCCAACATCTCACGACACGAGCTGACGACAGCCATGCACCACCTGTATACCGACCACAAGGGGGGCTACATCTCTGCAGCTTTCCGGTATATGTCAAACCCAGGTAAGGTTCTTCGCGTTGCATCGAATTAATCAGCATGCTCCGCCGCTTGTGCGGGCCCCCGTCAATTCCTTTGAGTTTTAGCCTTGCGGCCGTACTCCCCAGGCGGGGCGCTTAATGCGTTAGCTGCGGCACGGAGACCGTGGAAGGTCCCCACACCTAGCGCCCAACGTTTACGGCATGGACTACCAGGGTATCTAATCCTGTTCGCTCCCCATGCTTTCGCTCCTCAGCGTCAGGTAATGCCCAGAGAACCGCCTTCGCCACCGGTGTTCCTCCTGATATCTGCGCATTCCACCGCTACACCAGGAATTCCGTTCTCCCCTGCATACCTCTAGTCTGCCCGTATCGGAAGCACGCTCAGGGTTGAGCCCTGAGTTTTCACTCCCGACGCGACAAACCGCCTACGAGCCCTTTACGCCCAATAATTCCGGACAACGCTCGGACCCTACGTATTACCGCGGCTGCTGGCACGTAGTTGGCCGGTCCTTCTTCTGCGGGTACCGTCACTTTCGCTTCGTCCCCGCTGAAAGAGGTTTACAACCCGAAGGCCGTCATCCCTCACGCGGCGTTGCTGGATCAGGCTTTCGCCCATTGTCCAATATTCCCCACTGCTGCCTCCCGTAGGAGTCTGGGCCGTGTCTCAGTCCCAGTGTGGCCGGTCACCCTCTCAGGCCGGCTACCCGTCAATGCCTTGGTGAGCCGTTACCTCACCAACTAGCTGATAGGCCGCGAGCTCATCCTTCTCCGCCGGAGCTTTCCACCTCAGAACATGTGATCCGAGGTCGTATTCGGCATTAGCCATCGTTTCCAATGGTTATTCCGAAGAGAAGGGCAGATTGCTCACGTGTTACTCACCCGTTCGCCGCTCGTGTACTCCCGAAGGAGCCTTACCGCTCGACTTGCATGTGTTAAGCACGCCGCCAGCGTTCGTCCTGAGCCAGGATCAAACTCTCCGTTGAAAGTGCACCGACTTGCGCCGGCTTACTGCAACATCAGTTCAACCTGACAAACTATTTGCTGACAAATAAATTGTCGGAATTGATTCCATCGAGATCAGCGAGCCGAAGCTCACTGACGGGTCTCGACGGGGTACTACTAATTAATCTCGTCGACTTTTGGCACACTGTTGAGTTCTCAAGGATCAGACGCTCACCGCGCCTGGGCCGTTTCCGGCTTGCGCTGCGGGGCAACTCGTCTAACTTACACGGCGCGCCTACCAGGGTCAAACCCGGGTGGGGCTTCCATGTCACTCGCCGTTGTCAGCGACCAGTTTCCGGATCTGAGATCCTGGCGTTGGCCGTTTCGGTTGGAGTGGCTACTCGCTCCGAGCGCCCGGCCTGCTGGCCTTGCGCTCCGTCGTGCTGAGCAACAAGAAGAACATTACGCAGACGTTCCAGTCAGGTCAAATCGACGCCGTGTGACGCGCGCCACAAGCATCACGGGGCGAGCTTGACGCCTGCAACCGCACGCTTTCCGCGCCTCAACACCGTCCATCCGCCGGCGAGTCGCGGCGCGTCGGCCACCGGTGCGTCCGGATCGTCCACCCGCTGGTTGTTCATGTAGGCGCCACCTTCCAGCACGGTCCGGCGGGCCGCCGATCGGCTGTCGACCAGACCGCAGGCGACCAGGGCGTCGGTGACCGACGCGTCGGCCGGCACGGTCGCCACTCCCGCCTCGGTGAGCGCGGCGGCGAGGGTGGCCTCGGGGAGGTCCGACAGCTCGCCCTTGCCGAACAACGCCGAGGCCGCGTGCTCGGCAGCCTCGGCCTCGGCCGCCCCGTGGACGATCGTGGTCAGCTCGCGGGCGAGCCGGCGCTGTGGCACCCGGCGGCCGGGCGCCTCGGCGTGCTCGGCCATCAACGCGTCGATCTCCGACAGCTCGAGGAAGGTGAACTGGGCGAGGTACTCCCCCACCTTGGAGTCCTCCGCCTGGATCCACGTCTGGTGGAAGGCGTAGGGACTCATGAGGTCGGGGTCGAGCCAGATCGTGCCCGACTCTGTCTTGCCGAACTTGGTCCCGTCCGCCTTGGTGATGAGGGGGGTCGCGAAGGCGTGCACCCGGTCCCCGTCCGCCCGGCGGACCAGCTCGACGCCGGCTGTCAGGTTGCCCCACTGGTCGCTGCCGCCGGTCTGCAGCACGCACCCGTGGCGTCGGTGCAGCTCGAGGTAGTCCAACGACTGCAGCAGGACGTAGCTGAACTCGGTGTAGCTGATGCCCGACTCCAGCCGGCTGCTGACGACGTCGCGGGCCAGCATGCGGTTGACCGGGAAGTGCTTGCCGATGTCGCGAAGGAAGTCGATCGTGTTCAGCTGGCCGGTCCAGTCCAGGTTGTTGACGACCGTCGCGGCGTTGTCGCCGTCGAAGTCGACGAACCGCGTGACCTGCGCGCGGATCCGGTCGACCCAGTCGGCGACGGTCTCACGACTGTTCATCGACCGCTCGCCCGACTCCTTGGGGTCTCCGATCAACCCGGTGGAGCCCCCGACGAGGATCAACGGACGGTGACCGGCCAGCTGCAGCCGGCGAGCCGTGAGGATCTGCAGCAGGTTCCCGACGTGCAGGCTGGGCGCCGTGGGGTCGAAGCCCACGTAGTACGTGACCGGGCCCGCCGACAGCGCCTCCCGGAGCGCCTCGATGTCGGTCGAGTGCGCCACGAGCCCGCGCGCCACGAGGTCGTCCAGTACGTGGGTCACGAGGTCTCCAGCCAGTCGTCGTTCGGGTCGCCGTCATTGTGTCGCACCACCGGAATAGCCCCGGACACGGCGTGGTTGGGGACGACGTGGACACCCCCGTGCGAGTTCAGGTCTGGTCCGACGTCGCGTGCCCCTGGTGCTTCGTGGGCAAACGCCGGTTCGAGGCGGCCGTGGCACGGTTCGACGGTCAGGTGGAGGTCGAGTACCGCAGCTTCGAGCTGTCCCCCGAGACGCCCGTCGACTTCGACGGCAGCTCGGTGGACTTCCTCGTGCGGCACAAGCGCATGCCGCCCGAGCAGGTGCGTTCGATGCTCGCCGACATGACGCGGGTCGCCGCCGACGAGGGCCTGGCGTTCGACTTCGACACCGTGCGGCACACGAATACCCGCCGGGCCCACGAGCTGCTCCACCTCGCCAGTCGCGCAGGGCTCCAGGTCGCCATGAAGGAACGCCTGCTGGCCGCCTACTTCGAGGAGGGCCGCCACGTCGGCCGGATCGACGACCTGGCCGACCTGGCCGCCGAGGTGGGTCTGGACCGCGACGACGTCGTCGCGGCGCTCACCTCGGGACGGCACGCGGCCGACGTGACCGCCGACATCGAGCAGGCCCACGAGTACGGCATCTCCGGGGTGCCGTTCCACGTCGTCGACGGCCGGTTCGCCGTCTCGGGCGCGCAGTCGCCCGAGACCTTCCTCGCTGTCCTGCAGCGCGCCCGTGACGAGGTCCCCGCATGAGCCGGCCGCCCTGGGAGCAGGTCGGGCAGGACGACGGCACCACGTGCGTCGACGGGGTGTGTCAGGTGCCCGAGGTCCCGGACGACGCCCGTGGGGAGCGCCGGTAGGCCGACACGGTCGGGTCGCCGGTGACCCAGAACCGCCACGGCAGGTCGGCCGCGCGGGACACCCCGACGCGAGGACCGCTGGAGATCGGCGGCGGGCCGACCGGTGGACCCAGCCGCACGGCCCCGGTCCGCACGTCGGCACCGCGGTCCTCCAGAGTGATCCCGAGCGCCGCGGCCAGGTTGCCGGGTCCTCGGGCCAGACGCGCCGGCCCCACGTCGCCGCGCCGCTGCTCGGCGAGGGCGTGTCCGGCGACGACCCGACCGGCCCGCAGGAGCACCGCCGCCGCGCGGTCTGTCGGTCCGGTGACGATGTTCGCGCAGTGGTGCAGCCCGTACGAGCGGTAGACGTAGAGGCGCCAGGGCGGGCCGTACATGATCTCGGAGCGAGGGGTGCGGGTGAACGCGTGCGACGCCGGGTCGTCGATGCCGCCGTAGGCCTCGACCTCCGTGATCACCACCGTGACACCGTGCGCCGAGAAGGCTCGGCCGAGCAGACCTCGCGCACGCTCCACGACGGCCGGCTCCTCCACCGTCCGACCGTACGTCACGATGGCTCCATGGGGACGGTGGCGGTGACCTGGTGCAGTGCCCGCGGGCCCGATCCCCTGCCGCGGGCAGTGGCGGCGTGGTGCGGGACGGACGAGGGCACGGTGACGGTCGGCCGACTGTGCCCGCGGTGCGGCTCGAGCCGCCACGGCGCCCCGGTCGCCGCGGTGCGGAGCCGACCCGCGCCGTGGGTGTCGGTGTCACGCCACGGGGGGCTGGTCCTGGTCGCCGTCACGGACCTCGGCCCCGTCGGGATCGACGTCGAGACCGACACCGCGGTCGCGTTCGAGGGCGTGCCCTGGACGGTCGCCGAGGCCGTCCTGAAGGCTCACGGGACCGGCTTCGCCACCCGTCCCGACGGACCGGGCCTGCGAGCACTCGTCGCCGGCTGCCAGGTGGTGGGGCTGACGGCCCCTCCGGGCACGGTCGCGACCCTGGCCGTCCTGACGAGCTCTCCCCCGGGCGTCCGGGTCGAGCACCTCAACCGGGCAGGGGCGGCAGGGTCGGGTCGTTCAACCACGGCTCCATCGACGCCGCCGCCGGAGCACCGATCAGGTCGGTGACCAGAGCGGCGAAGTCCTCGGTGGTGACCGAGCCGTGGGCGTGCCGGGTGGTCCATGCCCGCAGCAGCCCGAAGAACGCCTCGTCACCGACGTGCCCCCGCAGGGCGTGCAGCGCGAGCGCGCCTCGCTTGTAGACCCGGTCGTCGAACATCAGGTCCGGTCCGGGATCGACGAGCACGAGGTCCTGACGCAGTCCCGACAGACGACGGTGGTGCGACCGCGCGTGGGCGTCGGCGGACTCGCCGCCGCTCTCCTCGGACCACAGCCACTCCGCGTAGCAGGCGAAACCCTCGTGCAGCCAGATGTCCCGCCAGTGGCGGATCGTGACGCTGTTGCCGAACCACTGGTGGGCCAGCTCGTGGGCGATCAACCGTTGGGCGGACCAGTCGCGCCGGACGAGGTTGGCCCCGAAGATCGAGAGACCCTGGGCCTCCAACGGGATCTCGAGGTCGTCGTCGGTCACGACCGCGGAGTAGGCGGAGAACGGGTAGTCGCCGAAGCGGCTCTCGAAGAAGGACATCATCGCCGGCTGACCGCCGAACGCCTGGGTGACCGCGGCGGCGCGACCGGGCACGCACCAGCTGCGGACCGGGACGTCGGACCCCGCCGGCGGGTGGTCGACCTGCACGTAGCGGCCGACCTGGAGGGTCGCGAGGTAGGTCGCCATGGGCGCGGTCGGTTCGAACTGCCAGGTGGTGGAGCTCGCGCGGCGCCGCTGGCCGGTCGAGCTGCTGTTGGTCAGCACCGTGTAGCCCTGCGGTGCCGTGACCTCGAACTCGTAGGTGGCCTTGTCGTCCGGGCGGTCGTTGCACGGGAACCACGACGGTGCGCCGTGGGGCTGGGACGCGACGATCAAGCCGTCGGCGAGCTCCTCCCACCCCGCCTCACCGTCGGGACCCGGCATCGGTCGGGGCGAGCCCGCGTAGCTCACCTCGACGGTGAACGGGGTGTCGGCGGGGATCGTCGCCCGGGGCCGGACGACGAGCTTGTGCCGCCGCAGGTCGTACTTGGCCGCGGGCTGCCCGTCGACCCGGACCTTGTGCACCCGCAGACCGAACAGGTCGAGCTCGAAGCGGTCGAGGCGTTCGACCGACCGGGCCGTCAGCGTGGCCCGTCCGGACAGCTGGTTGCCCTCCAACGTGCAGGTGAGCACGAGTCGGTAGTGCTCGACCCCGAACCGGGGATCGCCGTGACCGGGGACGTAGACGTCGTTGGGTGTCCTGCGGCCCGACGTCACGGGGCGGACTCGGTCCAGGGACCGATCGGGTTGCCGATCCACCGTGTCTTGTGGGGGACGGTCTCGCCCCTCATCACCAGCGACACCGGTCCGATGGTGCAGTGCCGGCCGAGCCGGGCGGCCGGCAGCACGACGCTGTGCGGGCCGAGCGTCGCTCCCGCCTCGAGCGTCACGGAGTCCATGCTGAGTATCCGATCATGGAACAGGTGGGTCTGGACCACGCACCCCCGGTTGACGGTCGCACCCGACTCGATCGTGATCAGGTCGGCCTCGGGCAGCCAGTAGGTCTCGCACCACACCCCGCGACCGACCCCGGCCCCGAGCGACCGCAACCACAGGTTCAGCACCGGTGTGCCCGAGACGTGCCGCGCGAACCAGGGTGCGGCCAGCACCTCCACGAACGTGTCCGCCAGCTCGTTGCGCCACACGAACCAGCTCCACAGGGGATGGTCCCCGACCCGGACGCGGCCCACCAGCAACCACTTGGCGACGGTGGTCAGGAGCGCCGCGACGGCGCCCACGGTCACCAGGACGAGACCGGCGGCGGAGGCCGCAGCCCACCAGCCGGCCCGGTCGGCGATCACCAGGAGGACCACCACGACGGCGGACGCCGCACCCACGTGCAGCAGGACGGGGACGGCACGGGCCAGCTCGACGAACCCGCGGGCGACGCGCAACGATCGCGAGGGCCGGAACGTCCGGGAGTCGTCGCCGGTACCGACCGCCCGGCGCAGCTGTGTCGGTGGACTGCCCAGCCACGACGTACCGGCCTTGGCCTTGGCGCGACGCGGGGCCGCCGACAGCACCGCGACCAGCCCGCCCTTGGGCACCTTGCGTCCGGGCGCGGTCATGCCGGAGTTGCCGACGAACGCGCGTCGGCCGATCTTGACCCGCTCGATCCGCAGCCAGCCCCCGCCGAGCTCGTACATGCCGAGCATGGTGTCGTCGGCGAGGAACGCGCCGTCGCCGACCGACGTGAGCTGCGGCAGCATCAGGACGGTCGACGCCTCGACGTCCCGGCCGATGCGGGCCCCGAGCCGCCTGAGCCACCACGGCGTCAGGAGCGAGGAGTACAGCGGGAACAGCCAGGTGCGGGCCTCGTCGAGCACGCGCAGCACCGTCCACGCCTGCCACGCCACCCGCCCGTCGACCGGATGGACGCCGCTGACCAGCCGCACCGAGGCGAGCCGGACCACGCCCCAGACGAGCACTGCGAGGCAGACGAAGCCGACCACCGCGCCGACCGGCGCCCACAGCGTCACGGCCCCGACCACGCCGGTCCACGTGGTGGGTGTCTGCGCGACTGCGGCGACCACGGCCAACCCCACGGCCACCGCGACGACGGGCAGTCCGGCCACGACCAGTCCGGCGACGCCGTAGGCCACGGCCCAGACGTTGCTGCGCGGGGCCGGCGAGGCGTCGGCCGGTCCTCGGGCCTCCCCCACGGCGACCGCCGGCGCCCCCGACCAGAACTCGCCGGCCGGTACGGTCCCGAACACCGCCGACCCCGGCGCCACCTCGGCGCCCTCCCCGACGTGGGCCCCGTCGCAGAGCATGCTCCGGGCCCCGATCCGCGCGCGTTCGCCGACGTGGACGGTACCGACGTGCAGCCGCCCGCCGTCGATCCAGTGGCCCGTGAGGTCCACCTCGGGCTCGATCGAGCAGCCGTCGCCGAGCGTCAGCAGACCCGTGACGGGCGGCAACGCGTGGAGGTCGACCCCGCGGCCCACGCGACACCCGAGCAGTCGCGCGTAGGTGCGCATCCACGCCGCCGAACCGATGCCGGTGGCGCCGATCTCGTCGACGACCCGCTCCGCGAGCCACAGCCTCAGGTGGATCCGGCCGCCGCGGGGATAGGACCCCGGGCCGACCCCCCGCAGGATCCACCGCACGGCGGCGGCGGCCAGCAGGATGCGGCCCGGGGGCGAGATCAGCAGGAGGACGCCGAGCCCGACGAGCGGCACCGACACCTCGGGCAGGACCTCCCACGCCGGCCACGCGGTGGCGACGACCAGCCCGACCCCGATCCAGGTCGCCCACCGCAGACCGCTGATCGATCGCAGGGCCACGGTGGCGAGGACCTGTCCGGCCTGCGTCTTGGGCGGGACCGGGCGGACCCGGTCGTTGGTGCGTCCTGTGGACGCGCCCATCGCCTCGAGGGTCGTGGCCAGGTCCCCCAACCGCGGGTGCTCGTACACGTCGGCGACCGTGACGTCGGCGAACTGCTCCCGCAGGCGGGCGACCAGCTGGGCGGCCGACAGGCTGCCGCCGCCGAGGGTGAAGAAGTCGGCCTCCGGGCCCTCGGCCGCGGCCCCCAGGATCTCCAGCCAGAGGTCGCGCAACCAGGCCGCGGTGCCGGTCAGCCCGGCGTCGGCCGTGGCCACCGGCAGCGGCCAGGGCAGGGCGTCGCGGTCGACCTTCCCCGAGGTGCGGGTCGGCCAGACGTCGACCGTGGCCAACCGGGGGACGAGCGCGGCCGGCAGCACGCTCCGCAGGTGCACGGTCGCCGCTGCGAGGTCGAGGTCGCCGCCCGTCTGCACGTAGCCGACCAGGACCCGGTTGCCCGCCGCGGTGGTGCGGACGGCGGCCGCGGCCGCGACCACCCCGGGGAGCCCCAGGAGGGCGCTGTCGAGCTCACCCAGCTCGATGCGACGGCCACCGAGCTTGATCTGCTCGTCGGCGCGTCCGACGAAGATCAGTCCGGCCGGATCGTTCACCACCACGTCGCCGCTGCGGTACGCGCGGTCCCAGCCGAGGGTCGGCATCGGGGCGTAGACGGCGGCGTCCTTCTCCGGATCGAGGTAGCGGGCCAGCCCGACGCCTCCGATGATCAGCTCGCCGGACTCCCCGGGGGCGACCGGCCGGCCCTGCGTGTCGACGACGGCGAGGTCCCACCCGGCCAGCGGCAGTCCGATGCGCACCGGGGGCTCGGTGCCGAGCCGGGCGGCGCACGCGACCACCGTCGCCTCGGTGGGCCCGTAGGTGTTCCACACCTCGCGCTCGTCGGTGGCCAGCCGGGCGCCGATCTCCGGTGGGCAGGCCTCGCCGCCGAGGATCAGCAGCCGCACCCCGTCGAGGGCACCCGGTGGCCACAGCGACACGAGGGTCGGGACCGTGGACACCACGGTGATGTCGTTCGCCACCATCCAGGGCCCGAGGTCGGTACCGCTCTTGACCAGCGAGCGGGGCGCCGGCACGAGGCAGGCTCCGTGCCGCCACGCCAGCCACATCTCCTCGCACGAGGCGTCGAAGGCGACCGAGAGTCCGGCCATGACCCGGTCGCCGGGGCCCAGCGGAGCGGCGCGGCAGAACAGGTCGGCCTCGGCGTCGACGAAGGCGGCAGCGCTGCGGTGCGTCACGGCCACACCCTTCGGGCGTCCGGTCGAACCCGAGGTGAAGATGATCCACGCGTCGTCGCCCGTGCCGGGGTCGCGCAGGTCGGACCCCGGTCCGCGCACAGCAGGTCGCCGTGGCACGACGGTGACCCCGTTGCCGATCACCGCGGCCACGGCAGCCTCGTCGAACACCGTCCGTGCCCGGGCGTCGGGGTCGTCCACGTCGACCGGGACGTAGGCGGCCCCGGCGACCAGCACCCCGGCGATCGCCACGTACAGGTCCACCGTGCCGGAGTCGATCCGGATCCCGACCCGGTCGCCTGCCGCGATGCCGTGCCCGGCCAGCTCGGCCGCCAGCTCCTCCGCGGCCTCCAGGAACTCCCGGTACGTCAGGACGACGGCACCGTTGTCGACCGCCGGATCGTCACCGAACCGCTCGACCGTCAACCGCAGGACGTCGACCAGGGTGCGGGGCTCGGTCGCCTCGGAGGATCGGCGCAGGGCGAACTCGTCGGTCACGGGCACCGGCGCATCCTGTCGGTACCCGGTGAACGAGACATGAACGCGGGCGGGTCAGGCCAGCCGGGCGCGCAGCTCGGCCAGCTGTTCGGTGACCCGCGCCGGAGCGGTGCCGCCACGGGCGTCACGCGACGCGAGGGACCCCGCGACGGTCAGCACCTCCCGCACCCCCACCGTCAGGTGGGGTGAGATCGCGGCGAAGTCCTGGTCGGTGAGGTCCCACAGCTCGATGCCGCGCTCCTCGCACGCCTGGACGCAGGCTCCCGAGATCTCGTGCGCGGTGCGGAAGGGCACCCCCTCGCGGACCAGCCACTCCGCCACGTCGGTCGCGAGCGCGAACCCCTGCGGGGCCAGCTCCTGCAGCCGGGCGGTGTCGAAGGCCAGGGTGGCGATCATGCCGGTGAACGCCGGCAGCAGCACCTCCAGGGTGTCGACGGAGTCGAAGACCGGCTCCTTGTCCTCCTGGAGATCGCGGTTGTAGGCCAACGGGAGGGCCTTGAGCGTCGCGAGCAGCCCCGTGAGGTTCCCGATCAGCCGGCCGGACTTGCCCCGTGCCAGCTCGGCGATGTCGGGATTCTTCTTCTGCGGCATGATGCTCGAACCCGTGGAGTAGCCGTCCGACAACGTGACGAAGCCGAACTCCTGGGTGTTCCAGAGGATGATCTCCTCGGCGAGGCGCGACACGTCGATGCCGATCTGGGCCGTCACGAAGGCGAACTCGGCCACGAAGTCGCGGGCAGCCGTCCCGTCGATGGAGTTGGCCGCCGATCCGGTGAAGCCGAGGTCGGCTGCGACCTTCTCCGGGTCCAGGCCCAGGGAGGTGCCGGCGAGGGCGCCGGACCCGTACGGTGACTCCGCACCCACCCGGGCGTCCCACTCCGCGAGCCGGTCGAGGTCGCGCACCAGCGGCCATGCGTGCGCCAGCAGGTGGTGCGACAGCAGCACCGGCTGGGCGTGCTGCAGGTGGGTGCGTCCCGGCATCGCGACACCCAGGTGGCGCTCGGCCTGGCCCTTGATCGCCAGCACGAGCTCGCGCAGGAGCTGGGCGACCTGCCGTCCGTGGTCCCGCAGGTACATGCGGAACAGGGTGGCCACCTGGTCGTTGCGGGACCGGCCGGCCCGCAGGCGACCACCGAGCTCGGGCCCGAGCCGCTCGATCAGGCCTCGCTCCAGGGCGGTGTGGACGTCCTCGTCGTCGGGCCGGGCAGCGAAGGCGCCCGAGGCCACGTCGGCCTCGAGCTCGTCCAGACCCTCGGTCAGGGCCGCGACCTCGTCCTGCGTGAGCAGACCGGCCGCGTGCAGCACCCGGGCGTGCGCCCGCGACCCCGCCAGGTCGTAGGGGGCGAGCCTCCAGTCGAAGTGCGTCGACCGCGAGAGCTCGACCAGCTCGGGCGAGGGCCCGGTCGAGAAGCGTCCGCCCCAGAGTCGGTTCTGGTCGTCCGGTGCGTTCACGGGTGCTCCTTGGTGGGTGGTTCGGTGAGGGCGGTGAAACGACGGGCGACCTCGGCACCGCCGGTGGGGTCGCGACAGATCAGGACCACCGTGTCGTCACCCGCGATGGTGCCGAGCAGGTCGGGAAGGTCGGCATGGTCGACGGCCGAGGCCAGGTACTGCGCACCGCCGGGAGGGGTGCGCAGGACCACGAGGTTGGCCGAGGACTCGGCCGAGACCAACAGCTCGCGGGCGATGCGCGCCAACCGGGCGGACGACACGGCCGACTCCCCCGCCGGCCGGGGCGTGCGGTCACCGCCTTCGGCCGGGACGGCGTACACCAGTCCGCCGTCCGCGTGGCGCACCCGGACCGCCTCGAGGTCGACGAGGTCGCGCGAGATCGTCGACGGGGTCGCCTGCACACCCTGCTGCTCGAGCAGGTCCGCGAGCTCGCCCTGCGAACGGACGGGGTGCCGACTGAGGAGGTGGCCGATCAGCTGCTGTCGGGCAGCCTTGGTGTCGGGGACGCTCATCGCCCGTCCCGGGCCCATTCCAGCAGCTGGACGAGCACGGCCTTCTGCGCATGCAGCCGGTTCTCGGCCTCGTCCCACACCACACTCCGGGGACCGTCCAGGACCTCGTCGGAGATCTCCAGGCCCCGGTAGGCCGGCAGGCAGTGCAGCACGATCGCGTCGGGCGCTGCCAGCTGCAGTGCGGCCGAGGTGACCGCGTACGGGGTGAAGATGCGCAGTCGCTCGGCCTTGGTCTCCTCGTGTCCCATCGACACCCAGGTGTCGGTGACGACGACGTCGGCGCCTGCGAGGGCCTCGGCGGGATCAGTGGTGACGAGCACCGATCCTCCCGTGCCAGAGGCGATCTCCTCGGCCCGGGACACCACCTCGGGGGCCGGCTGGTACCCCGCGGGCGCCGCGACGCGCACGTGCAGACCGGCCACGGCGCCACCGAGGACGTAGGAGTTGCCCATGTTGCACGCACCGTCGCCGAGGAAGGCCACCGTGAGCCCGGCGAGCCGGCCCTTGTGCTCGAGGATCGTCATCCAGTCCGCGAGGATCTGGCACGGGTGGAAGTCGTCGCTCAGCGCGTTGACGACCGGCACGCCGCTGTGGGCGGCCATGTCCTCCAGATCGGACTGGTGGTAGGTGCGCCACACGATCGCGCTGACCATCCGGCCCAGGACGCGGGCGGTGTCGGTGACCGACTCGCCCCGGCCGGCCTGGGTCGTGCCGGCGTCCATCACCAGGGCCGAACCACCGAGGTCGGCGATGCCGACCGCGAACGAGACCCGGGTGCGGGTCGACGACTTGTCGAACATGACGGCCACCGTCTGCGGTCCGCTCAGCGGCTTCGACGCGTACGGCTCGGCCTTGAGGCGCAGCGCCAGCTCGAGCAGGTCGGACTGCTCCTGCGGACTGAGGTCGTCGTCGCGCAGCAGGTGACGCAGGCCCGTCACCCGGACACCTCGTCGAAGAGGCGCCGGAGGGTGGCGACGGCGTCGTCGGCCTCGTCGGAGGTGAGGACGAGCGGCGGCGCGAGCCGCAGCCGGTTCGGCGCCGGTGCGTTGACCAGCAGACCGGCGTCGAAGGCGGCCGACGTGACCTCGGCCGCGACGTCGCGGTGCAGGACGACGCCGCGCAGCAGACCTCGGCCGCTCACGTGGTCGACCAACGGGTGGGACCGCAGTCCCGCCGCGAGTCGTTCCCCCGTCTCGCGGACGTGGTCGAGCAGACCGTCGCCCTCGATCGTGTCGATGACGGCCAGCGCAGCCGCGGCCGACACGGGATTGCCGCCGAAGGTGGTGCCGTGCTGACCGGGTCCGAGCAGGGTCGCGGCCTCGCCGAGGCCGATCATCGCCCCGATCGGGACCCCGCCCCCGAGCCCCTTGGCCAGGGTCACGAGGTCGGGCACGACGCCGGAGGCGGTGTGACCGAACCAGTCGCCGGTGCGGCCCATCCCGGTCTGGATCTCGTCGAGCCACAGCAACGTGCCGTGCTCACGGGTGATGCGCCGGGCCGCCCGGAGGTAGTCGGCCGGGGGGTCGACGACTCCGGCCTCGCCCTGGATGGGCTCGATGATCACCGCTGCCACGGTCTCGTCGACGGCAGCGGCCAGTGCCACCTCGTCGCCGTAGGGCACGAACGAGACGCCGCCCGGGAGCGGCTCGAAGGGCTCGCGGTACGCCGCCTTGGAGGTCAGCGCGAGCGCGCCCATGGTCCGTCCGTGGAAGCTGCCCTCCGTCGCGACGACCCTGCCGCGTCCGGTCCGCCGGGTGGCCTTGAAGGCCGCCTCGTTCGCCTCGGCGCCGGAGTTGGCGAAGAACACCCGCCCGTCGTGCCCGAGCAGGCCCAGGAGCCGCTCGGCCAGCAGCACCTGCGGCTGGGAGATGAACAGGTTCGAGACGTGGCCGAGGGTCGTCAGCTGACGGGTCACCGCCTCGACCACGGCGGGGTGGCCGTGGCCGAGCGCGTTCACCGCGATCCCGCCGAGCAGGTCCAGGTAGCGGTTGCCGTCGACGTCCCACACCGAGGAGCCCTCGCCACGGGCGAGGACCCGGGGCGGGGTGCCGAAGGTGTTCATGACGGCGTCGCCGTACCGCTGCGTCCACTCCTGCCCGGTGACGGGCGTGCCCGCGAATCCCGAAGGCCGTGCGGTCGTCATGACGCCCCCTTCGCCGGGCCCGAACCCTTGTCGACGCTCGTCGTGTAGAGCGCCGTGCGCAGGCGGGTGGTGGCGCCGGGGACGACCTGGGTACCGACGCCTTCGTCGGTGAAGATCTCGAGCAGGACCGAGTGCGGTTCGCGACCGTCGATCACCGTGGCCCGCTTGACGCCCTGCTGCACGGCGGTCAGGCACGCGGTCATCTTGGGGATCATCCCCGTCGCCAGCTCCGGGACGATCTCGGCGAGCGACTCGGGACTGATCTCGCCGATGACGTCGGTGGAGTTCGGCCAGTCGGCGTAGAGACCTTCGACGTCGGTGAGCACGAGCAGCTTCTCGGCGCCCAACGCGACCGCCAGTGCGGCGGCCGCGGTGTCGGCGTTGACGTTGTGGACCTGACCGTCGTCGTCGGGTGCCACGGTCGACACCACGGGGATGCGGCCCGCGTCGATGAGGTCGAGCACGGCCTCGGGCCGGACGCCCTTGACCTCGCCGACCAGACCGATATCGGTCGGGACCCCGTCGATGACGGGCGTGCTGCGACGGGCCGTGAACAGGCCACCGTCCTCGCCGGACAGCCCGACGGCGAGGTCGCCGTGCTGGTTGAGCAGCCCGACCAGCTCGCGACCGACCTGGCCGGTCAGCACCATGCGCACGACCTCCATCGTCTCCGGCGTCGTGACCCTCAGTCCGCCGCGGAACTCCGACTCGATGCCGAGCCGGTCGAGCATCGCGTTGATCTGGGGGCCGCCACCGTGGACGACGACCGGCTTGAAACCGGCGAGCCGGAGGAACACGATGTCCTCGGCGAACGCCTCCTTGAGGGTGTCGTCGGTCATGGCGTTGCCGCCGTACTTCACCACGATCACCTTGCCGTGGTACTTCTTCAGCCACGGCAGGGCGTGCGCGAGGGTGGCGGCCTTGGCGGTCGCCTTCTTCCAGTCGGCCGGGTCCCACTCGTGGTCGGGGCCGTCGATGTCGTCAGTCATGAGGAGTACGCCGAATTCTCGTGGACGTAGGCCTGGGTGAGGTCGTTGGTCCAGATGGTGCCCGAACGGTCGCCGGACTTGAGGTCGATCGTCACCGAGACCGCACGGGCCTCGAGGTCGATGGTGTCCGGGGACTCCCCCGGACCGCTGGATCGGCAGACCCAGACGTCGTTGAGCGCGACGTCGAGATCGGCCGGGTCGAAGGCCGCCCGGGTCGTGCCGACCGAGGCGAGGATGCGTCCCCAGTTGGGGTCCTTGCCGAAGATCGCGCACTTGAACAGGTTGCTGCGGGCCACGGCGCGGCCGACCTCCAACGCGTCGTCCTCGGTGGCCGCCCCGACCACCGTGATGGCGATCTCGTGGTCGGCCCCCTCGGCGTCGGCGAGCAGCTGCATCGCCAGGTCGTGGCACACCGTGGTCAGCGCGTCGGTGAAGGACTCCGGGTCCGGGGTCACGCCCGACGCGCCGCTCGCCATCAGCAGGACGGTGTCGTTGGTCGACTGGCAGCCGTCGGAGTCGAGGCGGTCGAAGGTGCGTGCCGTGGCCGCCCGCAGCGCGGCGTCGGCGGTGGCGGCGTCGAGGTCGGCGTCGGTGGTGACCACCACGAGCATCGTGGCGAGAGCCGGCGCGAGCATGCCCGCCCCCTTGGCCATGCCACCGATGGTCCAGCCCGCGGCACCGACGTCCTCGGCCCGGGCCGTCGCCTGCTTGGCGACGGTGTCGGTGGTCATGATGGCGGTCGCTGCCGCATTGCCACCGTCGCCGCTGAGGTCGTCGAGAGCTGCGCCGACACCGCCGAGGAGGGCGTCCCGGTCGTTCAGGAGCCCGATCAGACCGGTCGAACAGATCTGGACGTCGACCGCACCCACCCCGAGCCGGTCGGCGACGAGCTCGGCCGTGCGGTGGGTCGTGGCGAAACCCTCGGCGCCGGTGTAGCAGTTGGCACCGCCGGAGTTGATGGCCACCGCCGCGGCCCGGCCGCCCTTGATGGCCTCCTCGCTCCACAGCACAGGGTTGGCCTTGCACCGGTTGCCGGTGAAGACGGCCGCGGCCACCTGCGACGGGCCCTGGTTGACCACGACGGCCACGTCCGGTGCCCCCGTGGACTTGAGCCCGGCCGCGACGCCGGCCGCGACGAAGCCCTGGGGCGCGGTGACGCTCATGCGGACGCCTCGTCGGGCCCGATGCTGACGTGCTGACGCTCGTTCATGGTGCCGTTCCGATCGTGGAGAGACCCGTGGTCTCGGGAAGACCCAGGGCGAGGTTCATGGACTGGATCGCGCCGCCGGCGGTGCCCTTGACGAGGTTGTCGATCGCCGACACGACGACGAGCCGCCCGACGCGGCGGTCGATCGCGACCTGGATCTGCGCGGTGTTGGCGCCGAGGGTCGCCGCGGTGGTGGGCCACTGACCCTCGGGCAACAGGTGCACGAACGGTTCGTCGTCGTAGGCGGCCCGGTAGGCGGCCCGCACCGCCTCGAGGTCGACACCCGCCGCGAGGCGGGCCGTCGTGGTGGCGAGGATGCCGCGCGCCATCGGCACGAGGGTCGGCGTGAACGAGATGGTCACCTCGTCCGCCCCCGCGAGGCGGAGGTTCTGCATGATCTCCGGGACGTGACGATGGGTGCCGCCGACCCCGTAGGGAGACGCCGCGCCGAGACCCTCCGACGCCATCAGGTGGGGCTTGGGCGCCTTGCCGGCGCCGGAGTAGCCGTTCGCCAGCACCGCGACGAGGTCGGTTGCCTCCACGAGACCGGCGGCGACGGCCGGCTGGATGCCGAGGGTGATGGCGGTGACGTTGCAGCCCGGCACCGCGATGCGGTCGACCCCGCCGAGCGCGTCGCGCTGGTGGCCGGCGCCGACGATGAGCTCGGGGAGACCGTAGGGCCAGGTGCCGGCGTGCTCGCCACCGTAGAACTCGGTCCAGTCGTCGGCCGACCGGAGCCGGTGGTCGGCGCCGCAGTCGATGACGAGCACGTCGTCGCCCAGCTCGGCCGCGATCGCGCCGGACTGACCGTGGGGCAGACCCAGGAACACCACGTCGTGGCCGGCCAGGGTCTCGGCCGTGGTGGGCTGCAGCACCCGGTCCGCGAGCGGCACCAGGTGCGGCTGGTGGGCGCCCAGCGCGGTGCCCGCGCTGGATGCGGCGGTGAGGGCGCCGATGCGGACCTGCGGGTGCGACAGCAGGAGCCGGAGCACCTCACCGCCGGCGTATCCGCTCGCACCGGCGACGGCGACGGTGATCGTGGTCATCGGTCCACCTTTGCAGAAGTCGGGTCGTGGGTGTGGGAAGGGTTGCGTGGTCAGTCGGTGCCGAGCTCCATGGCGGCGGCGTCCAGCAGCTGCTCGCCGGCGGACTCGCCACCGGTTCCCTCGGCGGCCGGGTTGGCCTCGATCCGGGTCGCCCCGCCGGCGGGGAGCTCGCCGAACAGGGTGCCGTTCTCGACCAGCACCTGACCCTGGTCCAGCGGCTGGGCCGCGTACATCTCGAGCTTGGCCCGGGAGTCGGCGATGTCCAGGTTGCGCATCGTCAGCTGACCGATGCGGTCGATGGGGCCGAACGAGGCGTTGTCGGTGCGCTCCATGGAGAGCTTGTCGGGGTGGTACGAGAACGCCGGACCCTGGGTGTCCAGGACCGAGTAGTCCTCACCGCGCCGCAGCCGCAGGGTCACGTCGCCGGTGATGAGCGAGGCGATCCACCGCTCGATCGACTCGCGCAGCATCATCGCCTGCGGGTCGAGCCACCGACCCTCGTACATCAGCCGTCCGAGCCGGCGACCGTGCTGGTGGAAGTTGGCGATGGTGTCCTCGTTGTGGATCGCGTTCAGCAGGCGCTCGTACGCGATGTGCAGCAGCGCCATCCCGGGCGCCTCGTAGATGCCGCGGCTCTTGGCCTCGATGATGCGGTTCTCGATCTGGTCGGACATGCCCAGACCGTGCCGACCACCGATGACGTTGGCCTGGTGGACCAGCGCGACGGGGTCGCCCCCGAACGCGTCGCCGTCGATCGCCACCGGCCGACCCTCGCGGAAGGAGATCGTGACGTCCTCGGTGTCGATGTCGACCGCCGGGTCCCAGAACTTGACGCCCATGATCGGCTCGACGGTCTCGAGCGACACGTCGAGGTGTTCCAACGTCTTGGCCTCGTGGGTGGCGCCCCAGATGTTGGCGTCGGTGGAGTACGCCTTCTCCTGGCTGTCCCGGTACGGCAGGCCCCGCTCGACGAGCCACTGGCTCATCTCGGTGCGTCCGCCCAGCTCGGCCACGAAGGCCGCGTCGAGCCACGGCTTGTAGATGCGCAGCTCGGGGTTGGCGAGCAGGCCGTAGCGGTAGAAGCGCTCGATGTCGTTGCCCTTGAACGTCGACCCGTCGCCCCAGATGTTGACGTCGTCCTCGTGCATCGCCCGCACCAGCAGGGTGCCGGTGACCGCGCGGCCGAGCGGGGTGGTGTTGAAGTAAGTGCGGCCGGCCGACCGGATGTGGAAGGCTCCGCACGCCAACGCCGCGAGCCCTTCGTCGACCAGGGGTCGCTTGCAGTCGATGGCGCGGGCCAGCTCGGCGCCGTACTGCATGGCCCGTCCCGGCACCCCCGCGATGTCCGGCTCGTCGTACTGCCCGATGTCAGCGGTGTAGGTGCAGGGGACGGCTCCCCTGTCCCGCATCCAGGCGACGGCGACGGAGGTGTCGAGACCTCCGGAGAAGGCGATGCCGACGCGCTCGCCGACGGGAAGACTGGTCATGACCTTGGACATGACACACATTCTTGCACACTGCTGCAAGTTCTTGCGCCCAGGGTCGGGCCCAGGGTCGGGTCAGGCCCGCAGCGTGGCACCGAACTCGCGGGTGACCGCGTCGACCGCAGCATCGCGGACCGTACGGATCTCCTCGTCGCCCAGGGTCCGGTCGGGAGCCCTCAGCCGCAGGGAGAAGGCGAGCGAGACACTGCCGTCGGCCACCTGGTCGCCGTCGTACACGTCGAACAGACGCACCGACTCGATCACCGGGTGGGCGGCCCGCAGGACCGACAGCACCCGGCCGGCGGGCGTGCCCCGCTCGACGACGAAGGCGAGGTCCTCCTTGGCCACCGGATAGGTCGAGAACTCCGGTCGGGGACCCAGGGCGGGAGCGGCGGCGACGAGCGCGTCCAGGTCGAGCTCGGCGGCAGCGACCCGCCCGGAGAGTCCGTGGGCGGCGACGACCTGCGGGTGCAGCTCGCCGGCATGGCCGATGACCGTCCCGTCGACCGACAGGGACGCACAGCGGCCGGGGTGCCACGGTGCGTGCTCGGTCGCGGCGACCTCGAGCTCCACGTGCAGGCTCTCGGCGACCCGGCGGGCGACGGAGATCGCGTCCGCCCAACCGGCTGCGCGACCGGGGCCGGCCCATCCGGACCCGACCCGCTGACCCAACATGACCAGGCCCACGTGATGGGGCTGGTCGGGCAGGGCGGCGTCGAGCAGCTCGACCTCCGCCGGGGTGGGCCTGGAGTCGACGCCGTAGACGGGGGCGGGCACCAGGGTCTCGGCGGGCAGGAAGACCCGTGCCGTCTCGACGATGGAGACGTCGGCGTGACCTCGGCCGACGTTGAGTGCCGCGGCACGCAGCAGGCCCGTCAGCAGGGTCGTGGTGAGCCCGGGCTCCTCGGCCGACAACGGGTTGGCCAGCAGCACCTGGCGGCGACGCGGATCGTCCTCGGGCAGCCCGAGGCGGTCCAGATCGGCAGGTCCGGCGAAGGGGAAGGTCTTGACCTCCACCAGCCCGGCGGTCGCCAGCGCCCGGCTCGCCCGGCGGCGCAGCTGCTGCGACCGGGTGAGGCCGCGGCCGGCCGGCGCCGTCGGCAGCACCGACGGAACCTGGTCGTAGCCGACGACCCGGAGGACGTCCTCGACGAGGTCGTGCGGATCGGTCAGGTCGAAGCGCCAGGTCGGCGGCGTCACGGTGATGCGACCCGCGTCGTGCGACACGTACCCGCCACCGGCGGCCAGGGCTGCGACGGCGACCTCGGCGCTGATCGGCACACCGCTGATGCGGGCCGGCAGGTCGTCGTCGATCGTGACGGCCCGGCGGGGAGCCGGCTCACCGACCACCGTGAGGCCCGGGCCGACGACTCCCCCACCGAGCTCGGCCAACAGGTCGGCGACCCGTTGCGACGCCGCTGCGGACAGGGCGGGGTCGACGCCGCGCTCGTTGCGCCGCGAGGCCTCGGACCCCAGCTTGTGGCGCCGGGCGCTGCGCGCGATGACCGCTGGATCGAAGTGGGCGGCCTCGATGACGATGTCGGTCGAGGTGGGGTCGATCTCGACGCGGGCCGCACCCATGACCCCCGCGATGCCCACGGCACCGTCGTCGTCGGCGATGACCAGGTCGTCGGGGTCCAGGGCGCGGTCGACGTCGTCGAGCGTCGTCACGTGCTCGCCCGGACGCGCCCGGCGCGCGACCAGCGGACCCGTGACCTTCGCGAGGTCGTAGGCGTGGTTGGGCTGGCCGAGCTCGAGCATGACGTAGTTGCTGACGTCGACGGCCAGCGAGATGGACCGCATGCCGGCCTGTTCGACGCGGCGTGCCATCCACCGCGGGGTGGGGCGGGTGGGGTCGAAGCCGGTCA
The DNA here is from genome assembly GCF_000160775.2 of Aeromicrobium marinum DSM 15272. NCBI lineage: Bacteria > Bacillati > Actinomycetota > Actinomycetes > Propionibacteriales > Nocardioidaceae > Aeromicrobium > Aeromicrobium marinum. The sequence goes on along the minus strand of NZ_CM001024.1, from coordinate 1,049,954 downwards.
CGACCCGGGCGGTGAACACCGGGCAGGCATCGGCGTCGCGCACCTCCACCGGGTGCGCCTCACCGGTGGCCGGCCGCAGGTCCGGAACGGGATCGACGAACGGGACGTCGAACGCCAGGGCCGTGTCGCGGGCCACGCCCCGGAGTGACAGCGCGTAGGCCCGGTCGGGGTTGACCTCGAGGTCGAGCACCTCTCCCCCGAGCTCCAACAGACTGACGGCGTCGTCGCCGGGTGCGGCCGCATCGCCCGGCAGCACGATGATGCCCTCGCCGTCGGCCGGCAGCCCCAGCTCGGCGGCCGAGCAGATCATCCCGTCCGACACGTGGCCGTACGTCTTGCGTGCAGCGATCGCGAACCCGCCGGGCAGCACGGCACCGGGCAGGGCCACCACGACCAGGTCACCGACACCGAAGTTGTGGGCACCGCAGACGATGCCCCGACCCTCGGCAGAGCCGTCGTCCGGACCGCCGGGTCCCACGTCGACCCGGCACCAGTTGATCGTCTTGCCGTTCTTCTGCGGTTCCGGGGTGAGCTCCAGGACACGACCGACGACCAGCGGCCCGGTCACGGCGGCACCGATGATCTCCTCCAGCTTGAGGTCGAACGCCGTGAGCCGGTCGGCGATCTGCTCGGTGGTCGTGCCGGCCGGCAGGTCGACCATGGACCGGAGCCACTCGACGGGCACGCGCATCAGAGATCACTCCCGAACGGCTGGGTGAAGCGGATGTCGCCGTCGAACAGGTCGCGCAGGTCGGCGATGTCGTAGCGGCCGGTGATGGTCCGGTCGAGACCGATGCCGAACGCGAAGCCGGTGTACCGGTCGGTGTCGACGCCGCAGGCCGTCAGGACCCGCGGGTTGACCACCCCGCAGCCGCCCCACTCGACCCACCCCTCGCCCCGACAGGTGCGACAGGTGGCCACCAGGTCGGGCTCACCGTGACAGACGTAGCAGAGCAGGTCCATCTCGGCGCTGGGCTCGGTGAACGGGAAGTACGACGGACGGAACCGGGTGGTCATGCCGTCGCCGTACACGGCCTGCGCGAAGTGGTCGAGCGTGCCCTTGAGGTGCGCCATCGTGAGGCCCTCGTCGATCGCCATGCCCTCGACCTGGTGGAACACCGGCGAGTGGGTGGCGTCGAGCTCGTCGGTGCGGAACACGCGACCGGGACACACCACGTAGATCGGTGGGGTCCGGGTCAGCATCGTGCGCGCCTGCACCGGTGACGTGTGGGTCCGCAGGACCATCGCCGCGGCCGCGGGATCGACGAAGAACGTGTCCTGCATCGTGCGCGCAGGGTGGTCCGGTCCGAGGTTCAGGGCATCGAAGTTCAGCCACTCGGCCTCGACCTCGGGACCCTCGGCGACCTCCCACCCCATGGCGACGAAGATGTCGGCGACGTGCTCGGAGATCGTGGTGACGGGGTGCCGCGCCCCGACCGGTTCGGCGATCGGCGGCAGGGTGACGTCGACGGTCTCCTCGGCCAGGATGCGAGCCGCCTCGACCTCCTCGAGCTCCGCGGTCCGCCCGGCGAGCGCCTGCGCGACGGCACCGCGCGCCTGTCCGACCCGCTGCCCCGCCTCCTTGCGCGCCTGCGGCGGCAGCGCACCGATCTCACGGTTGGCCAGCGCCAGTGGCGACCGGTCACCGGCATGGTCGATACGGACCTGCTTGAGCTCGGCGAGCGTCCCGGCCCCGGCGACGGCCTGCACCGCCTCGTCCCGCATCCGCGCCACCTCGTCGGGGTGCAGCGGGGTGACCTCGACGGGGTCGTAGTCGGAGTTGGGCGCAGACATGCAGACCTGTGCTTCCTGAAGGTGGGGGCGGCGGAACCCGGTCAGTCTAGTGAGGACACGGCCCGCGCCGGTCAGGGCACCGGGTCGGTGAGGGTGTCGGGCTCGTTGACCGGGAGCCAGACGCTGATGTCAGCTCCGCCGCCCTCGGCATCGTCGATGTCGACCCGACCTCCGTGCTGGTCCACGATCCCTCGCACGATGTACATCCCGAGGCCGCTGCCCGCCCCGGGCCCGGACCGCCAGAAGCGGCTGAACACCCGCATCCGCATCTCCTCGGGGATGCCGGGACCACGGTCGACCAGGTGCAGCCGGACGCCCGGACGGCCGTCCACGACCTCCTCGGCGACCGCCAGCGAGGCGAGCCCGTGCCCGTGTCGCTGGGCGTTCTCGACGAGGTTGGTCACGACCTGCACGAGCCGGTCGTCGTCGCCCCAGACGACGGGGACCCTTCCGAGGTCCAGCGCCCACCGGCCGTCACCACCACCGGCCGTCACCCCGCGCAGCACCCGGCCGATGAGGTCGTCGAGCCGGACCGGACCGCGCTTCAGGGTGAGCCGGCCCGCGTCGATCCGGGCCGCGTCCAGCAGCTCGGTGATCAGGCGGCTCAGCCGGTCGGCGTCGGCGTCGACGGTCTCCAGCATGAAGCGCCGCTGCTCCTCGGAGAACTGGTCCCACTTGGACAGCAGGGTGGCGGTGAACCCCTTGATGCCGGTGAGCGGAGACCTCAGCTCGTGCGCGACCGTGGCCACCAGGTCGGACCGCTCCCGGTCACGGTGGTTGCGGGCACGGGCGCTCCTCACGCTGAGGATGACGCGCTGCACCGCTCCGCCGGGCCGGTCCCGCACGAGCGCCGCCGTGACCAGGTACTCGCTGCCCCGCGGTGAGTACCAGGACTGCTCGGTGATGGTGGTCCGGGTGGACAGTCCGTCGTACGGCCGCGTGCAGGCCATCCAGGTGTTGCCGTTCAGGTCGTCGAAGGGCATGGCCTCGTCGAGCGGCATCCCGAGCATCTCGTCACCCGTGGCACGGGCCAACGACCTGATCCGGTCGTTGACGTACGCGACCCGACCATCGGGTCCGGCGATGATGACGCCGTCCGGGAAGTCGTCGAGGTCCACCCTCCGAACCTAGCCGCTCGCGGCGCCGGCGGCTGTCACGACAGCCGGGAGCGGGCCGTGGTGTAGAGGCAGACCGCTGCCGCCGTGGCGAGGTTCAGGCTCTCGGCCCGGCCGAAGATCGGGACCGCGACGACATGGTCGGCCCGCCCGCGCGTCGCCTCCGGCAGACCCCACGCCTCGTTGCCCATGAGCCACGCGGTCGGCGCCGCGAGGTCGAGGGAGGGATCGAAGAGGTCGACGTCGCCTGCACCGTCGGCGGCCAGCACCTGCAGGCCCGCCGACTGCAGTGCGGCGAGGGTGCCCTCCACGTCCCGGTCGATGACCAGAGGGAGATGGAACAGGCTGCCGACCGTCGCCCGGACGCTCTTGGGGTTGTAGGGGTCGACGCTGTCGCCGGTGAACACGACCCCGTCGGCGCCGGCCGCGTCGGCGCACCGGATCACGGCACCGGCGTTGCCGGGGTCCCGGATGTCGGCACACACGACGAGGAACGTCGGAGACCGGTCGAGCAGCGCCTTGAGCGGCCGGTCGACCATGGCGCACCGGGCGACGACCCCCTGGGGCGCGACGGTGTCGGTGAGGGCGTCGAGCACGTCGGGCGCCACGACGTGCCATACGACCTCGTCACGGCGGGCCGCGGTCACGAGGTCGTCGTGCTGGTCGGTGGCCTCACTCGTCGCGAAGACCTCGATGACGGTCCCGCGGTGGTCGGCACCGCCGTGGGCGAGTGCCTCCCGCACGGCCTGCGGGCCCTCGGCGAGGAACTCGCGCTGCTCGGCCCGGAACGCACGAGTGGCGAGCCGCCTGGCGTGCTTGACCCGTCCGGACCGGACGGTCAGCTGCTCAGGCGTGCTCGCCACGCGTGGTGTGCCGCGGGTCAGACCGCGGCGTCGTCCTTCGGCGCGTTGACGTCGGCCGGCAGGTTGTCCTTGGCCAGCTGCACCAGGGCCGAGAACGCTGCGGGCTCGTGGACCGCGAGCTCGGCCAGGTTCTTGCGGTCGACCTCCACACCCGCGGCCTTGATGCCCTGGATGAAGCGGTTGTAGGTCATGCCCTCGGCGCGGACCGCAGCGTTGATGCGCTGGATCCAGAGGCGACGGAAGTCGCCCTTCTTCGCCTTGCGGTCACGGTAGTTGTAGACGTGCGAGTGGATGACCTGCTCTTTGGCCTTGCGGTAGAGCCGCGACCGCTGACCGCGGTAGCCCTTCGCGCGCTCGAGAGTCTCGCGGCGCTTCTTCTGTGCGTTGACAGAACGCTTGACGCGTGCCATGTCAATTCTCCTTCAAACGATGGGGGATGTGAGCGGTCAGAGACCGAGCAGCTTCTTGACCTTCTTGGTGTCGGCCTTCGAGACGTCCGTCGTGCCCTCGAGGCGGCGGGTGCGGCTCGAGGACTTGTGCTCCAGGAGGTGGCGACGGTTGGTCTGCTCACGACGGAGCTTGCCGCTCCCGGTGAGCTTGACGCGCTTCTTCATGCCCGAGTGGGGCTTGAACTTCGGCATTTATGCCTCCATGTCTGGGTCGAGGTTCTCGGAACGTCGACGGGGCTTCTTGGGTGCCGCGTTGCTGTGGGCGGCCTCGCGGTGTGCCTTGTCGGCGGCCTCCTCGGCCTCCTTCTCGGCGGTCTTCTCGGCGGTGACCTTGGCCTTCTCGGCCTTGACCTCCGCGATGGCCTCGGACTTCTTCTTCAGCGGTCCGAGCACCATGGTCATGTTGCGTCCGTCCTGACGCGGGTGGCTCTCGATGAAGCCGAGATCCTCCACGTCCGCGGCGAGCCGCTGCAGCAACCGGAACCCGAGCTCGGGACGGTGCTGCTCGCGACCGCGGAACATGATCGTGATCTTGACCTTGTCCCCCGCCTTCAGGAACCGCACGACGTGACCCTTCTTGGTGTCGTAGTCGTGCTGGTCGATCTTCGGACGCAGCTTCATCTCTTTGATGACGGTGTTGGTCTGGTTGCGCCGGGACTCGCGGGCCTTCTGGGCGGCTTCGTACTTGAACTTGCCGTAGTCCATCAGGCGGCAGACCGGCGGTCGCGCCGTCGGCGCGACCTCGACGAGGTCGAGGTCGGACTCCGCAGCCAGGCGCAGGGCGTCCTCGATGCGGACGATGCCGACCTGTTCGCCACCGGGTCCGACGAGCCGGACCTCCGGGACGCGGATGCGTTCGTTGACGCGCAACTCTGTGGTGATGGGTCCTCCTGGGGTTCGAGAGGAGGCCCGGGAATGACGAAGGCCTCCGTGAGAAACGGAGGCCACCGGACAGCGCCGCTGCAGCACCTGAGTGCCGTCGCGTCACTGGTCGGCCGGACGAACCGGCCGGATACCCCGGGATCTCGCGATCTCGCAGGTGGGAGGGGGCCTCCACTTCGCCTGCCAGCGTAGCAGCCATCACCGGTCGCGAGAAATCGTCGACGACCGTGACCGGCCCGTCATGCGATCGAAGCGGTCCCGCAACACGGCGGACCGACGATGGTCGCATGGCCTGGCGTGTGCGGACGACCCTGCAGGACCGGCCCGGCATGCTGGCCGGCGTCGCGGCCGCCTGCGGCGACGCCGGGCTCAACATCGTGGCCATGCAGGTCTTCGGCGGTGGCGCCGACGTCACCGACGAGTTCGTGGTCGAGGCGCCGCCCGGGTGGGACGACCTGGCCGTCGCCGGGGTGTTCGCCGCGGCCGGCGGCACGGGGGTGGCCGTCACCCGGGTGGAGGTCGACGGCGTGGTCGACGCACCCACCCGGTACCTGCGGGGGGTCCACGAGATCCTCGAGGAGGGCCGCGACGTCGAGGAGGTGCTCCGGGAGCTGCTCGAGACCGAGCCGCCGGACGTGCTCGACTACGCGGGTCATGACGTCCTGGACCTGACCCGGCGCAACGGCAGCGTCCTGCGGATCAGTCGCGCGGTCGCGTTCACCCCGGCCGAGAGGGCGCGCGCGCAGGCCCTGCTCTCGTTGGTCAGCGACGCCGGTGTCGACCTGCCCCTGATCGCGCCGAGTCCGTTCCATCCCCTCCCCCTGGTGCGGGAGGCGACGCTCGCCGACATCGACAACGTCGCGGCCCTGCACGGGCGGTGCAGCGCGGCCACCCTGTACGCGCGCTACCAGGCACCGCTGCGGATGCCGATGACGACCCGCATGGCACGGCGGCTCGTCATCCCGGACACCGGGACCGCGTGGATCGCGCAGACGGGGCTCGACGTCGTCGGGCACGCCGTCCTGGAGTGCGTCGACCAGGCCTGGACCTGCCAGATCCTGGTGGAGGACGCGTGGCAGGGCCGCGGCATCGACTCGATGCTGGTCAAGCAGGCCGCGGCCGCGGTGCTGGCGGGCGGCGGCGACCAGGTGGTGCTGCTGTCGGCCGGCGCGAACGATGCCCTGCTGCGCGCCGTCGGGAGCGCCGGCTACGTCGCCCGCGTGGAGCGGCACGACGACCTGGTCCGCATCACGGTGCCCCTTCGTCGGTAGGCGAGGTGGCACGCACCCAGGCGGTGCCGCGGTCGGTGCGCACCAGGCGGTCACCTGCCGCGATGTGCTCCAGGTCGTCGGTCTCGACGACCAACGAACCGCGGGAGCCGAGGTCGAGCACCATCGCCGACGCGCCCTCGGCGATCGCCGAGCGGGCGGCGGCCTGCCCGTAGACCGGGACCGGTCGGGCGCCCGTGTTCCAGGCGGCCATGGTGGCCACGCTGCGGAAGGCGAGGAGGGCGGTGCGCCCGTCGGCACCCGTGAGGAGCACGGCGGCCATCTCGGCGTCCTTGTCGCCGTCGGTCGGCACGTCGCCGGCCAGGGCCACGATCGGCACGAACACCCGGGCGGCGCCGAGGCGTCCCAACGTCTCGACGGGGTCGTCGACCACGGAGGCGAGGTCGGGGTCGACCCGTCCGTCGTCGCCGGGGAAGGCCGGTTCGGCCAGGGAACGGTCGTGACTCACGCGGCGAGCTCACGCAGACGCCGCACCGCCGCCGACGCCTGCGGACCGTCGGTGCGCTGGATCGCGAACAGCATCACGCGGGCGTCGTCGATGGTCAGCAGCGTGGGCCAGGGGTCGCCCTCCTTCATGGAGATGCCGGCCACGGCGGCCCAGTGGAAGTCGTGGCTGCGGTAGCCGTTGACGATGCGGATGCCGGCCTCGTCGGCGACGACCCGGGATCGTCCGACCCCGTGCAGCACGACGAGCACGCCGCCGAGGGTGAACGCCAGGGTGACCAGCTCGGCCGTCGTGAACTCGATCGTCTCCGGCAGCGACACACCGATGACCACCGTCATGACCAGCAGGACGGCGGCGACGCCGTACGCGACGTACCGGGCCCCGCCCGGCCGCACGGTGAGCAGGGCCGCCATCAGATGCGGCACGCCAGGATGTCGGTCACGATGATGCCGCGGGCACCGATCGCGTACAGCTCGTCCATGACCTGCTGGGCGGCGTCGCGCGGCACCATCGAGCGGACCGCGAACCAGCCCTCGCGGTGCAGGGGCGACACCGTGGGCGACTCGATGCCCGGTGTCAGCTCGACCGCCCGGTCGACCTGGGCGCCGTCGATGTCGTAGTCCATCATCACGTAGGTGCGGGCGACGATGACGCTGTCGAGACGACGCCGGAAGACGTCGAGACCCGGGGTGGACGCAGCGCCCCGCCGGGTGACCACGACGGCCTCGGACTGCAGGATCGGCTCGCCGAACACCGCCAGTCCGGCCTGCCGCAGGGTGGTGCCGGTCTCGACCACGTCGGCGATGGCGTCGGCGACTCCAAGACGGATCGAGGTCTCGACCGCTCCGTCGAGTCGCACCACGTCGGCCTCGACACCCCGGGCCGCGAGGTGGGCCCCGACGATGCCCGGGTACGACGTCGCGATGCGGCGCCCGGCGAGCTGCTCGACCGCGGCCGGGCCACCTTCCGGTGCGGCGAACCGGAACGTCGACGCGGCGAAGCCGAGGGTCATGACCTCGTCGGCCTCGGCGCCGGAGTCGAGCAGGAGGTCCCGACCGGTCACCCCGACGTCGAGCGTGCCCTGGCCGACGTAGATGGCGATGTCGCGGGGCCGCAGGTAGAAGAACTCGACGTCGTTGGCCGCGTCGACGACCACCAGGTCCTTGGTGTTGCGACGCTGGCGGTATCCGGCCTCCGCCAGCATGAGGGCGGCGGCCTCGGACAGCGCGCCCTTGTTGGGAACAGCGACCTTCAGCATGTCTGGGACCTCACGGGGCGAGCGGCGGACGGGACGGTGCGGGGCGGCCGGGGACCCGGCTCACAGGTGGGCGTAGACGTCGTCGAGCGACAGGCCGGCGGCGATCATCATGACCTGGGCGTGGTACAGCAGCTGGCTGAGCTCCTCGGCGGCGCGCTCGGCCCCCTCGTGCTCGGCGGCCATCCAGGACTCGGCGGCCTCCTCGACCAGCTTCTTGCCGATCGTGTGTACGCCGGCGTCGAGCTCGGCGACGGTGCGGGAACCGGCCGGGCGGTTCACGGCCTTGTCGCTGAGCTCGCTGAACAGCTGCTCGAAGGTCTTCATCGCGGGCCAGTCTAGTCGGCGAGCGTCCGCAGGACCGACCAGGTCGCCAGTGCAGCCTCGGTGGCCTCGCGTCCCTTGTCCTCGGGGCTGCCGGGCAGTCCCGCGCGGTCCAGCGCCTGCTGTTCGGTGTCGCACGTCAGGAGCCCGAACCCGACGGGGACGCCGGTGTCGAGCGCGACCCGCGCCAGCCCATCGGTGGCCGCCGCGCACACGTACTCGAAGTGCGGCGTCCCCCCGCGGATGATGACGCCCAGGGCCACGACCGCGTCGAAGCCGGCGCGGGCGTGCGCCAGGCTCAGCAGCGGCAGCTCGAACGAGCCGGCCGCGCGCACCAGGGTCACGTCCGTGACGCCGGCGTCGGCCAGCGCGCGCTGCGCACCGCCGACGAGGCCGTCCATGACCACCGTGTGCCAGCTGGAGGCGATCACGGCGACCCGCGCACCAGCGGCATCGACCTGCAGGCTCGGCGCCCCGGCCCCGCTCATGCCAGCACCGGCCCGACAGATCCGACGTTCACTCGCTGGCGCTCGCTCATGCCGTCTCCTCCGGGACGAGGGCGGGCAGGTCGTGGCCCATCCGCTCGGCCTTGGTCTGCAGGTACCGCAGGTTGTGCTCCGTGGGAGCGATCTGCAGAGGCAGCCGCTCGGTGACCGACACCCCGTAGGCCTCCAGCGCGGCGGTCTTGCCGGGGTTGTTGGTCAGCAGCCGCACCGACGTGATCCCGAGGTCCCGCAGGATCTGGGCCCCCGCGGCGTAGTCGCGCTCGTCCTCGCCGAACCCCAGGTCCAGGTTGGCGTCGACGGTGTCACGTCCGGAGTCCTGCAACGCGTACGCCTGCAGCTTGTGCAGCAGCCCGATGCCACGGCCCTCGTGCCCCCGCAGGTAGATCACCACCCCCGACCCCTCCGCGCTGATCTCGGCGAAGGAGGCCTGCAGCTGAGGGCCGCAGTCGCAGCGCTGCGAGCCGAACACGTCGCCGGTCAGGCACTCGCTGTGCACCCGGGTGAGGACGTCGGTCGTGCCGAGCTCCCCGTAGACCAGCGCGACATGCTCGGTCCGGTCGATGCGGTCGAGGTAGCCCAGCGCCGTCACCTCGCCGAACTCCGTCGGGAGCACCGTCGTGGCCAGTCGTTCGATCTGCGTCTCGTGGCGCCGCAGGTACGACTGCAGGTCCTCGATCGAGACCAGGGCCAGGCCGTGCTCGTCCGCGAACTCCCGCAGCTCCGGTGCCCGCTTGAGGGTGCCGTCGTCGTTCATGACCTCGCCGATGACGCCGGCCGGTGTCAGTCCCGCCAGCCGGGCGAAGTCGACCGCCGCCTCGGTGTGGCCGGGGCGCTCGAGCACTCCCCCGGGCTTGGCCCGCAACGGCACGATGTGGCCCGGCTGGGTGATCTCGAAGGGCTCCGTGGCCGAGTCGGCCAGCACCCGGCAGGTCCGGGCGCGGTCCGACGCCGAGATGCCGGTGGTGACGCCGTCGCGGGCGTCGATCGACACGGTGTACGCGGTGCGCAGCCGGTCGCGGTTGTGCGGCGTCATCAACGGGATCGCGAGCCGGTCGAGGATGTCGCCGGTGATCGGCGCACAGACCAGGCCGCTGGAGTACCGGACCAGGAAGGCCATCAGCTCCGGGGTGGCCTTGCTGGCCGCGAAGATGATGTCGCCCTCGTTCTCGCGGTCCTCGTCGTCGACGACCACGATGGCCTTGCCGTCGCCGATGTCGGCGATCGCCCGTTCGATGCTGTCCAGTCGCACGCTCATGCGTCGTCTCTCTTCCTGTGCTCGAGCAACCGCTCGACGTACTTCGCCAGCACGTCGACCTCGAGGTTGACGGGGCTGCCGGGGGTCAGGGTGCCGAGCGTCGTGTCGGCGATGGTCGTGGGGATGAGGGACACCGAGAACCAGCACCCGTGCTCGGGGTCGTCGTCGACGACCTCCACCACGGTCAGCGACACCCCTTCGACCGTGATCGAGCCCTTGCTCACCAGGTAGCGCGCCAGCGCGGCGGGCACCGTGAACCTCAGAACCTCCCAGTTCTCGCTGGCGGTGCGGTCGACCAGGCGGCCCGTGCCGTCGACGTGGCCCTGGACCAGGTGACCACCGAGCCGGTCCCCTGCCGCCATCGCCCGCTCGAGGTTCACCTCGGAGCCGACCGTCAACGCACCGAGGGAGGTCCGGTCGAGCGACTCGGCCATCACGTCGGCCGAGAAGGTCGAGGGCTCCGGGGCCTCGGGCCGTGAGGCGACGGTCAGGCAGCAGCCGTTGACCGCGATCGAGTCGCCGTGGGCGGCGTCCGCGGTGACGACCGGGCCGCGCACGGTCAGCCGGACGGAGTCGCCCAGCCGCTCGACGGCGGTCACGACGCCCTTCTCCTCCACGAGTCCGGTGAACATCAGGCGTAGGTCTCCCTCGGTGCGGGACCCGGCGTGCCGATGATCCGGATGTCCGGACCGATCCGGGTCAGGTCGGTGATGTCGATCGGTCGCAGGTCGGCCAGCGTGGTGGCCTCGCCCTCCAGCGCCGCTCGGCCCGAGCCCAGCATCGAGGGTGCGATGTACCCGATCACCCGGTCGATGAGGCCGGCGTTCCAGAAGGCTCCGGCGAGTCGTGGACCGCCCTCGAGCCAGACGTGTCGGATGTCGCGCTCGACCAGGGTCGACAGGACCGCGGCGGGATCCCTGCTCGGCACCTGCAGGGTCGGCGCGACCCGGTCGAACACGCGGTAGTAGCTCGGGATGGTCGTCTCGCCCACGACGACCCGGAGCGGCTGGCGCTCACGGGCGACGGGCAGGTCGTCGGTGCCGCGGACGGTGAGCCGGGGGTCGTCGGCCAGCACGGCACCCGTGCCCGCCACGATTGCGTCGCACTGGGCCCGGAAGACCTGGACGTCGCGGCGCGCCTCGGGGCCGGTGATCCACTGGCTGGAGCCGTCGGGCGCCGCGCTGAGTCCGTCCAGGGTGGCGGCGTACTTCCAGGTGACGAACGGCCGTCCCCGGGTGACGGCGAACCGCCACGCACGGTTGAGCGGCTCGACCTCGTCGCCCAGGATCCCGGTCTCGACCTCGAGGCCGGCCCTGCGCAACGCCTCGACCCCACCGGCGGCGACGGGATTCGGGTCGGTCTCGGCGACGACCACTCGCGCCACCCCGGCCCCGACCAGCGCCTCGACGCACGGACCGGTGTTGCCGTGGTGGGCGCAGGGCTCGAGCGTCACCACCGCGGTGGCCCCCCGTGCCCGTTCGCCGGCGGCGGTCAGCGCCTCCACCTCGGCGTGCGCCCCGCCGGGAACGGTCGTACCGGCCGAGATCTCCTCACCGTGGACGTCCAGCAGGACGCAGCCGACGGTGGGGTTGGGCAGGCAGCTCCCACGGTCGCGGGCCAGGTCGAGGGCGCGCCGCATGGCGCGGATCTCGTGCTCGCTGGCCATGCTGTCCTCCGGTGGTCGTGAACTCACGTCACCGGGGTTCGGCGTGCGGGGCGCGGGCGCGCTGCACGTCGGCGTGCGCCTCTCATCCGGACTTTCACCGTCGGTACCGGAGTTCCACCGGTTCAACCTCACCCCCGGAGGGGTTCGGGTCGCGGACTGTCACCGCCGGTTCGGAATTGCACCGACCCCGGAGCACGCGAGCGTTGGCTCGTGGCACCAGTCTACCCACGCCCGCCGCCCCCTGCGGCGGTAGGTGGGCAACCGATCACCCCGTCGAGCGGTAGGTGGGCAACCGAATCCGGACGTCGTCCGGTTGCCCACCTACCGCCGTCGGGTCGGTGAGGTTGCCGACCTACCGCCGGCAGAGCGGGGTCAGTGCCGGCAGGCGGCCACGGCCCGCTCGCGCAGGGCCTGCACCATCTGCTCGGGGTCATCGGCGCCGAAGACGGCGGATCCGGCCACGAAGGTGTCGGCGCCGGCGTCCGCGCAGCGCTCGATCGTCCCCAGCGAGACCCCGCCGTCGACCTGGAGCCAGACGTCACCCCCGACACGGTCGAGCAGCTCGCGGGCCCGCCGGATCTTCGGCAGGCACAGGTCGAGGAACGACTGCCCGCCGAAGCCCGGCTCGACCGTCATGATCAGCACCATGTCCAGCTCGGGCAGCAGGTCGGCGTACGGCTCGATCGGGGTGGCGGGCTTGAGCGCCATCGACGCCCTCGCGCCCTTCGCGCGGATCTCGCGGGCCAGCCGCACCGGGGCGGCCGCGGCCTCGACGTGGAAGGTGACGCTGCGCGCACCGGCCTCGACGAACCCGGGGGCCCAGCGGTCGGGGTCGGCGATCATGAGGTGCGCGTCGATCGGCTGCGCCACGACCTTGGCCAGCGACTCGATCACGGGCGCACCCAGGGTCAGGTTCGGCACGAAGTGGTTGTCCATGACGTCCAGGTGCAGCCAGTCGGCACCGGGGATGCGGGCACACTCGTCGGCGAGATGCGCGAAGTCGGCGTTGAGGACGCTGGGGGTGATGCGGACGGCCATGGCGACGACCCTAGTGGGCAGCCGTGGTGGCGTGCACGGGCAACGAGTCGCGTGACCGGGTCATGCCGACCTCCGCACGAGCGCGCAGAACATGGCGTCCGTGCCGTCGATGTGCGGCCACCACTGGTGGGTGGACAGGACGGACACGTCGTCGCGGCCGCCGGTGACGGCCGTGACGACGTCGGTGGTCTCACGGACGTGCGGCGAACACGTGGCGTAGACGACGACCCCGCCGGGGCGCACCAGCTCGAGCGCGCGCGTCAGCAGCTCCTCCTGAAGCGGCACGAGCAGGTCGAGGTCGGCCTCGGTGCGGCGCCACCGCGACTCGGGCCGACGACGCAAGGCGCCCAGCCCGGTGCACGGGGCATCGACGAGCACCCGGTCGAACGACCCCGCCTCCCACGGCCCGGCCCGTCCGTCGTGCACCGTGACCTCCACGTTGTCGAGCCGGCGCACCCCCAGCCGGACCAACTCGGCACGGTGCTCCTGCACCTCGTTGGCCACCAGCACGGCGCCGCGCTCCCGGGCGAGCGCCCCCAGGAGGGCCGCCTTGCCACCGGGGCCGGCGCACACGTCCAGCCAGCGACCGTCCGCACCCTCCAGCGGCGCGTCGGCCAGCGCGAGGGCGACCAGCTGCGACCCCTCGTCCTGCACCCCGGCCCGTCCGTCCCGGACCTCGGGGATCGATCCCGGGTCCCCACCCTCGTCGAGGATGCGTGCGTGCGGCGAGAGCAGACCGGGAGTGCCCGGCAACGACTCCGGCTCGCACAGGCCCGGACGCGCGACGAGTGTGACCCGGGGCGGGACGTTGTCCGCGGTCAGCAGCTTGGTGATCTGCGCGGCGTGGCCCCCGAGGGCGGTGCGCAGCGCGCGCACGATCCACACCGGGTGGGAGGTGCGCACCGCCAGCGCCTCGTCGGGTCCGAGACCCTCGGTGACCTGCTCCACCCAGGCATCGAGGTCCTGCGCACCGATGCGGCGCAGCAGCGCGTTCACGAATCCCACCGGCTTGTGGCCGATCTCGCGCCGGACGACGTCGACCGTCGTCGAGACGGCTGCGTGGGCCGGCACCCGCATCGAGAGCAGCTGGTGCGCCCCGAGGCGCAGCGCGTCGAGGACCGGCGGGTCGATCGAGGCGAGGTCACGCCCCGACACCTGCCGAATGATCGCGTCGTAGGTCCCCTGCCGCCGCACGGTGCCGTGGACGAGCTCGGTGGCGAAGGCCGCGTCCCGTCCCTCGAGGTGGTGTTCGTCGAGCATCGCGGGGAGGACGAGGTTCACGTAGGCGTCCCGCTCGTCCACCGCTCGCAGCGCGTGGAAGGCGATCGCGCGCACCGGATCGGTCATGCGAACGCCGCGTCCGGACCGAAGGTCAGGCCGCGGGCCCAGTCGGCGGCCGGCATGAGTCGCTTGCCGACCGCCTGCACGTCGCCCAGCACGAGGTCGGTCGTGGTGGTGCCGACGCGCACCTCGTGCTTGGAGACCCCGATCCGTCCCGGAGGGAGCGTCCGGTCGTCGCTCACCACGGCCGGACCGATCTTCACGCGGTCCTCGCCGAGCACGGTCCACGCGCCGGGGCTGGGGGTGCAGCCACGGATCTGCCGGTCGACGGCGAAAGCGGACCTGGCCCAGTCGACCCTGGCGTCCTCGGTCGAGAGCTTGGGGGCGTAGGAGACGTGGTCGTCCGCCTGCGGGTGGGCGGCGATGTCGCCCGCCTCGATGTGGTCCATGGCGTCCACCAGCAGGCGGGATCCCTCGTGGGCGAGTCGGTCGAGGAGCGTGCCCGCCGTGTCGTCGGGGCGGATCCGCTCGGTGATGACACCGAGCACGGGCCCGGCGTCCAGCGCCTCCACGATGCTGAAGACCGAGGCCCCGGTGACCTCGTCCCCCGCCATGATCGACCGCTGCACCGGCGCCGCCCCGCGCCAGGCCGGCAGCACCGAGAAGTGCAGGTTGACCCACCCCCACGTCGGGACGTCGAGCGCCGCCCGGCGCAGCATCGCGCCGTACGCCACGACCGGGCAGCAGTCCGGAGCCAGCTCCACCAGCCGGGCGTGGAAGTCGGGCTCCGCCGGGGTGAGGGGCTTCAGCACCTCGATGCCGTGCGCCTCGGCGGCCACGGCCACCGGCGACGGCGCAACGGTCCTCCCCCGTCCCGACCGGGCATCCGGACGGGTGACGACCGCCACCACCTCGTGCCGGCTGGCGACGAGGGCCTCGAGGGCGGGGACGGCGGTGTCGGGTGTTCCGGCGAAGACGAGTCTCACATCGGCCGAGTCTAGGTGCTGGGCCCGCGTGGTCAGATCTGCTGCGGGTCGATGCGCACCCGGGGCCCGGCGAGCTTGGCCGCCGACCGCTCCGCCTGCACCGCCTGCAGCGCCTGGGACAGCTCCGCGCCACGACGTCGGGGGGCCCGCAGCACCAACCGGTGCAGGTCGTCGTCGAGCGGCACGGGTCCGAGCACCTCGGTGTGTTCGGGCCACGACGCCGCGACGAGGTCGGCCAGGACCTCCTGCGGCGCGTCGACCGTCGCCAGCCGGCCGGCCGGTGGGAGGTGGGTGGCCGCGCGGTCCTGCAGCTCCCGCTCGGCCAGCCCGCGCGGGTCGGTGCGGACCAGCGCCTGCAGCACGGTCGAGTCGCCCACCGCGAGGCACCGACCGTCCGGCCGGGCGAGGGCCAGGGCGTTGAACCATCGTCGGTGCGACTCCTCGACGACCCGGACGTCGTCGCGGGCCAGCATCAGCCAGGTGTCGAGCAGCACGACCACCGCGTATCCGTCGGTCACCGGCGGTTCGGCCCCCGGGGTGGCCAGCACCAGGGCGGTCGGGTCCTCGACGGTGGTCAGCACGCTCGCTCCGCCCGAGGTCACGACGGTGCGCTGAGGGAAGGTGCGCGCAAACTCCTCGGCGGTCCGCAGGTGTCCCACCACCCCCGACCGCCACGTGGTGCCTCCGCACGTGCGGCACCGCCACGGATCGCTGCGTGAGCACCACCGGCACACGGGGTCGGCACTGGACGAGGTCTGGTGCACCGGACCCTCGCAGGTCCGGCACCGCGCGGGCCGCCGGCAGTCCTGGCACGACAGCGCCGCACGGTAGCCGCGGCGCGGCACCTGCACGAGCACCGGACCGTCGGCCGCCCTGATCGCGCGGACGACCCGCTCGGGCAGCCGCACCGGCCCCGCGCCACGCTCGTCGGCATCGACGACGTCGACGCGAGCCCAGGCGCGCCGACGGTCCGCCAGGTCAGCGGTCCGGTCCTCGGCCCACCCGGAGGTGACCAGTGACTGGGCCTCGACGCTGCGACCGTGGGCGACCAGGAGCACCGACGCGTCCTGCTGGACCGCCCGGAGCAGCAGGACCTCGCGGGCGTGGGGGTAGGGGGCGCGGGGTTCGGCGAACAGGTCGTCGCCGTCGTCCCACATGACGACCAGCCCGACGTCGTCGACGGGGGCGTAGGCGGCGGCACGGGTCCCCAGCACGATGCGGACGTCACCACGCGACAGCGCCAGGAACGACCGGTGGCGGCGCTCGGCCGACTGACCGGCCGTGAGCTCGACGTACGCACCGGGACCCAGCACCTCGGCGAAGGCCACCGACCACCGGTCGACGTCGGCCTGGTCGGGGACGCAGACGACCACGCCTCGACCGGCGGCCACCTCGGCGGCCGCGGCCCGGGCCACCCGACGCGGGACGTCGTCGCCGGGCAGGGCGGCCCAGACCGACCGTCCCCGCACCCGGTCCGCCGGGTCGGCGGCGGGAACCGAGGGGGTGGGACGCGCTGCCGACTCGGCCCGCGCGTGGCGCGGCGGGACGGCCAGACGCAGCACGTCGGCCAAGGTTCCGGCGTACCGGTCGGCCACGGCCCGCGCCAGGTGGAGCACGTCCGGGCGCAGCACCGGTTCCGGCGAGACCACGGTGTCGATGTCGGCCAACCGTTCGACCTCGGAGATCTCGACCCGCTCGACGACGAACCCGGCCACGCGCCGCCCGGCGAAACGGACCTTCACGCGGCACCCCGGGACGACCTGCTCGTCGAGGTCGGCCGGCACGCGGTAGTCGAACGGCCGGTCGAGGTGGGCCAGCGGGACGTCGACGACCACCCGCGCCACCGGGAGTCGCGAGGCCGCCGCCCGGGGCCGCGGTCCGGCGCGTGACGCCGGGGCCCGACCTGCCGCCGGGACGTCGATCAACGCCAGCTGATCGGCGTCGGCGGTCGTCACAGGGTGAGTTCTACCAGCCGCCACCGACGACGACCGCGGCCCCCGCCGTGAGGCAGGGGCCGCGGTCGTGGATCCGGTGGACCGGGTGGATCAGAGGCCGGCGGCCGCGCGGAGTGCGTCGGCGCGGTCGGTCTCCTCCCACGGCAGGCCCGGACGACCGAAGTGTCCGTAGGCCGCCGTCTGGGCGTAGATCGGACGCAGCAGGTCGAGGTCCCGCACGATCGCGCCGGGACGCAGGTCGAAGACCTCGAGAACCGCGTCGCGGATCGTGTCGACCGGGACCTTCTCGGTGCCGTAGGTGTCGACGTAGAAGCCGACGGGGCGGGCCACACCGATGGCGTAGGCGACCTGCACCTCGACCTTGGTGGCCAGGCCGGCCGCGACGATGTTCTTGGCGACCCACCGCATGGCGTAGGCGGCCGAGCGGTCGACCTTGCTCGGGTCCTTGCCGGAGAACGCGCCACCGCCGTGCCGGGCGTAGCCGCCGTAGGTGTCGACGATGATCTTGCGGCCGGTGAGCCCGGCGTCGCCCATCGGTCCGCCGATCACGAACTTGCCGGTCGGGTTGATGTGCAGGCGGTAGTCCGAGGAGTCGATGTCGTACTGCGACAGCACCGCGTCGATGACGTGCTTCTTGATGTCGTCGGGCAGCTGGTGCTCGAGGTCGACGCCCTCGTCGTGCTGGGTGGACAGCACGACGGCCTCCACCCGGACGGGCTTGTCGTCGTCGTCGTACTCGATGGTGACCTGGGTCTTGCCGTCGGGACGCAGGTAGGGCAGCGTGCCGTCCTTGCGGACCTCGGTCAGCCGCTCCGCCAGGCGGTGCGCGATCGTGATCGGCAGGGGCATCAGCTCAGGGGTCTCGTCGACCGCGAAGCCGAACATGAGGCCCTGGTCGCCGGCACCCTGCAGGTCGAGCGCGTCGGTGGCTCCGCCGACCCGCGTCTCCTCCGCCTGGTCGACGCCCTGGGCGATGTCGGGCGACTGCGCGTCGAGGGTGACCTGCACGGCGCAGGACTCACCGTCGAAGCCCTTGACCGAGGAGTCGTAGCCGATCTCCAGCACGCGGTCGCGGGCGATTCGGGCGATGTCGACGTACGCCTTGGTCGTGACCTCGCCGCCGACCAGCACCATGCCGGTGGTCACGAAGGTCTCGGCGGCGACCCGGCTGCGCGGGTCGTCGGCCAGCAGGGCGTCGAGGATGCTGTCGCTGATCTGGTCGGCAATCTTGTCCGGGTGTCCTTCGGTGACGGACTCGGACGTGAAGAGGCGGCTCACACAATCTCCTGTGGTGGTCGAGGGAACATCGGCAGTCTAGTCATGGTGACCGGGATGTGGACGGTCATCCCATCCGGCGGACGACGTGGTCCCAGATCACGTGCGCGAGCTCGGACTTGGGGCCGGGCGCGACCGGATGGGTGTCGCCGGCGTCGGTGAGGATGACGGCCTCGGTGTCGTCGCGCCCGAACACCTTGCCGGCGCTGACGTCGTTGACGACGAGCAGGTCGCAGCCCTTGCGGGCCAGCTTGCGCAGGCCGTGCTCGACGACGGTGCCCTGGTCGTCTCCGGTCTCGGCGGCGAAGCCCACGACCACCGGGGTCCGCCCGGTCCGGGACCGCACCAGCTCGGCCAGGATGTCCGCGTTCTCGGTGAGCTCGATCGTCGGCGTGGCACCGTCGTCGCGCTTCTTGATCTTCGAGGCCGCGTAGGACGTGGGGCGGAAGTCCGCCGGAGCCGCAGCCATGACCACCGCGTCCGAGCCCTCGACCCGTTCCAGCACGGCGAGGCGCAGGTCCTCGGTGGTCACCACCGGGACGACCTCGACCCCGGCCGGGTCGGGCAGGCCCACGTTGGCCGCCACCAGCGTCACGCGGGCGCCCCGGGCCGCCGCAGCCTCGGCGAGCGCGTACCCCTGCAACCCGGACGAGCGGTTGCCCAGGAACCGCACCGGGTCGAGGTACTCGCGGGTGCCTCCCGCGGAGATCAGCACCCGGCGACCGGTGAGGTCGGCTGGCCGACCCGCCAGCGCGGCGAGGCAGGCGGCGTAGATCTGGGCGGGCTCCGGCAGTCGCCCCGGTCCCGTGTCGCTGCCGGTCAGGCGGCCGACGGCCGGGTCGAGCACCGTGGCACCCCGCGACCGGAGGGTGGCGACGTTGGCCACCGTGGCCGCGTGGGTCCACATCTCGGTGTGCATCGCCGGCGCGAACACCACCGGGCAGCGGGCCGTCAGGAGGGTGTTGGTGAGCAGGTCGCCGGCCAGTCCGTGGGCCGCCCTGGCCAGGGTGTTGGCGGTCGCGGGTGCCACGACGACGAGGTCGGCCTGCTGACCGATCCGCACGTGGGGCACGTCGGAGACGTTCTCGAACACCCCGGTCTGCACCGGCCGCCCCGACAGCGCCTCCCAGGTGGCCCGGCCGACGAACTCCAGCGCGGACTCCGTCGGCACCACCTGGACGCCGTGTCCGGACTCGGTGAACAGGCGCACCAGCAGCGCCGCCTTGTAGGCGGCGACTCCCCCGGAGACACCGAGGACGATCTCACTCATGCTGGTCGACCTGAGTCCGGTTCCGGCCTCAGGACTCGTCGGGCTCGATGTCCTCGACGGTCAGCAGGTCGGCGTTGATCTCGCGCATCGCGATCGACAGCGGCTTCTCCTGGACCTGGGTCTCCAGCAGCGGGCCGACGTACTCCAGCAGGCCCTCGCCCAGCTGCGAGTAGTAGGCGTTGATCTGCCGCGCACGCTTGGCGCTGTACAGCACCAGCTTGTACTTGGAGTCGGCCTTCTCGAGCAGGTCGTCGATCGGCGGATTGGTGATACCGGCGGCGACCGAGCGCGTGGTGGACACAGAACCTCACAGGAGAACTAGGAGATGGAGCAGGGAAGCGGCCCCTCAGGGGCCGGAACGGAACAACTCTACCAAGGATCGGCACGCAGCCTCGACATCGGTGTTGACGATCGTCACGTCGAACTCGTCCTCGGCGGCCAGCTCCTCGCGCGCCGTGGCCAATCGCCTCGACCGTTGTTCGGCGTCCTCGGTGCCCCGGCCGAGCAGTCGTCGCTCCAGCTCCTCGAACGACGGTGGCGCCAGGAAGACCAGCAGGGCGTCGACCATCGACTCGCGGACCTGCCGGGCTCCCTGCAGGTCGATCTCCAGGAGGGCCGGGCGGCCGGCGGCCAACTGCTTCTCGACCGGCGCCCGAGGGGTGCCGTAGCGGGCGGCGCCGTGCACGACCGCCCACTCCAGGAGTCCGTCGTGCGCGAGGAGGTGGTCGAACTCCGCGTCGGAGACGAAGTGGTAGTGCACCCCGTCGACCTCCCCCGGCCGCGGCGGACGCGTGGTGACCGACACCGAGATCCAGATGTCGGGGTGGTCGCGGCGCACGCAGTCCGCGACGGTGCCCTTGCCGACGGCGGTGGGACCGGCCAGCACGACGAGCCTGGACCGCTGCAACGGGGCTCGGTCAGTCACGGTGGCCGAACTCGCGGAGCAGGGCCTGGATCTGGTTCGCCCCCAGCCCCCGCAGCCGGCGACTGTCGGCGATGCCGATGCGGTCCATGATCTCGCGGGCCCGGACCTTGCCGACGCCGGGCATCGACTGCAGCAGGTCGATGACGCGCAGCTTCGCGACGATCTCGTTGGCCCGGGACTCGGCGATGACGTCGGCCAGCGAGGCACCGGAGTGCTTGAGCCTGTTCTTGATCTCGGCCCGCAGCTGTCGTGCGGCGGCCGCCTTCTCCAGCGCAGCCCGACGCTGTTCCGGCGTCAGTTGAGGAAGTGCCACGAGAGGGACCTTTCTGTCGGTTCCGGCGACGCCGCGCCGGTCGGGTGGTTCATGAGAGGGTCACGCCGCACTCGTCGACGACGCTCGCGACGATCGCCTCGCGCTGGTCCGCCGTGTCGTTGAACGCCTGGTACGCCGCGTCGAGGTCCGCCAGCTGCTCGCTCGTCAACGGAGCGACCGCGGCCTGGTCGGTCATCTGCTCCAGCGGGACGCCGACCGCCGACTGCGCGTCGAGCACGGCCCGGGTGACGCTCTCCAGATCGGCGTAGTCGTCGGCGACGTCGTCGGGTGCGACCGCACCGATCGTCCGCAGGGTGTCGGCGTAGGTCGTGTACGCCTCCGTGGTGCGCTCGGCGCCGAACCCCGACAACGTGTCGAGGTCGGCCTCGACCGCTGCACAGTAGTCACCCGCGCCGCAGCCGGACACCAGGGCCAGACCGGTCGCCGCCGCGCCGACGGCGACAAGAGCACGACGCATGGTGACGGCTCCTTCCGGCGGGGACGAGAATGTCACGAGCCTACAAGTTCGGCATTGACCGAGGCGGCCGACGCACGGAGCGCCGCGACGTCGGGTCCGGCCGCCAGGACCTGTCGCGAGGTGGACGGGATGACGTGGTCGAGGACCGACCCGAACAGCCTCCGGATGTCGGCGACGGTCCCGCCCTGGGCACCGAACCCCGGCACGAGCAGGGGTCCGTTGATGTCGAGGTCCCAGTCGGCGTCGCCGATGGTGGCCCCGACGACGGCACCGAACGGACCCATCGGACGGGCGTCGCCGTTGAGGGCGCGGAGCCGCGCGAGCACGTCACCGGCGACCGTGGTGTCGCCACGACGGGCGTGCTGGACCTCGTGTCCGTCGGCGTTGGAGGTCAGCGCGAGGACGAACACCCCGGCGTCGTTGAGCTCGGCGACCTCGAAGAACGGGGTCAGCGACCCGAACCCGAGGAACGGGCTCACCGTGATCGCGTCGACGGCCATCGGTGCGTCCTCGTCGAGGTAGGCGTCGGCGTAGGCCCGCGCCGTGCTGTCGATGTCGCCTCGCTTCACGTCGAGGACGACGAGCGTGCCGGTGTGCCGCAGGTCGGCGACCGTGCGTTCGAGCACCGCCACCCCCCGGGCGCCGAACCGTTCGAAGAACGCCGACTGCGGCTTGACGAACGCCACCCGGCCGGCGAACGCCTCGACGCAGGTGGCGGCGAACCGCTCGAGTCCGTCGACGTCGTCACCGAGACCCCACTGCTCCAGCAGGTTGGCATGGGGGTCGATGCCGATGCAGGCAGGGCCGTAGGCCTGCATCGCCGCGGCGGCGCGTGACCCGAAGCTCACTCCCCCGACTCCGCCGGCACGGACCCCGGCTGCGCGGACTCCTCGACGCCCGGCTCCTCGACGGCCGGCTCCTCGTCGGCCTGGTCGGGCACCGTCGACCCTCCGGCGGGCGCGAGCTCCTCGCCGCGCATCAGGCGGGCCCAGTCCTGCAGCGACCGCACCCCGAGGCTGCCCTCCGTGAGGGCCTCGATCCCCTGGACGGCGGCGGCCAGTCCCTGCACCGTGGTGATGCACGGGATGCCCTCGGCCACGGCCGCGGTGCGGATCTCGTACCCGTCGACGCGCGCGTTCGCCCCGGAGGACACTCCGTGCGGTGTGTTGATGATCAGCTGCACGTCGCGCTCGCGGATCTTGTCGACGATCGTGCTGCGGGTGTCGCCCTCGAGCGGCTCCTCGGCCAGCTTGCGGATCTCCGAGGTCTCGACGCCGTGCCGCCGCAGCACCTGGGCGGTGCCCTTGGTCGCCAGGATCCTGAAGCCCAGGTCGGCCAGCCGCTTGACGGGGAAGATCATGTTGCGCTTGTCGCGGTTGGCGACCGACACGAAGACCGTGCCGGAGGTCGGCAGGCCGTTCTGCGCCCCGGCCTGGGCCTTGGCGAAAGCCGTCCCGAAGCTGACGTCGAAGCCCATGACCTCCCCGGTGGACCGCATCTCCGGCCCCAGCACGGTGTCGACGTAGGTGCCGTCGTAGGTGCGGAACCGGTTGAAGGGCATCACGGCCTCCTTGACCGCGATCGGGGCGGTGTCGGACAGCACTCCCCCGTCACCGCTGGCCGGCAGCACGCCCGCGGCCCTCAGGTCCGCGATCGACTCACCCAGCATGATCCGGGCCGCGGCCTTGGCCAACGGGGTCGCCGTGGCCTTGGAAACGAAGGGCACCGTGCGCGAGGCCCGCGGGTTCGCCTCGAGCACGAACAGCGTGTCCGAGCTGAGGGCGAACTGGATGTTGATCAGACCCAGCACCCCGACGCCGGCCGCGATCGCCTCGGTCGAGGTGCGGATGCGATCGATCTCGAGGGCCCCGAGGGTGATCGGCGGCAGCGAGCAGGCCGAGTCGCCCGAGTGCACCCCCGCCTCCTCGATGTGCTCCATGACGCCCCCGAGGAACAGCTCGGTGCCGTCGTACAGGGCGTCGACGTCGATCTCGATGGCGTCGTCGAGGAACCGGTCGACCAGCACCGGGTGCTCCGGAGAGATCTCCGTGGCCCGGTCGATGTACTCCTCCAGCGTCTGCTCGTCGTAGACGATCTCCATCCCGCGGCCGCCCAGGACGTAGGACGGCCGCACGAGAACCGGGTAGCCGATCTCGTCGGCGATCGCCTGGGCTCCCGCGAACGTGGTGGCGGTGCCGTGCTTGGGCGCCGGCAGACCCGCCTCGGCGAGCACGCGGCCGAACGCACCGCGCTCCTCGGCCAGGTCGATGGCCGACGGCGACGTGCCGACGATGGGCACGCCCTCGGCCTCCAGCGCGGCCGCCAGACCGAGCGGGGTCTGACCACCCAGCTGGACGATCACACCGGCGATCGGGCCCGCGGCGCGCTCCGCGTGGTAGATCTCGAGCACGTCCTCGAGCGTCAGCGGCTCGAAGTAGAGCCGGTCGGACGTGTCGTAGTCGGTGGAGACCGTCTCGGGGTTGCAGTTGACCATGATGGTCTCGTAGCCCACCTCGGACAGCGCCAGCGCGGCGTGCACGCACGAGTAGTCGAACTCGATGCCCTGCCCGATCCGGTTGGGGCCGCTGCCCAGGATGATCACCGCAGGCTTCTCGCGCGGCTCCACCTCGGTCTCGTCGTCGTACGAGGAGTAGTGGTACGGCGTCGTGGCCGCGAACTCCGCCGCGCAGGTGTCGACGGTCTTGTACACCGGCCGCACCCCCAGGGCGTGGCGCACCCCTCGTACGACGTCCTCCCGCAGGTCGCGGAGCTCACCGATCTGGGCGTCGGACAGGCCGTGCCGCTTGGCCCTGCGCATCAGCTCGGGGCGCAGGTCGACGGCCTCGTGGACCTCGGTGGCGACCTCGTGGACCGCGAACAGCTGGTCGACGAACCACGGGTCCATCGTCGTGGCGGACACCACCTCGTCGAGGGTCGCCCCGGCCCGGATCGCCTGCATCACCAGCTGGAGCCGACCGTCGTGCGGACGTCCGACCGCCGCGAGCAGCTCGTCCTTGTCGCCGACCGGACCGGTCCAGCTGAACCCCGCGCCCCGGCGTTCCAGGGAGCGCAGCGCCTTGCCGAGCGCCTCGGTGAAGTTGCGGCCGATCGCCATCGCCTCACCGACGGACTTCATGTGGGTGGTCAGCGTGGAGTCGGCCGCCGGGAACTTCTCGAAGGCGAAGCGCGGGACCTTCACGACCACGTAGTCGAGGGTCGGCTCGAAGCTGGCCGGTGTCTCGGCGGTGATGTCGTTGGGGATCTCGTCGAGGGTGTAGCCGATGGCGACCTTGGCGGCGATCTTGGCGATCGGGAAGCCGGTGGCCTTCGACGCGAGGGCGGACGACCGTGACACCCGCGGGTTCATCTCGATGACGACGATGCGACCGTCGACCGGGTTCACGGCGAACTGGATGTTGCACCCACCGGTGTCGACCCCCACCTCACGGATCACCCCGATCGAGATGTTGCGGAGTCGCTGGTACTCGACGTCGGTGAGCGTCATCGCGGGGGCGACGGTGATCGAGTCGCCGGTGTGCACACCCATCGGGTCGAGGTTCTCGATCGTGCAGACGATCACCACGTTGTCGGCGGTGTCGCGCATCACCTCCAGCTCGTACTCCTTCCAGCCGAGGATCGACTCCTCCAGGAGCACCTCGGTGGTGGGGCTGAGGGCCAGACCCGAACCGGCGATCCGGTGCAGGTCGGCCTCGTCGTAGGCCAGGCCCGAACCGCTGCCACCCATGGTGAAGCTCGGCCGGACGACCAGCGGGTAGCCGCCGAGCTCGTCGACGGCTGCGAGGCACTCGTCCATGGTGTGGCAGATGGCGGACTTGGCGACCTCGGCACCCCACTCGGCCGGCAGCTCCTCGACGATCCGCTTGAACGACTGCCGGTTCTCGCCCTTCTCGATCGCTTCGACGGACGCACCGATGAGCTCCACACCGTACTTCTCCAGGATGCCGTTCTCGTGCAGGCTGATGGCCGCGTTGAGCGCGGTCTGGCCGCCCAGGGTCGCGAGCAGCGCGTCGGGCCGCTCGTGCGCGATGACCTTCTCGACGAACTCCGGCGTGATCGGCTCCACGTAGGTGGCGTCGGCGAACTCGGGGTCGGTCATGATCGTGGCCGGGTTGGAGTTGACCAGGATGACCCGGATGCCCTCCTCCTGCAGCACCCGGCACGCCTGCGTGCCGGAGTAGTCGAACTCGCAGGCCTGACCGATGACGATCGGGCCGGAGCCGATGACGAGGATCGAGGAGATGTCGGTCCGCTTGGGCATCAGGCAGTCTCCTCGGGAGCGTCGGCGCCGACCGGGGTGTCGGCGTCCGTGGGGTCGGGGCTGGTGGGGTCGGGGCTGGCGGGGTCGGTGCCGGCGGTGCCAGTGACGTCCGCCTCGGTCGGTGGCGGGGGCGGCGGCGGGGAGGCCACGGGGGCGCGGTGGTGCTCCATCAGGTCCACGAACCGGTCGAACAGGTAGGCGGAGTCGTGGGGGCCGGCCGCCGCCTCCGGGTGGTACTGGACGCTGAACGCCGGCGCGTCGACCAGAGCGATGCCCTCCACGACCTGGTCGTTGAGGCCCAGGTGGGTCACGCGGCCCGGGCCGTACGGCGTCTCGAACCCGCCCTCGACCGGTGCGTCGACCGCGAATCCGTGGTTCTGGCTGGTGATCTCGACCCGACCGGTGGTGAGGTCCTGGACGGGCTGGTTGATGCCCCGGTGACCGTAGGTCAGCTTGTAGGTGCCCAGACCGAGCGCCCGCCCGAAGATCTGGTTGCCGAAGCAGATGCCGAAGTACGGGATGCCGGCCGAGAGGACCTGCCGCAGCACGTCCACCGCGTGGTCCGCGGCAGCGGGGTCTCCCGGGCCGTTGGACATGAAGACGCCGTCGGGGGCGATCGCGGTGACGTCCTCGAAGGTGGCCGAGCTCGGCAGGACGTGGACCTCGATGCCACGTTCGGCCATCCGGCGGGGGGTCATGCCCTTGATGCCCAGGTCGATCGCCGCGACGGTGAACCGCTTCTCACCCTGGGCGGGCACCACGTAGGACTCGCGGGTCGAGACCTCGGCGGACAGGTCCGCGCCGGCCATGGGAGGTGCTGCCAGGACCCGCTCGAGCAGCACGTCGCGGTGGGTGGTGATCGAGCTGATGCCCGCCCGCATCGCGCCCCGTTCGCGCAGGTGACGGGTCAGCGCCCGGGTGTCGACCCCGCTGATGCCGACCACGCCCTGCTGCACGAGGGCGTCGGCGAGGGTCCCCTCGGAGCGCCAGCTGCTCGGGATCCGAGCAGGGTCACGGACGACGTAGCCCGCGACCCAGATCTGGCCGGACTCCATGTCCTCGGAGTTGAAGCCCGTGTTGCCGATGTGTGGAGCCGTCTGCACCAGCAGCTGCCGGTGGTAGGACGGGTCGGTGATGGTCTCCTGGTACCCGGTCATCCCGGTCGCGAAGACGATCTCGCCGACGGTCTCCCCGATCGCTCCGTAGGCCTCGCCGCGGAACGTGCGGCCGTCCTCGAGCACCAGGATCGCCTCAGTGGTCAGACTCATCAGTTCGTCTCCTGCAGTTCGCCGTCACGGACGGTGGGGACGCCCCGCAGCCACGTGGCCACGACGCGGCCGGGCAGCTCGAGCCCGGCGTAGGGATTGTTGCGCGACAGCGAGGCACTGTCGGCCGCGGTGACGACCCGGGTCGCCTCCGGGTCGTGGAGGACGACGTGGGCGGCCTCGCCCACGGCGAGCGGCCGGCCGTGGCCCCCACCCACCCGGCTGATGCGGGCCGGCGCCGCGGACATCCGCTCGGCGACCTGGGCCCAGGTGAGGGCTCCGGTGTCGACCATCGTGTGCTGCACCACCGACAGCGCCGTCTCCAGCCCCAGCATCCCGAAGGCGGCGGCGGACCACTCACACTCCTTGTCCTCCATGGGGTGCGGAGCATGGTCGGTCGCCACGATGTCGATCGTGCCGTCGGCCAGGCCCTCCCGCACCGCGGCGACGTCGTCGGCGGTGCGCAGCGGGGGGTTGACCTTGTAGATCGGGTCGTACGAGCGGACCAGCTCGTCGGTGAGCAGCAGGTGGTGGGGGGTGACCTCGGCGGTGACGTCCCAGCCCTTGCTCTTGGCCCACCGGACGATCTCGACCGATCCGCGGGTCGAGAGATGGCACACGTGCAGCCGGGACCCGACGTGCGCGGCCAGCACGCAGTCGCGGGCGACGATCGCCTCCTCCGCGGCGGCCGGCCAGCCGGTGAGGCCGAGCTCGCCGGACAGCAGGCCCTCGTTCATCTGCGCACCCTCGGTGAGCCGGGGCTCCTGCGCGTGCTGGGCGATGACGCCGTCGAAGGCCTTGACGTACTCGAGGGCACGCCGCATGAGCACGGCGTCGGAGACGCACTTGCCGTCGTCGGAGAACACGCGCACCTGCGCGGCGGAGTCGGCCATCGCGCCCAGCTCGGCGAGCTGGCTGCCGCCCAGTCCGACCGTGACGGCACCGACCGGCTGCACGTCGCAGTAGCCACCCTCGCGGCCGAGCCGCCAGACCTGCTCGACCACTCCGGCGGTGTCCGCGACCGGGTCGGTGTTGGCCATGGCGTGCACGCAGGTGAATCCGCCCCGCGCGGCGGCGCGGGTGCCGCTCAGGACCGTCTCGGCGTCCTCGCGGCCCGGCTCGCGCAGGTGGGTGTGCAGGTCGACCAGCCCGGGGAGCGCGACCAGTCCGGTGGCGTCGACCTCGACGTGACCGGGCGCGTCCAGGTCGGGGCCGACGGCCGTGATGATGCCGCCGGACATCGCCAGGTCGGTGACCTCCTCGCCCAGCAGTCGGGCGCGGCGGATGACGTAGTCGCTCATGCGGGACCTTCCTCGGTGGTGGCGCCCCCGACGAGCAGGTAGAGCACGGCCATGCGGACCGCCACGCCGTTGGTGACCTGTTCGACGATGACCGAACGGCCGGAGTCGGCGACGTCGGCGGTGATCTCCATGCCGCGGTTCATCGGGCCGGGGTGCATCACGATCGCGTGCTCGGGCAGCCGGTCCATCCGGGCCGTGTCGAGCCCGTAGCGACGGCTGTACTCCCGTGCACTCGGGAAGTACGAGGCGTTCATCCGCTCGCGCTGGACCCGCAGCATCATGACCGCGTCGGCCTTCTCGAGGCTGTCGTCGAGCCGGTAGGACGTCTCGACCGGCCAGTGCTCGACACCGACGGGCAGCAGGGTCGGCGGTGCCACCAGGGTGACGTGCGCGCCGAGGGTGTGGAGCAGCAGGGCGTTGGACCGGGCGACGCGGCTGTGGAGGACGTCGCCGACGATGGTGACGTTCTTGCCGGCGAGGTCGCCGAGGTGGCGCCGCATCGTGAACGCGTCGAGCAGGGCCTGGGTGGGGTGCTCGTGCGTCCCGTCCCCGGCGTTGATCACGGCGCCGTTCGTCCACCCCGCCCCGGCGAGCCGGTGGGGCGCACCGGAGGAGTGGTGCCGGATGACGACCGCGTCGGCGCCCATCGCCTGCAGGGTCAGCGCGGTGTCCTTGAGGCTCTCGCCCTTGCTCACGCTGGAGCCCTTGGCCGAGAAGGTGATGACATCGGCGCTGAGCCGCTTCGCCGCGGCCTCGAACGAGATCCGGGTGCGGGTCGAGTCCTCGAAGAACAGGTTGACGACGGTGCGTCCGCGCAGGGTCGGCAGCTTCTTGATCGGCCGCTCAGCGATGCCGAGCATCTCCTCCGCGGTGTCGAGCACCCGGGACGCCTCGTCGCGGGCCAGGTCGGCCGCGCTCAGCAGGTGTCGCTTCATGAGGCGCCTCCGGCGATCGCCACGGAGTCCTCGACCTCGTCGGTCTCCCGCAGACGGACCCGCACCTTCTCGGTGAGAGCGGTCGGCAGGTTCTTGCCGACGAAGTCGGCGCGGATCGGCAGCTCGCGGTGGCCCCGGTCGATCAGGACCGCCAGCTGCACCGCCCGGGGTCGGCCGAGGTCGCCCAGAGCGTCGA
Organism: Aeromicrobium marinum DSM 15272; assembly: GCF_000160775.2. Lineage (NCBI taxonomy): Bacteria > Bacillati > Actinomycetota > Actinomycetes > Propionibacteriales > Nocardioidaceae > Aeromicrobium > Aeromicrobium marinum. The sequence goes on along the minus strand of NZ_CM001024.1, from coordinate 1,020,614 downwards.
GGGCGGCCCGGATCGTGCGGCCCGAGAACAGCACGTCGTCGACGAGCACGACGACCTTGCCGTCGACGTCGTCAGGGATGTCGGTGTGTTCGAGCGCGCGGGCCGGCTTGAGCCGCAGGTCGTCGCGGTACATCGTGATGTCGAGGGCGCCGGCGTGGACGGGACGCGACTCGACCTGGCTCATCCGGTCGGCGATGCGGCGGGCCAGGTGCACACCCCGGGTCGGGATGCCGACCAGGACCACCTCGCCGGCACCGTGGTTGCGCTCGAGGATCTCGTGGGTGATGCGCGTCAACGCCCGACCGATCTCGGCGGAGTCGAGGACCTGTCGCAGCGGCGCAGCATCGGGTTCGTCGGCACTGGACCCGTGCGATGACGTGACCATGGCTGACCTCCTTCTCCGCCTCACGGGACGGCCGTTAAAGGATGTCGGTTCGGCGATCACCCTAGCAGCGCCGCGACCCCGACGGGACGGGTGTTCGGTGGCGTCACGACCGGGGTCGATCGAGGGCCGAAGGGCCTGGGGCAGGGAGCACCCTTCACACCGGTAGCCCTTCGCTGGTTGAGGTGCGACGAGCTCTGCGAGGAGCCTCGAAACCTCGGTCATTCCAGCGAGAAACCTGCCGTAGACTCTTGTCATCGAACGTCTGTTCGAGTAGGGTGGAAGCATGGATTCGGGGACCGTCGCCGCCACGCTGCGTGGGGCTGCTGATGCGCTGACGCGTGGCGATGACCGGGAGGTCCTGGTCGCGATCCAGGCTGCGCAGGACGCGTTGGATGCGGCGAAGGTCCATCACCTGGCTGCGGTGCAACGGACGGCGGGTTTCGAGCTGGACGGTGCGTCGGCGATGTCGACCTGGGCCAGGACGCATCTGCGGTTGCCGGCACAGACCACCAGGAAGCTGTTGGCCGCCGACTCGACCCTGCGGGATCTGCCCGAGGCGGCCGAGGCCGGTCGGATCCGGGCCGATCACGTCGCGGTGTTCACCTACGGGATCCGCCACATCGGACGGTCCGTGGTCCGTGAGGCACAGAGCTGGCTGCTGGACGTCGCCGTCACCCACGAGCCGGTCGAGTTCCGCCGGGTCATGCAGCAGCTCCGCGAAGCCGTGTTCCCCGAGTCCCTCGACCAGGCCTGGGCCGATGGCATGGAGAAGGAAGATCTCCAGGTGAATCCCGTCCCGATGGGCTGGCACGTGAACGGCTTCCTGTCGACCGTCACCGGAGCGAAGCTCAGGGCGGTGCTCGACTCGATCGCCGCTCCCACCGACGCAGAGGACAGGCGCACCGGCGCCGAGCGACGCGTCGACGCCCTCGACACCCTGGTGTCGAAGGTGCTCGAGTCGGGGCTCCCGTCGGACAAGGGCATCCGCCCGCACCTGTCCGTGATCGCCGACGCCGACACCCTGGCCGCAGCCCGGGCCGGTGCCGGCCCGGCCGGGACTCCAGCCCAGCTGGCCGGATTCGGATCCATCGGACCGCAGCTGCTGTCCTACCTGGGCTGCATCAGCGATCTGACCGCGATCATGACCACCACCGGCGACCTCACCCAGGCCCGGGTCCTCAACGTCGGACGCACCCGCAGGCTCGCCACGCTCCAGCAACGCAGGGCGATCATCGCCCGCCAGGACGGTGTGTGCGCCGCACCCGGCTGCGCCAACACGCACCTGGAGATCCATCACGCGACCTGGTGGGAGAACGGCGGCCGCACCGATCTGGACCAGATGGTCGGCCTGTGCACGCGCTGCCACCACCTCGTCCACCGCAACCTGCTCCGCGTCGCCGCGAACGGCACCGGCCAGTTCGACTTCACCGACCACGACCACCGACCGCTGCATCGCGCCTACCGACAACGCGTCGCCGCCCACCGCGAGACAGCACGCATCCGGCGCACCCTCGCCACCATCAACACCCGCAGGGCCCCACGCAATCCGCCGCTCCGCGTCTGAGCGTCGGCGCAGCCGACCGGCTCTAGGCGCTGAAGGTCGGCTTGAGATCGACGACCTTCGACAGCACGCCGTTGACGAACGAGGCGGACTCGTCGGTCGACAGCTCCTGTGCCAGCGACACGGCCTCGCTCACCGCCACGGCGTCGGGGACGTCGTCGACGTAGAGGATCTCGTAGATGCCCAGCCGCAGCAAGTTGCGGTCGACCGCCGGCATGCGGTCCAGGGTCCACCCGTGGGCGTGCTCGGAGATGATCGCGTCGATGCGGTCGCGTGTCCCGGCGACCCCCTCGACGAGGGTCACCGTGTACGGGTTGATCGGAGGTTCGTTCGTGACCAGCCGTTCTGTCAACGACCCGCCGGCCTCGAGGCCCTGCAGCTCGGACTCGAACAGGACGTCGAGCGCCCGCTTGCGGTACTTGGTCCGAGCGCCCATCAGGCCTTCACGCGACCGAGATAGCTGGCGTCACGGGTGTCGACCTTGATCTTCTCGCCGCTGGTGATGAACAGCGGGACCTGGATCTCCTTGCCGGTCTCGAGCGTGGCCGGCTTGGTGCCGCCGCTGGAACGGTCGCCCTGCAGGCCCGGGTCGGTGTGCTCGACGGTCAGCTCGACCGAGGCCGGCAGCTCGACGTAGAGCACCTGACCCTCGTTGGTCGCCACCACCGCGTTCTGGTTCTCCAGCAGGAAGTCGACCGCCGACCCCATCGCCTCCGGCGGGATCTCGGTCTGGTCGAAGGTCTGGGTGTCCATGAACACGTAGGACGTGCCGTCGTTGTAGAGGTACTGCATGTCGCGCTTGTCGACCGTCGCGGTCTCGACCTTCGTGCCGGCGTTGAAGGTCTTGTCGATGACCTTGCCCGAACCGATGTTCTTGATCTTGGTCCGCACGAAGGCGGGGCCCTTGCCCGGCTTGACGTGCTGGAACTCGACGACGGACCACAGGTGTCCGTCGAGGTTGAGCACCATGCCGTTCTTCAGGTCGTTCGTGGTGGCCATCAGCCGATCTCCAAGAGTTCTGTGGGCGCCGGCGTGAGGACCTCGGGGGCACCCGGGGTCACGCAGACGGTGTCTTCGATCCGCACTCCCCCACGGCCGGCGAGGTAGACGCCGGGTTCCATCGTCAGGACGGTGCGGTCGGTCAGTCTACCGGGGTGCGTGGCGGCGAAGAACGGGTCCTCGTGGATCTGCAGGCCGACCCCGTGGCCGAGCCCGGTCGTGAAGTGCTCGAGCTGTCCGCTCGAGGCCAGGTCGGCCCGTACGGCGGCGTCGACCGCCGCGACCTCGGCCCCCTCGACCAGGGCGGCGACACCGAGCGCCTGCGCCTGACGGACGGCTCCGTGCACCTCCCGCTGCCAGTCGGCGGCGGGTCCGAGCACCATCGTGCGGGTGATGTCGGCGTGGTACCCGTCGACGCGGGCGCCGAAGTCGATCTTGAGCAGGTCGCCGGTGCCGAGGCGTCGGGCCGTGGGCGCGTGGTGCGGGATCGCGGAGTTCTCGCCGGCCGCGCAGATGGTGTCGAACCCCACCGCCTCCGCCCCCAGGTCGAGCATCCGGTTCTCGAGGTCACGGGCCACCTCGCGCTCGCTGCGGCCCACCAGCGGACCGTCCAGCAGGCCGGCCAACGCCTCCACCGAGATCGCACAGGCGCGACGGAGCGCGGCGATCTCGGCGTCGTCCTTGGTCTCCCGCGCCCGTTCGACCGGGCGTCCCGCCGGTTCGGTCGGGCCGACGTGCAGATCGCGCCACCGGGCGTGGGCGTCGACGCTCATCGTGTGGGTCTCGACCGCGACGCTGCGGCCCGTGACCCGCTCGGCCACGGCGGCCGGCAGGTCGCGTCGCACCACGACCTCCAGGTCGGGACACTCCGCAGCGGCCTGGTCGCGGTACCGCCCGTCGGTGAACAGCACGCCACCCCCGTCGCGCTCCAGGAGCACCGCCGCGTTGGACCCGGTGAACCCGGTCAGGTAGCGCACGTTGAACAGGGTCGACACGAGCAGCGCATCGGTCGCGAGCGCTCCCGCGACCCGGTGCCGCCTCGCCTCGGTGCTCATGCCGAGACGGCGCGATAGCTGTCCCGCAGCAGGTCCTCGTCCGGTGCCGCGAGGATCCTCGGCGACGCGAGGGCGTCGAGCACGACGAAGCGGATCGTCGACCCTCGCGACTTCTTGTCCAGCCGCATGGCCGGCAGCAGGTCGTCCCAGGCCTCGGCGCGGTAGCGGGTGGGCAGACCCACGAGCTCGAGCATCTCCCGGTGGACCTCGACGAGCGAGTCGTCGATCAGCCCGCTCCTGCGGGCCAGCTCGGCCACGAAGACCATGCCGACGCTGATCGCCTCGCCGTGTCGCACCTCGTACCCGGTGTGGCGCTCGATCGCGTGCCCCAGGGTGTGCCCGTAGTTGAGCGCCTCACGGCCGATGCCGCCGGACCCGTCGCCGCCGGACTCGTGCAGGTCGCCGGCCACGGTGCGCGCCTTGACCGTGATGCCCTTGGCGATCAGGGTCTCCAGCACCGCCGAGCCGGCGTCGAGCGCCGCCGTCGGTGCCGCCTCCACCAGCTCGAGGATCGACGGGTCGGCGATGAAGCCGCACTTGACGATCTCGGCCAGCCCGCTGCGCACCTCGGCCGCCGGCAGGGTGGCCAACGCGTCGAGGTCGCACACGACGGCGACGGGCTCGTGGAACGCACCCACCAGGTTCTTGCCCTGACCCGTGTTGATGCCGGTCTTGCCACCGACGGCCGCGTCGACCATGCCGAGCACGGTCGTCGGCGCGTTCACGAAGCGCACCCCCCGCAGCCAGCTGGCCGCCACGAAGCCCGCCAGGTCCGTCGTGGAGCCACCCCCGAGGCCCACCACCACGTCGGACCGGGTGAACCCCGACTCCCCCAGCACCCGCCAGCAGAACTCGAGCACCGCGGCGGACTTGGCCTGCTCGCCGTCGGGGACCTCCACCAGGTGCACCTCACGTCCGGCGTCCGCGAGCGCCACGCGCAGCTGCTCGGCCCGGTGTCGCAGCGTCGGAGGGTGGACGATCGCGACCCGCTGCGCGCTGTCGTCGATCGACGCGACCAGGTCCGCGTGCAGGCCGTGACCGATCACGACCTCGTACGGCCGTGCGGTCGGGACGGTCAGGCGGGTGCTCATCGGCGCTCCTCGATCAGGGTCCACACCTGCCGGGCGACCTCGGCCGGCGACAGGTGGTCGGTCACGACGGTCGCCACGGCGACGTCGGCGTACACCGGACGACGGTCGTCCAGCAGACGCTTCATCTGGGCCCGCACGTTGCCCAGCAGCAGCGGGCGCCCGGAGTCCATGCCGACCCGGCCGGCCGCCGCCGCAAGACCGACGTCGAGGAACACGACCGGCTGCCCGCGCAACCGGTCGCGGGTGGCCCGGCTCAGCACCGCCCCACCGCCCAGGGCCAGCACGCCGTCGTGCTCGGCCAGGGCGCGTTGCACCGCGCTCTCCTCCATCGCCCGGAAGGCCGGCTCGCCGTCGTCGACGAAGATCTCCTGCACCGACCGGCCGGCCTCGGTCACCACGTCCGCGTCGGTGTCGCGCAGCGTGGTGCCGCTGAGGCGGGCCAGCTCGGCCCCCACCGTGGTCTTGCCCGCCCCCGGCGGGCCGACGAGGACGACGACCGGACTCATGCGTCCACCACGCCGGTCACCGGAACGAGAGGTGGGAGAGGTAGCTCTCGACGTTCCGCCGGGTCTCGCCGACCGAGTCGCCGCCGAACTTCTCGAGCACGGCCTCGGCGAGGACGAGCGCCACCATCGCCTCGGCGACGATCCCCGCGGCCGGGACGGCGCACACGTCGGACCGCTGGTGGTGGGCCCGGGCCTCCTCGCCGGTGCTGACGTCGATCGTCCGCAGCGCTCGCGGCACGGTGGCGATGGGCTTCATGGCGGCGCGGACCCGCAGGAGCTCCCCGGTCGTCATGCCGCCCTCGGTTCCGCCGGAGCGGCCCGAGACCCGCCGGATGCCGTCGGCCGTCGGGACGATCTCGTCGTGGGCGAGCGAACCGCGGGTGCGGGCCAGCTCGAAGCCGTCGCCGACCTCGACCCCCTTGATGGCCTGGATGCCCATGAGGGCCGCGGCGAGCCGTGCGTCGAGCCGGCGGTCCCCCTGGGTGTACGAGCCCAGTCCGGGCGGGAGCCCGTCGACGACCACCTCGACGACGCCCCCGAGGGTGTCGCCGTCCTTGTGGGCGAGGTCGACCTCGGCCACCATCGCGGCGCTCGCCGCGGGATCGAAGCACCGGACCGGGTCGGCGTCGAGGGCCTCGAGGTCGGCGCGGGTGGGGACGACCCCGGCCGGCGCGACGGCCGTGCCCAGCGCGACCACGTGCGACACGATCGTGGCGCCGGTCGCCTGCTCGACGAACTGTGAGGCGATCTCGCCCAGCGCGACCCGCGCCGCCGTCTCCCGGGCGCTCGCGCGCTCCAGCACCGGACGGGCCTCGTCGAAGTCGTACTTCTGCATGCCCGCGAGGTCGGCGTGACCGGGCCGCGGCCGGGTCAGCGGAGCGTTGCGCTTCAGGCCGGCGAGCACCTCGGGGTCGACCGGGTCGGCGGACATGACCTGGTCCCACTTGGGCCACTCGCTGTTGCCGATGCGCAGCGCGATGGGGCTGCCCATCGTGACACCGTGGCGGACGCCGCCGATGATCTCCAGGGCGTCGGCCTCGAACGCCATGCGGGCCCCGCGCCCGTACCCGAGCCGGCGCCTGGCGAGTGCCGCGTCGATGTCCTTGCTGGTCAGCTGAACACCCGCCGGGATCCCCTCGAGGATCGCAGCCAGTGCGGGGCCGTGGGATTCGCCGGCCGTGGTCCATCGGAGCATGGCACCGATTCTCCCACGTCAGGCTCCGAGGACGTGCGGCCCCCAGACCGCGCCGACCACGGCTCCGGCCACCATGTACGGCCCGAACGCGAAACTGCGACGGTCGATGACCTTGGCCAGGGCCAGCCCCACCCCGAGCACGGCGCCGAGGAGGAAGCCGGCGTACAGACCCGCGGTGGTGGCGGCGACACCCAGCGGCCCCAGGACGAGCGCCAGCACCGCCGCCAACCGGACGTCGCCGTACCCCAGGGCTCCCCCCAGACGAGCTCCCACGGCGTGGAGCAGCCGGAACACCACGTAGACGACGACGTTCGCGACCAGTGCCTGCAGCAGAATCCTTGCGTCGGTCTCGACGATCGCGGCCACGCCGACCAGCAACCAGGTGGCCAGGTACAGGGGCGCCACGATGACGTACGGCAGCAGCCGCGTGCGCAGATCGACGTACGACAGCCACGCACCGACACCGCACACCAGGGCCCAGGCGGGAAGCAGGCCGGTCCGGTCGATGCCGGTGGCGACCAGACCGCCCGACACCGCGCCCACGAGCGCGAGGACCAGCACCAGACCCGTGCCCCCGGCCAGGTCGCGGTAGGCCGGCTTGTCGGGGTCGGGGTCGACGGGCTCGGGGATGCGCCGCAGCACCCACGGTCCCGCGGCGCCGACGAGTCCCGCGGCCGCGGCGGTCAGGGCGATCTCCACCCCGGCAGGCTACCGGTCACCGGGGTCGTCGGACGCCTCGTCCACAGCCGTCTCAGCGGCCGGTGAGCGCTCCGAGGGCCGCGTCGCGCAGGAGGGCCGGTCGGACGGTGCACCCGGTCATCAGGTGCACCTGCAGCGCGGCCTGGTGGGCCAGCAGGTCCAGCCCGCTGACCACGGGGACGCCGCGATCGGCGGCCGCGGAGGCCAACGGCGTGGGCCACGGGTCGTACACGGCATCGAACACGTACCGCGACGTCAGCGCATGGCCCGGGTCGACGGCCGCGGCCGGCACCGTCGAGACCAGCACGTCCACGTCGGCCCGTGGGCCGGGCCCGAAGGAGGTCGTCGTCGCCGCGATGCCGCACCGCCGCGCCACGTCGACCACCTCGGCGGCGCGGGCGACGTCACGGACGACCACCTCGACCTCCTGCAGGCCGAGGCGGCCCAGGGCGAGCAGCATCGACGCCGCCGTGGCCCCGCCGCCCAGGATCCGCGCCGAGCCGACCGTGGTGAGTCCAGCCTCGCGCAGCGCGCCGACCGCGCCGGGGACGTCGGTGTTGAACCCCACCCGCTGCTCGCCGATGACCACCGTGTTGGCGACCCCGAGGAAGGCGGCATCGTCGCTGACGTCGTCGAGCAGACCGACGAGCGCGCGCTTGAGCGGAGCCGTGACCGACAGGCCGCGCCAGGTGTCGTCGAGGCCGGCCAGGAACCCCGGCAGGGAGTCCTCGGTGAGCTCGACCGCGTCGTAGGTCCAGTCCAGGCCGAGGTCGACGTAGGCCGCGCGGTGCATCGCTGGTGACAGCGAGTGGGTGATCGGGGACCCGAGCACCGCGCAGCGACGTGTCATCAGCAGGAGAAGCCGGCCGCCAGGCAGGCCTGCTGGTGCTCGGCGTAGGTGTTGGTGAAGGTGGTCTCACCCGTCTCGGGGTCGGCCACGAAGTACATCCAGTCGCCGGCGGTCGGGTCGAGCGCGGCCTCCAGTGCCGCCTGGCCGGGCGAGCCGATCGGGCCCGGTGGCAGACCGGCGAACCGATAGGTGTTGTACGGCGAGTCGCTCTGGCGCTCCTCCGGCGTGGTGAAGATGTCCCCGGTCCGGCCGCTGATGAAGTGCACCGTGGAGTCCATCCGCAGGGCCTCGCCCACCTCGAGCCGGTTGTAGATGACCCGTGACGCCCGGCCGAAGTCGTCGGTGCCGCTGACCTCCCACTCCAGGATGCTCGCGATCGTGACGACCTCGCGCTCGGTGAGGCCCACCGCGGCCGCACGGCCCGCGAGGTCGACGGTCTGCGCCACCTCGACGCTCTTGGCGACCATCTGGGCGAGGACCTGCTCGGCCGTCGAACCCGGCTGCACCGTGTACGTGGCCGGGAACAGGTAGCCCTCGGGGTCGCCCTCCGCCGAGGCCGGCAGACCCAGCGCCTCGGGGTTGTCGACGGCGGCCTGGAGGGCCTCCATGGTGATGTCGGTGTTGGCGGCGATCGTCTCGATGACCTGAGGTACGCGGGCGCCCTCGGTGACGACGACGCGACCCTCGATGCGATTGGCCCGGTCCACCAGGGCGGTCAGGGCCGCCTCGGCGGACATCTGCGAGCGCAGGGTGTAGGTGCCCGCCTCGATCGCGGCTCCCCGGGAGTCCTCGAGAACGAGCTGGTAGAACGCCTCGGCACTCGCGACGACGCCGGCGTCGAACAGCAGGGTGGCGATGTCCTGACCGCTGGAACCCGAGGGGATGTCGACGACGACCTCACCGGTGCCCTGTCCGGTGAAGTCCTCGGGGCCGCTGAAGGCGTCCTGCACCTTGCCGTACGCCCAGGTGCCGCCTCCGACCAGCGCGGCGAGAAGCACCAGGACGAGCACGATCCGGCCCCACCGGGGACCCTTGCGCGGGGTCTCGGCGCGACGGTGCCCGGCCGTGCGGCGCGGCGGCTGACCGGAGGTGACGAGGTCGAGTCCGTCGTTGCTCATGCTTCTCCTTCGGTCGGCTCCCCCACGACGACCAGCTCGCCCGGGGCGTGGCCCCGGGTCCGCTCGGCGTCCAAGGCATTCTGCAAGATCACGACGGCTGCCGCTTGGTCGATCACCCGACGGGTCCCGCGGCCCGTGCGACCGCTGTCGCGGAGCTGGCTCCCCGCCGTGACGGTCGAGAGTCGTTCATCCACCAACCGTACGGGGCGGTCGGACATCGCAGCCAGCACCTGCACGAAGGCACGCACCTTGCCGGCCGCCGGGCCCTCCCGGCCCGACAGGGACAACGGCAGCCCCACCACGATCTCGACCACCTCGATCTCGGACGCGATCTGCAGCAGACGGGCGTGGGCCGCAGGGCCCGCCGGCACCGTCTCGACGGGGGTCGCGATCATGCCGTCGGGGTCGCACATGGCGACGCCGATGCGCACGTCACCGACGTCCACCCCGAGGCGGCGTCCTCGCCTCACCGGCCGTCCCTCATGGACGCAGGGCCGCCTCGACGGCCGCCACGGCGGCCTCCGCGCCGGCCGGGTCGGTGCCCCCACCCTGGGCCACGTCGTCCTTGCCGCCGCCCCGGCCACCGATCTGCTCGCCGGCGGCGCGGACCAGCGTGTTGGCCGACAGCCCCCGGTCGCGTCCTGCCTGGTTGACGGCCACGACGACGGCCGGCTTGTCGTCGACGACACCGACGAGCGCCACGACCGCCGGGCGATCTGCCGGGATGCGTCCGCGGACGTCCAACGCCAGGGTGCGCAGGTCACCACCACCCACGCCGTCGAGCCGGGCCCCGACGAAGGCGACCCCTCCGACGTCGACGGCTCCGTGCGCGAGGTCACCCGCGCCGGCCAGCAGCTCGGCGGCCTTGATCCGTTCGGCGGCCTTCTCCGCGGCCCGGAGCCGCTCCATCAGGTCCTGGACCCGGCTGGGGACGTCGTCCGGCTTGGCCTTCAGCAGGTCGGTCAGCTGGCGCACGACGTCCCGCTCCTTCGCGAGGTACTGGAACCCCTCGATGCCGACGAGCGCCTCCACCCGACGGTTGCCGGAGCCGACCGAGCCGTCGGACGTGATGACGACCGTGCCGATCTGCGACGACCGGTCGACGTGCGTGCCGCCGCACAGCTCGCGCGACCAGGGTCCGCCGATCTCGACGACCCGGACGTCCTCGCCGTAGGTCTCGCCGAACAACGCCAGGGCGCCCCACTCACGGGCCTCGGGCAGGGACATCGTCTGGGCGGTGACGGGCAGGTCGGCGCGCAGCGCCCGGTTGGACGCCTCCTCGACCCCCCGGAGCTGGTCGGGCGACAGCGCGCCGCTCCAGCCGTAGTCGAGCCGCAGGTAGCCGGGCCGGTTGTAGGAGCCGGACTGCAGGGCGGTCGGACCGAGCACCTCGCGCAGCGCCGCGTGCACGACGTGGGTGCCCGAGTGCGCCTGCCGGGCACCGAGGCGCCACTCGGGGTCGACGGCCGCCTCCAGCGGCGACTCCACGGTCAGCTCGCCGTCCAGGACACGCACCTGGTGCACGACGAGGCCGCGGACGGGTCGTTGGACGTCGAGCACCTCCGCCCGGCCCCCGTCCCACTGCAGGTGGCCGGCGTCGGCGTTCTGGCCGCCGGACTCGGCGTAGAACGGCGTCCGGTCGAGCACGACCTCGCCGACCGACCCGGCACCGATCGCCGGGACGGTCCGGCCCCCCGCGATCAGGGCCAGCACGCGGGACTCCGTCGTGAGGGTGGAGTAGGCCAGCCAGTCGGTCGGTCCACCGGCATCGAGTGCCGCCCGGTACACCGCGGTGTCGGCGTGCCCGCCCTTCTTGGACTTCGCGTCGGCCTTGGCCCGGGAGCGCTGCTCGGCCATGAGGGCCCTGAAGCCGTCCTCGTCGACGCTGAGACCCTGCTCGGACGCCATCTCGAGGGTGAGGTCGATGGGGAACCCGTAGGTGTCGTGCAACGTGAACGCGGCGTCGCCGCTGAGCCCGCTGCCGCCCTGCTGCTTCACCGCCGCGGCGGCTCCCTCGAAGATCTGCGTGCCCTTGCCGAGGGTCTGACGGAAGGCCTCCTCCTCGGCGTACGCGACCTGCTCGATGCGCGGGAAGTCGGCCTCCAGCTCGGGGTAGGACGCCTTCATCCGCTCCAGGCTGACCGGCAGGAGCAACGGCAGCGCCGGATCCTCGAAGCCGAGCAGCCGCATCGAGCGGACGGCGCGCCGCAGCAGCCGGCGCAGGACGTAGCCGCGAGCCTCGTTGCCGGGGGTGACGCCGTCACCCATCAGCATCAGGCCGCTGCGGACGTGGTCGGCGATGACCCGGAACCGGACGTCGTCGGCGTGGTCGCGGCCGTAGGTGCGGCCGGAGATCTGTGACGCGGTCTCGATGACGGGGTACACCTCGTCGATCTCGTAGAGGTTGCGCTTGTCCTGCAGCAGGTAGGCGACCCGCTCGAGGCCCATCCCGGTGTCGATGTTCTGGTGGGGCAGCGCGCCGACGACCTCGAACCGGTCCTTGGCGAGGACGTCGGTGATCTCCTCCTGCATGAACACCAGGTTCCAGATCTCCAGGAACCGGTCCTCGTCGACGACCGGTCCGCCGTCTGGTCCGAACTCGGGACCACGGTCGACGTAGATCTCGCTGCACGGACCGCCGGGGCCGGGCACGCCCATGTGCCAGTAGTTGTCGAGCAGACCACGGTCCTGGATGCGCTCGTCGGGCAGACCCGCGACCCGCTTCCAGATCTCCCGGGACTCCTGGTCCGAGTGCAGCACCGTGACCCAGATCGTGTCGGCGTCGATGCCGAGGCCGCCGTCGTTGATCGACCCCGTGATGAGGCGCCACGCGTGCGTGATGGCGCCCTCCTTGAAGTAGTCGCCGAAGCTGAAGTTGCCGTTCATCTGGAAGAAGGTGCCGTGCCGGGTGGTCTTGCCCACCTCCTCGATGTCGAGGGTGCGGACGCACTTCTGCACGCTCGTGGCGGTCGGCCACGGCGGCGTCTCCTGCCCGAGGAAGTACGGCTTGAACGGGACCATCCCGGCGTTGACGAACAGCAGGTTGGGGTCGTCCAGGAGCAGGGGCGCCGACGGCACGACCGTGTGGCCGGCGTTCTCGAAGTGAGCGAGGAAGCGACGCCGGATCTCCGCGGTGTCCATCAGGTGGGGTCCTTGTCGTGGTGGGTGTCGAGCGGGTGGGGGGTGGCGAGGAGCTGAGGCGTGCAGGCGCGTTCGTGGAGGCTGCGGAGGACGTCACGCTCGCGCTCGGCCATGCCCTCCTGCACCTCGGCGCTGAAGGCCCGCCATCCCGTGCCGAGCGCCGCGGCCTGGTCGACCAGGCCCGGCATGGAGAGCCGTTCGGCGGCACGTCGCGCCTTGACCGAGGCGTAGACGCCGGCCGCGGTGCCGGCCACGAACCAGACGACGCGCGGCCTCATCCGGCCGCCCGGTCGGGTCCGTCGCCGAGCCACGAGATCGGCGGTGGCGTGTCGAGCACCGCCTGGCGGGCGGCCTGGCGTGCCGCGCGCGCCCGCAGGCGTCGTCGGCGACGGTACTCCCGGCGCATGAGACCGCTGATCCTGTCGCGGCTCTCGGGTCGCAACGCGTGCGAGACGCCGTGGGCCCACACCGACAAGCGGGTGGCGGGGCGGCTGAGGGCCGTGGCGACGACCTGCTCGCTCGTCGGGGACACCACGATCCGGCCCTCCACGACCCGGGCGGGCGACGGGGACACCGGCCGGGCCACGAGGTCGACGGCCGAGCCGGGCAGGTCGACGCGCTCGGGTCGGTCCGGCGCGGCGGCCACGGGCGCCGGCACCCGCACCCGACGGGCGGCCCGCACCGCCACCACTGCTGCCGTCACCGCCACGACCGCGAGGACCGCGGTCGTGAGCAGGAGGATCAGCTCGACGGACATGCCTGCGAGCCTAACGGTCACCGCCCGCGGAGGATGGCCCGGATCCGGGCCAGACGGTCGGCGAGCGCCCCCTCGGCACCGTGTCCCGAGGGCCGGTAGTAGTCGGTCCCGTCGACATCGTCCGGGGCGTACTGCTGCGGCACGACGCCACGGGGGTCGTCGTGGGCGTACCGGTAGTCGTGCCCGTGGCCCAGCTTCTTGGCACCGGCGTAGTGCGCGTCGCGCAGTGCCGGTGGCACCGCACCCACCTTGCCGGACCGGACGTCGGCCAGGGCGGCGTCGATCGCGGTGATGACGGCGTTGGACTTCGGCGCCGTGGCGAGGTGGATCACGGCCTGGGCGAGCGGGATGCGGGCCTCGGGGAACCCGATCATGGCGACCGCCTGTGCCGTGGCCACCGCGACCGGCAGCGCCGTGGGGTCGGCCATGCCGATGTCCTCGCTGGCGTGGATCATCAACCGGCGGGCCACGAACCTGGCGTCCTCGCCGGCCTCGATCATGCGGGCCAGGTAGTGCAGGGCGGCATCGACGTCGGAGCCCCGGATGCTCTTGATGAAGGCGCTGGTGACGTCGTAGTGCTGGTCGCCCTGCCGGTCGTACCGGACGGCGGCCCGGTCGACGGCCAGGGCGGCGTCGTCGACCGTGATGGCGGTGCGGCCCTGGGAGGTCGTGGCGCCGGCCGCCGCCTCCAGGTAGGTGAGCGCCCGTCGTCCGTCCCCGCCGGCGAGTCGCACCAGGTGGTCGCGCGCGTCGTCGGTCAGGGTGACCGCCCCCGCGAGACCCCGCTCGTCGGCGACGGCACGGTCGACGACGGTGGTGACGTCGGCGTCGGTCAACGATTCCAGCGTCAGCAGCAGCGAGCGGCTCAGCAGGGGTGAGATGACGCTGAAGTGGGGGTTCTCGGTGGTGGCCGCGACGAGGGAGACCCAACGGTTCTCGACCCCGGGCAGCAGCGCGTCCTGCTGCGACTTGCTGAACCGGTGCACCTCGTCGACGAACAGCACGGTCTCGACCCCGTTGGTGAGCGCCCGGCGTGCCCCGGCGATGACGTCACGGACCTCCTTGACCCCCGCCGACACCGCGGACACCTCCACGAAGCGCCGGTCGGTGTGGGCACTGATGAGCGAGGCGATGGTCGTCTTGCCCGTCCCGGGAGGGCCCCACAGGATGATCGTGAGCGGCTGGTCGCCGTCGATCATCTGCCGCAGGGGCGAGCCTGCGGCCAGCAGACGCTCCTGACCGACCAGCTCGTCCAGCGTGCGGGGCCGCATCCGGACGGCCAGGGGGGCCGAGGCGTGGGAGCTGCCCGCGAGGCTTCCGCCGCCGGCGGGGTCGGACCGGGGCGCGGGAGCCCCCTCCATCTCGAACAGCCCGTCGTCGCTCACCTCGCCGAGCCTAGTTCCCCCCGCCCCCGCTGATTCCCAGGTGATCCCCCGAACCTGTCACCGTTGACAGGTTGCACCAGGGGTCCGGTGTCAGTTTTCTGGGTTCACCTGGGAATCAGCGGGCGGGGCGGGGCGCGCGTCGACCCCGGCCTCCTTGCGCTGCTGGGCCGTGATGGGCGCCGGCGCCGCGGTCAGCGGGTCGTAGCCGCCGCCGGACTTCGGGAACGCGATGACCTCGCGGATCGAGTCGACCCCGGAGAGCAGCGCGCACGTGCGGTCCCAGCCGAACGCGATGCCGCCGTGCGGGGGCGCACCGAAGCGGAACGCGTCGAGCAGGAAGCCGAACTTGTCCTCGGCCTCGGCCTCGTCGATCCCCATGATCGCGAACACCTGCTTCTGGACGTCCTCGCGGTGGATACGGACCGAGCCGCCGCCGAGCTCGTTGCCGTTGCAGACGATGTCGTAGGCCTGGGCCAGCGAGGTGCCCGGTTCGGCGAGCGTGGCCGGGTCCTGCGGGGCGGTGAACGCGTGGTGCACCGCCGTCCACTCACCGCCGCCCACCGCGACGTCGCCGGAGTCCAGCTCGTCGACGGCCTCGAACATCGGCCAGTCGACGACCCAGCAGAACGCCCAGGCCGACTCGTCGATCAAGTCGCAGCGTCGGCCGATCTCCAGGCGGGCGGCCCCCAGCAGCTGCCGGGTCGCCTTGGGCGCACCGGCACCGAAGAAGACGCAGTCGCCCGGCTGCGCGCCCACGTGCTCGGCGAGTCCGGCCCGCTCGGCGTCGGACAGGTTCTTGGCGACCGGCCCGCCGAGCTCGCCGTCCTCACCGAACGTGACGTACGCCAGGCCCCGGGCACCGCGCTGCTTGGCCCACTCCTGCCACGCGTCGAACTGACGACGGGGCTGCGACGCCCCACCGGGCATGACCACCGCGCCCACGTACGGGGCCTGGAACACCCGGAAGGACGTCTCGGCGAAGTAGTCGGTGCACTCCACCAGCTCCGTCGACAGCCGCAGGTCGGGCTTGTCCGACCCGTACCGTCGCATGGCGTCGGCGTAGGTGATGCGAGGGAACGGGGCCGGGAGCTCGACGTCGATCAGCCGCCACAGCGCGACGTAGATCTGCTCGGCCAGCGCCATCACGTCGTCGGCGTCGACGAAGCTCATCTCGATGTCGAGCTGGGTGAACTCCGGCTGCCGGTCGGCCCGGAAGTCCTCGTCGCGGTAGCAGCGGGCGATCTGGTAGTAGCGCTCCAGGCCACCGACCATCAGCAGCTGCTTGAACAGCTGCGGGCTCTGCGGCAGGGCGTACCAGCTGCCGGGCCGCAGACGCGCCGGCACCACGAAGTCGCGCGCGCCCTCGGGCGTCGACCGGGTCAGCGTCGGCGTCTCGACCTCGACGAAGTCGTGCTGGGCCAGCACGTCACGCGCCACGGCGTTGACCTTGCTGCGCAACCGGATCGCGGCGGCCGGACCGCTGCGACGCAGGTCCAGGTAGCGGTACTTCAGGCGCGCCTCGTCGCCCACCTCGACGTGCTCGTCGATCGGGAACGGCAGGGGTGCGGCGGCGCTGAGGATCTCGACGTCCTCGGCGACGACCTCGATGGCTCCCGTGGCGATGCCGTCGTTCTCGTTGCCGGCGGGCCGGCGCTGCACGATCCCCACGACCTTCAGGCAGTACTCGGCCCGGAGCTGGTGGGCGACCTCCTCGCGCACGACCACCTGCACGACGCCGGAGGCCTCGCGCAGGTCGATGAAGGCGACACCACCGTGGTCCCGGCGTCGGGCGACCCAGCCGGCGAGGGTGACCTGGTCACCGATGTGGTCGGCGGTCAGGGTTCCGGCGTCATGGGTGCGGATCACTGAGGGGTCTCCTTCGAGATGACCTGCGGTCGCAGGTCGCGGTGGTCGGGCGACCAGGTGTCGGCGTCGGCCGTCACCTGCTCGCCGCTGCGGATGTCCTTGACCTGGTCGCCGTCGGCGGAGCCGAACCAGACGAACGGGATGCCCCGGCGCTCCGCGTGGCGGATCTGCTTGCCGAACTTCGCCGCCGACGGTGCGACCTCGGTGGCGATGCCACGGGCGCGCAGGCGCGCGGCGGTGTCGGTGGCGGCAGCGCGGTCCTCCTCGTCGGCCAGGGCGACCAGGACCACCGACGGGACCGACCGTGAGGCCGTGAGTCCCCCGGCGAACAGCGGGGTGAGCAGTCGTGACACGCCCAACGAGATGCCCACGCCGGGGTACGTGCTGCGGTTGTCGCGTGCCAGCTGCTCGTAGCGCCCGCCGGAGCAGACCGAGCCGAGGTGCTCGTGCCCCACCAGACGGGTCTCGAAGACCGTGCCGGTGTAGTAGTCGAGCCCCCGCGCGATGCGCAGGTCGGCCTGCACCGTGACGTTCGGCGGGGTGCGGACCGCGGCGACCAGCCCGGCCAGCTCGTCGAGCCCCTCGGCCAGCATCGGATGGTCGACGCCGAGCGCCTGCACCTGCGCCACGAACGAGGTGTCAGGGGTGCAGATCGCGGCCAGGGCGAGACAGGCCTCCGCCTGGGCCGCGCCGAGCCCCTGCTCGACCAGCAGGGCGGTGATCCGCTCCCCCGGCAGCTTGTCGAGCTTGTCGACCACCTGCATCACGGCGGTGGGGTCGGCCACACCGAGTCCCAGGTAGAAGCCCTCGAGGATCTTGCGGTTGCTGACCTGCAGGACGGCGCCCGGGATGGGCAGTCCGCCGAGCGCCTCGGCCATGACCTGGGCGATCTCGACGTCGAAGTGCGCCGGCAGCGTGTCGCGCCCGACGATGTCGATGTCGGCCTGGGTGAACTCGCGGAAGCGACCCTGCTGCGGGCGTTCGCCCCGCCACACCTTCTGGACCTGGTACCGGCGGAACGGGAAGTCGAGCTCGCCGGCGTTCTCCACGACGTAGCGCGCGAACGGGACCGTGAGGTCGAAGTGCAGGCCCAGCCCGGCGTGGTCGTCCGTCTCCTCGGCGTGCAGCCGCCGCAGGAGGTAGACCTCCTTGTCGATCTCGCCCTTGCGCAGCAGCACGTCCATCGGCTCGACCGCCCGGGTCTCCACCGACGCGAACCCGTGCAGCTCGAACGTGGACCGCAGGTGGTCCAGCACCGACTGTTCGACGGCCCGCTCGGCCGGCAGGTACTCGGGGAAGCCCGACAACCTGCTCATGCGGTCGTCCTCATGCGTCGCCCTCGACGATCTGCACCAGGAACGGGTTGGTGACCCGCTCGCGGCCGACCGACGTCTGACCCCCGTGGCCGGGCAGGACGACGACGTCGTCGGCCAGGGGCAGGATGCGGTCCCGCAGGCTCTCGATCATGGCCGGGTGCGACCCGCCGGTGAGATCGGTGCGTCCGATCGATCCGGCGAACAGGAAGTCACCGGAGAACATGACCTGGCTGACGGCCTCGTCGTCGGGCCAGTCGATGCGGTAGAACACCGTGCCGGGCGTGTGACCGGGGACGTGGTCGACCGTGAAGGTCACCCCGTCGACGTCGAACGTCGCCCCGTCCGTCGCGTCACGGACGTCGGCCGGCTCGGCGAACTCCGGCAGGTCGTGCATCCCGAGCTGCTGGCGCAGCATCGCCGCCGACTCCCCAGAGATCGCCGCCATCGGGTCGCTCAGCAGGTGCCGGTCGGCCGGGTGGATCCAGACCGGGCAGCCGAACTCGGAGGCGACGTCCTGGGCGTTCCACATGTGGTCGAAGTGTCCGTGGGTCACCAGCACGGCCTGCGGGGTGAGGTCGTGCTCGGCGGCAGCGCGACGGACGCCGTCGAGGGAGTCCATCCCGGGGTCGACGACGGCGCAACCTGCTCCGCGGTCGCGGGCGACGAGATAGCAGTTCGCCTGCAGCGGGCCGGCGGGGAACGACGTGAGCAGCACGCCCGACAGGTTACGCGAGCCGGTGCGTCGGGCCGACAGCCCGTTCCTCCTAGGATGGGCCGCATGAGTTCCACGCCCGACCATCCCTGGGGTCGTCTCGACGCCGAGGGCAACGTCTACGTCCGCACCGCCGACGGCGAGCGGCTGATCGGGCAGTGGGCCGCCGGCGGTGACGCCCAGGAGGCGTTCGCGCTGTACGAGCGTCGCTTCGCGGGCCTGGAGGGCGAGGTCAACCTGCTCGAGCAGCGCATCGCGGCCGGTGCGCTCAGCCCCGACGACGCGGTCAAGGCAGTGGCCAAGGCGCGCGAGTCGATCACCGACGCCGCGGCCATGGGCGACCTCGCCGCGCTGCTGACCCGGCTCGAGGCGCTCGCGCCGGGCATCGAGAAGCAGCGCGAGGAGCGCAAGGTCGCCAAGCAGGCCAAGCAGGCCGAGGCGCTGGTCGCCAAGCAGCGGATCGCCGACGCGGCCGAGAAGATCGCCGCCGGTCGCGACTGGAAGTCCGGCTCCGACCGGCTCCGCGAGCTGCTGGAGGAGTGGAAAGCGCTCGCGCGGCTCGACAAGGCCACCGACGACGAGCTGTGGCACCGGTTCTCGGCCGCCCGCACCGCACACACCCGGCAGCGCAAGGCGCACTTCGCCGAGCAGTCAACGCTGCGCGACGCGGCCAAGGTCACCAAGGAGAAGCTCATCGCCGAGGCCGAGGCGTTGCAGACGTCGACCGAGTGGGGTCCGACGGCCGGCAAGTACCGCGACCTGATGGACCGGTGGAAGCAGGCCGGGTCGGCACCTCGCAACGTCGAGGACAAGCTCTGGAAGCGGTTCCGTGCCGCTCAGGACGTGTTCTTCGCGGCTCGCGAGGCCGTCAACGCCGAGATCGACGCGGAGTACGCCGTCAACGCCGAGGCCAAGGAGAAGCTCCTCGTCGAGGCGGAGGCGCTGCTGCCGATCACCGACCTGCCGGCAGCACGGCGCGCCATGAACGACATCGCCGACCGCTGGGAGGCGGCCGGCAAGGTCCCCCGCGACCGGATCAAGGAGCTCGAGGGCCGTCTGCGGACGGTCGAGCAGGCCGTGCGCGAGGCCGGTGACCAGGTCTGGAAGAAGAGCGATCCCGAGAAGTCGGCCCGCGCGGACGACATGATCGGCAAGCTGCAGCGCGCGATCGACGAGGTCGCCGCCAAGATCTCGGCGGCCGAGGCCAAGGGCGACGACCGCCGGGTCAAGGACCTGCAGGCCGACCTCGCCTCCAAGCAGGCCTTCCTCGACATGGCGCAGAAGGCCCAGGCCGACTTCTCCTGACCCGGGCCCGCCTACTGGGTCAGGCGGTAGACGTCGAACACACCCTCGACGGTGCGGACAGCCTGCAGCACGTGACCGAGGTGCTTGGCGTCGCCCATCTCGAAGGTGAACTTGATCTTTGCGACGCGGTCACGACCGGTGCTGAGCGCTGCCGACAGGATGTTGACGTGCTGGTCGGACATGACCCGCGTGATGTCGCTGAGCAGCCGCGGCCGGTCCAGCGCCTCGATCTGCACCGCCACGAGGAACGTGCTGGTCGAGCTCGGGGCCCACTGCACGTCGACCAGCCGCTCGGGCTCGGCCGTGAGCGCCTGCAGGTTGGAACAGTCGGCGCGGTGCACCGAGACGCCGGCCGTCCGGGTGACGAACCCGCGGATCGGGTCCCCCGGGACCGGCGTGCAGCAGCGGGCCAGCTTGATCATGACGTCGCCGTCGAGGCCCACCATCACCACACCCGCGTCACCCCGGGGTTCGACCCGACGCTGACCCTCGCGGATCGTGAGCGGCATCGACGTGGCCTCGGCGAGGTCCTCCTCGGCACCCGCCCGGCCGCCGGCGAGCGCCAGCACCCGCTCGACCACGTGCTGCGCACTGACGTTGCTCTCGCCCACGGCTGCGTACAGCGACGAGATGTCGGCCAGGTGCAGGTCGGCCGCCACGGCTTCCAGCGTCTGCTGCCGGAACAGCCGCACCAGCGGCAGGCTCTCCTTGCGCATCTGCTTGGCGATCAGGTCCTTGCCGCGCTCGATCGCCTCCTCACGCCGCTCCTTGGTGAACCACTGCTTGATCTTGTTGCGGGCCCGCGGGCTGGCGGCGAACTCCAACCAGTCGCGGCTGGGGCCGGCGTCCGGTGACTTGGAGGTGAAGATCTCGACGACGTCGCCGCTGTCCAGCGTGGACTCCAGCGACACCAGGCGTCCGTTGACCCGCGCACCGATGCACGCGTGCCCCACCTCGGTGTGCACGGCGTAGGCGAAGTCGACCGGGGTGGACTCCGCCGGCAGCTGGATCAGGTCACCACGCGGGGTGTAGGCGTAGACGCCGGCCTGCCGCATCTCGAAGCGCAGCTGGTCGAGGAAGTCGATGGAGTCCTCGGTCTCGGACTGCCAGTCCAGCAGCTCACGCAGCCACAGCATCTCCGAGCTGTCCGGCGGGGCGCCGCCGGCCCGACCGGACCGTCCCGAGGACGGGACGACCGCGTCCTCCTTGTACTTCCAGTGCGCGGCGACGCCGTACTCGGCCCGCCGGTGCATGGCCCGCGTACGGATCTGCAGCTCGACGGCCTTGCCCTGCGGTCCGATGACCGTCGTGTGCAACGACTGGTACATGTTGAACTTCGGGACGCTGATGTAGTCCTTGAACCGGCCGGGGATCGGGTTCCACCGTGCGTGCAGCACGCCCAGCACGCCGTAGCACTCCGCCACCGAGTCGACCAGGATCCGCACACCCACGAGGTCGAAGATGTCGCTGAACTCACGGCCCCGGACCAGCATCTTCTGGTAGATCGAGTAGTAGTGCTTGGGCCGTCCGGTGACGGTGGCCTTGATCTTGGTGGGCTTCAGGTCGGACTCGACGTCGTTGATCACCCGGTCGAGGAAGGTCGACCGCGACGGGGCCCGGTCGGCGACGAGACGGACGATCTCGTCGTAGACCTTGGGGTGCAGGGTCGCGAACGCGAGGTCCTCGAGCTCCCACTTGATCGTGTTCATGCCCAGGCGGTGCGCCAGCGGGGCGAAGATGTCGATCGTCTCGCGGGCGATGCGCTCCTGCTTGTCCTGCCGCAGGTACCGCAGGGTGCGCATGTTGTGCAGGCGGTCGGCGAGCTTGATGACGAGCACCCGGATGTCGCGGCTCATCGCCACGACCATCTTGCGGATCGTCTCGGACTGCGCCGAGTCGCCGTACTTCACCTTGTCGAGCTTGGTGACGCCGTCGACCAGCTGGGCGACCTCGTCGCCGAAGTCGACCCGGACGAGGTCGAGCGTGTACGGCGTGTCCTCGACGGTGTCGTGCAGCAGCGCCGCGCACAGGGTCGGCGCGGTCATGCCCAGCTCGGCGAGGATGGTGGCCACGGCGAGCGGATGGGTGATGTACGGGTCGCCGCTCTTGCGGGTCTGTCCGTCGTGCATCCGCTCGGCGATCTCGTACGCCTTCTGGATCGCGGTCACGTCACCCTTGGGGTGCGTCCCGCGGTAGATCTTCAGCAGGGGCTCGAGCACCGCGTTGGGCGACGTCGTCTTGCCACCGATCCGCGACAGGCGCGTGCGGACCCGCGCCGATGCCGGAACCGCGTCGGACTTCGGTTCCGGTGCCTCTGCCGGCTCGGTGACGGCCGGGGTGCGATCAGCCACAGGACCTCCTGCGGCCATGGTAGCCGCCGGTCGGGGGCGCGCCCGGGTGGTCCTGCGTCAGAACAGGCCGCTGATCAGCGACGCTGCGGTGCCGAGCACCAGCACGCTGACCAGCACGATGGCCACGATGCGTCGTTGCGATGCGTTCATGAGATCTCCTGGGGTGGGTCAGGGTCGTCGGTCAGAAGGTGTGCAGCGCGAGACAGGGCCGGCCGGTCAGCAGGTCCCGACCGCCGAGTCCGTCGATCTCGATCATCACGGCGGTGGCGAGCACCTCGGCGCCGACCCGGTTGACCAGGTCGATCGTGGCCTGCAGCGTGCCGCCCGTGGCGAGGACGTCGTCGACGACGACGACCCGTGCGCCGGGCTCCAGCGCGTCCGCGTGCATCTCGATCGTCGCGGACCCGTACTCCAGGTCGTAGGACGAGCTGACGACGTCGGCCGGCAGCTTGCCGGCCTTGCGGACCGGGATGAACCCGACCCCGAGGGTGCGTGCCACGGCGACCCCGAGCAGGAAGCCGCGCGCCTCGACCCCGAGCACGGCGTCGATCCGTCCGAGGTCGCCGATCTGCTCGCTCAGCTCGTCGACGACCTCCGCCCAGGCGGTGGCGTCACCCAACAGCGGGCTGATGTCGCGGAATACGACACCGGCCTGCGGCCAGTCCGGCACCGGGCGGACCAGCCGCTCGATGTGCCGGGCGGCGCCGCTCACCGGATCACTCGCTGAGGTCGACGTCGCACTCGTCGAGCGCGTGCTCCTCGATCGCCGTGAAGGCGGCCTGGGAGTCCTCGTTGGCGAGGTTGGCGTACGCCTCCTGGATCGCCGCGGTGGCGTCCTCGTCGAGGGTCGTCGGGTCGATGTCCTCGAGGTTGGCCAGGTCGAGGCCGGCATCCTCCAGCGCGCTCTGGAACCCCTCGAGGTTCGAGTCGACCGTCTCCCAGTCGTCAGCGACCTCGTCGGGGGCCGACTCGGCGAGCTGACCGAAGGCGGCGAAGACCTCTTCGGCCGTCTCGGACGTCAGCTCGGACGCACTGGCGAAGTCGTCCTGCAACGACTCGAGGTCCCCGCAGTAGTCGCCGGAGCCCCCGCCGCAGGCGGAGAGGGTCGTGACGCCGACCAGGACCGTCGCGGCCAGGGACAGGGACTTCTTCATGGGTACTCCTCAAGTCGGGTGAACGTGGACCACGCTATCGGTCCGGCGGTGACCGGAGGTCGCCACCTCATGGTTGACCGACGGTTCAGTCGGTGCGTCCGTCGACGTCGTCGTCGCTCGTCCGGTGCTCGTAGGGTTCCTCGGCCGGGTCGTCGACGACGCGGCCGACGGCCTGCCGGAGGATCTCGATCGTGACGCCGGGTGCGATCTCGACCTGCAGCCGGTCGTCGACGACGCCGGTGACGGTACCGAAGATCCCGCTGGCGGTCATGATCTCGCGGCCCGGTTCGATCGCCTGCTGGACGGCGGTGAACTCCTTCTGCCGCTTGCGAGCCGGTCGCACCAGCAGGAGCCAGAAGACCAGGGCGATCAGGACGAGGGGCAGGAAGTTGGCCACTGCTTCGTTCACGGGTCTCTCCAGGAGATCGACGGTCCCGCGGCACGGGATGGCCGGGCGGCCACCCGAAGTCTAGGGGGCGGCCGGTGGGGCACCACCGCTCAGGAGGGGTCGTCGGTGCCGAGCGTCAGCTGGTCGAGGCCGGCCGGGACGGCCATCCCCAGGTGCCGCCACGCCGCCGGCGTGGCGACCCGACCTCGCGGGGTCCGGGCGAGGAACCCCAATCGGACCAGGAAGGGCTCGGCGACCTCCTCGACGGTCTCGCGCTCCTCGCCGACCGCGACGGCGAGGGTCGACAGGCCCACCGGCCCGCCACCGAAGCTCGAGCACAGGGCGGTCAGCACGGCGCGGTCGAGCCGGTCCAGACCGATGGCGTCGACCTCGTAGAGGTCGAGGGCGGCCCGGGCCGCGGCCTCGTCGAGGACACCGCCGGTCCTGACCTCGGCGAAGTCACGGACCCGGCGCAGCAACCGGTTGGCGATCCGCGGGGTCCCGCGCGAGCGGGAGGCGATCTCGTGGCCGGCGGCGTCGGAGAGGTCGAGCGCGAGCAGGTCGGCCGATCGGCGCACGATGCGGTGCAGGTCGGCCGCGTCGTAGAAGTCGAGCTGGGCGGTGAACCCGAAGCGGTCGCGCAGAGGCCCGGGCAGCAGCCCGGCGCGGGTGGTGGCCCCGACCACCGTGAACGGCGGGATCTCCAGCGGGATGGCGGTGGCGCCGGGCCCCTTGCCGACGACCACGTCGACACGGAAGTCCTCCATCGCCATGTACAGCAGCTCCTCGGCGGGCCGTGACATCCGGTGGATCTCGTCGATGAACAGCACGTCACCCTCGCCGATGCCCGACAGGATGGCCGCGAGGTCGCCGGCGTGCTGGATCGCGGGCCCGCTGGTGATCCGCAACGGGGCCGCCACCTGGTGCGCGATGATCATCGCCAGGGTGGTCTTGCCCAGCCCCGGCGGGCCGGACAGCAGCACGTGGTCGGGGGTGCTGCCGCGGGCGATGGCAGCGTCGAGCACCAACGACAGCTGTTCGCGGACCCGGTCCTGACCGATCAGCTCGGTGAGGGTACGGGGCCGCAGCGCCGCCTCGAAGGCGCGGTCCTCGGCGCCCGCCACCGCGGTGACGACGCCGGACTCGTCGAACTGCTCGTCGTTCATCGGGTCCTCGCGAGCGACCGCAGGGCGTCGCGCAACAGGGTGGAGACGTCGGCCGCGGCGCCGGGATCGTCGGCGAGATCGGCCGCGACGTTGTCGACCGCGCGCTCGGCGTCGCGGGCGGGCCAGCCGAGGCCGAGCAGCGCCTCGTGCACCTGCTCGCGCCACGCGGGCGCACCGGTGGGGGCGGCGCTGCCGGCCAGGCCGACCCGGTCCTTCAGCTCGACGACGATCCGCTCGGCGCCCTTGCGTCCGATGCCCGGGACCGACATCAGGGTCGAGTGGTCGGCCTGCGCGATGGCCTGGCGCAACCGGTCGGGGTCGAGCACCGCGAGCATCGCCAGTGCCACCTTGGGCCCGACGCCGCTGGCGGTCTGCACGAGCTCGAACATGTCGCGCTCGGTGGCGTCGGCGAAGCCGTAGACGGTCATCGAGTCCTCGCGGACGACGAGCGTGGTGGCCAGCTGGGCCTCCTGGCCGATCCGCAGCCCGGCGATCGTGCCGGGGGTGCACCGGGTGAGGTAGCCGACCCCACCGACGTCGAGCACGACGGAGTCCAACGAGACCGCGGCGACGGTGCCGCGCAACGAGGCGATCACCGGCCGGCCGCCTTCGCGACGGCCTCGGCAAGGCGGTTCTGCGCTCCCCCGCGCCAGAGGTGACAGATCGCGATCGCGAGGGCGTCGGCGGCGTCGGCGGGCCGGGGTGCCTCGGTGAGCCGCAGCAGCCGGGTGACCATCTGGGTGACCTGCGCCTTGTCGGCGCGGCCGCTGCCGGTGACCGCCGCCTTGACCTCGCTGGGGGTGTGCAGGTGCACCTCGATGCCGTGGCGCGCCGCCAGCATCATCGCGACGCCGCTGACCTGCGCGGTGCCCATGACGGTGCGCACGTTGTGCTGGCTGAACACCCGCTCGACGGCCACGGCGTCGGGCCGGTGCAGCAGGAGCCGCTCCTCGATGCCGTCGGCCAGGATCCGCAGCCGTCGGGCCGGGTCGAGGTCGGCGGGGGTGCGCAGCACGTCGACGTCGAGCATCGTGAGCGGCCTGCCCACCGAGCCTTCGACGACGCCCAGCCCGAGCCGCGTGAGGCCCGGGTCGATGCCCATGACCCTGCGCGGGCCGCCCTGGAGAGAACGCATGTTCGAACCCTAGCCGAGCCCGCCGGCACTCCCCCGCCGACACACCCGACTTCCCGCTGGCAGTGACGTTTCGGCCCCGGATCGGCCGAATTCGGGGCCGAAACGTCACTGCCAGCGGGGACGGGGGGTCAGATCTGGGCGAGGACCTCGTCGGAGGCGTCGAAGTTGGCGAACACGTTCTGCACGTCGTCGCAGTCCTCGAGGGCGTCGATCAGCTTGAGCACCTTGGTGGCGCCGTCGACGTCGACCTCGACGTTGACCGACGGCACGAACGAGGCGTCGGCGGAGTCGTAGTCCAGGCCCGCGTCCTGCAGGGCGGTGCGCACCGCCACCAGGTCGGTGGCCTCGCAGATGACCTCGAAGGACTCGCCGTGGTCGTTGACCTCCTCGGCCCCCGCGTCGAGCACGGCCAGCAGGATGTCGTCCTCGGTGGTGGCCCCGCCCTCCTGCTCCGCGGGCACGATGATGACGCCCTTGCGCGCGAACATGTACGACACCGAGCCCGGGTCGGCCATCGTGCCGCCGTTGCGGGTCATGGCGGTGCGGACCTCCATGGCGGCGCGGTTGCGGTTGTCGGTGAGGCACTCGACGAGCATCGCCACCCCGTTCGGGCCGTAGCCCTCGTACATGATGGTGATGTAGTCCACCGCGTCGTCGCCCACGCCGCCGCCGCGCTTGACGGCACGGTCGATGTTGTCGTTGGGGACCGAGGACTTCTTGGCCTTCTGGATCGCGTCGTACAACGTGGGGTTGCCGTCGGGGTCGGGACCGCCCATCCGCGCCGCGACCTCGATGTTCTTGATCAGCTTGGCGAACATCTTGCCGCGCTTGGCATCGATCGCGGCCTTCTTGTGCTTGGTCGTCGCCCACTTGGAATGACCTGACATGGCGCGTCCCTCCTCCGGCTGGTGCTCTACGCAGAATCTCTACATCGTGCGAACGTGGTCGACGAAGAGTCCGTGCACACGGTCGTCGTGTCCCACCTCGGGGTGGAACGACGTGGCCATCAGGGCACCTTGTCGAACGGCGACGATCCTACCCGCGGCCTCCCCGGTGGGAACGGTGGCAAGCACCTCGACCGCCTCACCGACCTGCTCGACCCACGGCGCCCGGATGAACACGGCGTGCACGGGTGCGTCGAGCCCGGCCATGTCGAGGTCGCCCTCGAAGGAGTCGACCTGTCGGCCGAAGGCGTTGCGGCGCACCGTCACGTCGAGCCCGCCCAGCGTCCGCTGGTCGGTGGTGCCGTCGGTGATCCGGTCGGCCAGCAGGATCATGCCCGCGCACGTGCCGAAGGCCGGCATCCCGCCCGCGATCCGCTCCCGCAGGGGCTCGAACAGCTCGAACGTGACCGCCAGCTTGTGCATCGTGGTCGACTCGCCACCGGGCAGCACGATCGCGTCGCACTGCTCCAGCTCGGCTGGCCGGCGGACGGCGAGCGTGGAGGCGCCGAGCCGCCGGAGCGCGGCCAGGTGCTCCCGGACGTCACCCTGCAGGGCGAACACACCGATCGTGGGGGAAGCAGGCACCCCGCCACCGTAGTGGCGACGGGGTGATCCGCAGGACGACGGCTCAGGGGACGACCGTTCAGGGGTTGACGGTGCAGGACTTGTTGCCGATCCCGTTGCCCGGACCGAAGTCGAAGCTGACACTGCCCAATTCGGTACCCAGGGTCCGGGTGACCGTCACGACGCCCGAGCGGTTGTTGAACTGCGGCGAGGTCCACTGGCGCGCGTTGCCCAGCAGCGCGTCCGGCAGGCCCAGGGCCAGGCTGTTGCCGAGGTTGTTGGCGGACACGGTCCAGCCGAGCAGCGGGTTCTGCGCCGACACCCAGTCCAGACGGATGCCGAAGCCGCCGCCGATCGGCACCACGGTGCACGTGAGGACCTGGACGGGGGCCTGCTGCATCGAGAACGTCCCGGTCGTCACGGCTGCGTTGTCGACCCACGCGGCCGTGGTGGACGTCGTGCTGCCGACGCCGACCGCGGCGACGACCGCGACCATCGCCGCGAGCGTCATCCGACCCTTGCCCCGGCGCGCCGCCCGACCGCCGGACCGCCCCGGCTCGTCCGCAGGCGTGTCGTCCGCCTCGGTCGGTTCCACCGCGTCGGTGGGGCCGGGTCCCGCGCCGGGCCCCGGGGTGTGGTCGTCGTCGCGTCGGCGCGCGAAGACGGTGGTGAGCAGCAGACCCACCAGGAGTCCGCCCCCGAAGATGCCGGCGGGGCCGGAGAGTGCCGACACGACGTAGCCCAGCCGCGGTACGTCGAACAGGATCCGGTCCGCCGACTGCACCACGTACGGGTCGGCGTCGGGCACGGGATTCGCGTCGCCCTGCAGGACCAGGGTGGCCTCGGACCCGGAGGTCGTCAGCGAGACGATCCGGTGGGTCACCAGCACACCGCGGGCGTCACGGACGGTGACGACGTCACCGACGACCAGCTCGGACGCGTCGGTCGTGCGCGACAGCGCCAGGGCGCCGGTCTGGATCTCCGGCTCCATCGAGCCGGACCGGAAGATGACCGGCCGGACGTCGAAGGCCATCCCGGCCAGGGCGATGGTCAGACACAGCACGCCGAGCACCGCACCCGCGGTCAACGCCGTCTCGCGGCCGGCTCGCCTGAGGCGAGACGTGCGCGACGACGCGGGGGCGCGGTGCTGGGTCACGGAGCGACCTGCGTGGCCGTCAGGTTGAAGGTCGCGGTACCGGTGGTGCCGCCCTGCGTGATGGGGGTGTTCTGGTCGAGCGTGACGACGACGCAGAAGGTCTGCGACCCGCCGGGCGCCACCGTGGGCGGCGTCGCGATGACCGACTGGCCCGTCAACGCGGCCGGCCCCACCTGGGGCGTGCCTCCGGTGCAGCTGCCCACCCGGTTGTTGGCAGCCTGGGTGCCGATCGTGCCGGCCACGGCGTTGGTGCGCACCGTGAACCGCAGGTTCGGTCCGAGCACACCGGCTGCCGTGCCCGTGGCGGTGTAGGTGAAGCCGACCGAGCCGGCGTTGTTGACCGTGAAGCTCGCGGCCACGCTCTCGCCGGGCGCCAGGTTGAGCGCCGAGAGCTGGTTGGCGACGTACGGGGCGGGCTTGCCCTCGTTGGCACCGTCGACCCGCAGGTCGAGGGTGCCCGCGACGAATCCGCCGGTGCTGACCGTCGCGGTGTCGGTCCAGAAGGCCATCGTGCTGACGGCGCCGAGGCCGAGCACGATGCCCAGGCTGAGGACGGCGCGGACACGGCCCGACCGTCGGGGCGACCGACGGACGGTCCGGCGGGATGTCGCTCGGTGTTCAGACATGATCGTTCTCCTCCTGGCGGCGCCTGGACGTCGCGATGATGCCGCCGCCGAGCAGGGCGAGGCCGATGATGAGGGCGGGCAGCGGGGCGCCACCGGTGCCGGGCAGGACTCCGTCGTCGATGTCGACGACGCCGTTCGGGTCCTGGGTGAGCCGGACCCGGAAGTCCAGCTCGAGCTGCTTGGTCTGCGACTGGTTGACCGACTCCGGCGCGAAGGACACCTCGACGTCGACCCGGGTCACCTGACCGGAGGAGATCCCGAGGTCCTCGACCAGCCGCTGGGTACCGGTGGTGGAGATGTCGCGCCACGGACCGTCGGCGCCACGGGCCGAGATGGTGAGATCGCCGGTCTCCAGCAGCGAGTCGACCTCGCTGCCGAGGACGTCGATGCTCAGGAAGGCCGCCTCACCCGCCTGGTTGCGGACGAAGAACGACGAGCCGCGGGTGTCGCCGGGGACCCATCGCACCTCAGGGTCGTAGAGCGGCTGTGCCAGCCCCTGCCCGAAGGTGACCCCGTCGTTGCTGAGGCCGATGCGCGGATCCGCAGCGGCCGGTGACGACACCAGCAACGCCAGGACGAGGGCCAGCACCACGGTGGTGGTCGATCTGATCATCGCGGCGCTCCTTCCTCGGTCGAGATGTTCTGGTGGGTGGTGCTGCGGGTCGTGCGCCGGTCGCGCACCGCCCCGACGAACATGAATCCTGCGTAGCCGACCAGTGCGGTCGCGACGGCCACGGTCGCCACCTGTCGGGTGTCGTTCGAGATCTTGGTCGTGATGTGGCCGATGAACGGGATGGCGTACCACCGCTCCCCCCGGACCTGCACCGGCAGTACCGCGTCGGCGTCCGGGATGTCGTTCGCGTCGCCCTGCGTGATCAGTCTCAGCTCGCCGGTGAGGTCGTACTCGACGCCCACGACGCGGTGCGTCACGACCGTCGGTCGTCCCGACTCCAGCTGGTAGGTGATCACGTCGCCCACCCGGACCTCCTCGGCCTCCACCGGCCGGGTGACGACCAGCGTCCCCGGTGGCATGCCCGGCTCCATGGAGCTGGTCAACACGGTGTAGGGCGTCGCACCCGCGATGCGGGGCACGACGACCGCTGCCGCGACGACGAGACCGACTCCCAGGATGACCGTCCAGGCGATGACCTGGCCGATCCACCGCAGGGGTCCGATCGCGTCGAGCCGATGAGTGGTCATGGGCGGACCGCCGGACCTCGGGGCGGTTCCGTGGTGGAACCGCCCCGGGGGCCAGTGGCGATCAGTTCGGGTCGACCTGCGTCAGGGTGACCGTGAGGTCGTCCAGCGCGGCGGTGATGCCCTGGGTCAGGTTGCCGTTGACACCCGGGGTCGTCGGGGCCGCGGAGCCGAACGGGTCGTCCGCGGTGCCGTAGTCGATGTCGACGAGGAAGGTCACGACGACCTCCGCGCCGTCGTCGGCGGACGTGATCGTGTCGCCGTCGGCGGCCGGGTCGCCGCCGATCGTGTAGGTCGTGTCGACCGTGGCGGTGAGCACCTCGCCGCTGTCGGTCTCGAAGGTCACCGTGTCGGGGGCCGCGAGGAGGGCCTCGAGGTTGTCGCCGGTCGCACCGATCTCGAAGGTGCAGTCCTTGGTGACGATGTCGCCGGGCACGAACAGCACGACATCGTCGCCCTCGCTGGCCGCACCATCGGCGTACACGAACTCGGGATCGCAGGTGCCGTCGGTCAGGGTCAGGGTGCCCGCGGTGATGGAGCCGCCGTCGGCAACGCCGTCAGCGGTCCAGAAGGCGAGGGTGCCGGCGCCGCCGAGCAGGAGGGCAGCGGCCGCGCCCGCGGCGAGTGCGCCCTTGGTGGACTTCTTCATGAACTTCTCCTTGGATCGAAGGCTTGATCGCCATTCGATCCAAGCCCTTCGTCCAAAGAACGTCACACCCGGTGGTTCATGACGCAACTCGGAAGAAAGATTTCAAGAATCTTTTCCGTCTGCCGTACGCCGGCGTCGTTCCGGCGTCACCAGCCGCGGTCGGCCAGGCGGTGCGGCTCGGGGATGTCGTCGACGTTGATGCCGACCATCGCCTCGCCCAGACCGCGCGAGACCTTGGCGATGACGTCGGGGTCGTCGAAGAACGTGGTGGCCTGCACGATGGCCGCGGCGCGCTGCGAGGGGTTGCCGGACTTGAAGATGCCGGACCCCACGAACACGCCCTCGGCACCCAGCTGCATCATCATGGCCGCGTCCGCCGGGGTCGCGATGCCGCCGGCGGTGAACAGCACGACGGGGAGCTTGCCACTCTCGGCGACCTCCTTGACCAGCTCGTACGGCGCCTGCAGCTCCTTGGCGGCGACGAACAGCTCGTCCTCGCTCAGCGACTGCAGCCGGCGGATCTCGCCGCCGATCTTGCGCATGTGCATCGTGGCGTTCGAGACGTCGCCGGTGCCGGCCTCACCCTTGGAGCGGATCATCGCCGCGCCCTCGGTGAGCCGGCGCAGCGCCTCGCCGAGGTTGGTGGCGCCGCACACGAACGGGACGGTGAACTTCCACTTGTCGATGTGGTTGGTGTAGTCGGCCGGGGTCAGCACCTCGGACTCGTCGATGTAGTCGACGCCGAGGGACTGCAACACCTGGGCTTCGGTGAAGTGCCCGATGCGGGCCTTGGCCATGACGGGGATCGAGACGGCCTCGATGATGCCGTCGATCAGGTCGGGGTCGCTCATGCGCGCCACGCCGCCCTGGGCGCGGATGTCGGCGGGGACCCGCTCGAGTGCCATGACCGCGACCGCTCCGGCGTCCTCGGCGATCTTCGCCTGGGTCGCGTCGACGACGTCCATGATGACGCCACCCTTGAGCATCTCGGCCATGCCTCGCTTGACGCGGGAGGTGCCGGTGCTGACGGGGGTCGGGTCGTTGCTCACGTAGTTCTCCGGTATCGATCGCAGTGGTTCAGTGCACCCTCGATTCTACGCGCGCACCCCTGGCGTCGCCCCGCGGTCTCAGCGGATGAGCGAGCGGCGCTGACGCCGCGGCGCCGCAGCGGCGACTCGCAGGTCCGCGCGGTCGGTGAACCGCCGGGCCACACGACCGGCCGCGGCACCGTTCTCGCGTTCGGCACGCTCGATGCGTCGCCACCCGGCGAGGTCGATCGCGTCGGGGAACCGCTCGGTCACCAACCGGTCGAACGCCCGGGCGCTGCCGGTGGGCGCGGGCAGACGACCGCCCAGGAAGTCCTCCAGCAGGTGGTTGACCGTCTCGAGCGAGCACGACTTGTTGGTACCGATGAAGCCGCTCGGACCACGCTTGATCCACCCGGCGGCGTAGAGGCCACGCACGTGACCGCCGTCCGGCCCGTCGAGCACCCGACCCTCGAGGTTCGGGACCACGGCACGCTGCTCGTCGAACGGGACGCCGGCGACCGGGATCGACCGGTAGCCGACCGACCGCAGCACCAAGGACGTCTCCAGGGGTTCGGGCTCGCCGTCGGCGACGGCCCGCACTCCCCCGTCCGGGGTGGGCTCGAGCCGGTTGCGCACGACCTGGAGCCGCTCGACACGGCCGTCGCCCTCGAGGGCGACCGGTGAGGCGCAGAAGCGCAGGACGACGCGGCGGCGACCCTCGCCCCGCGGCGCCGGAACGGCTCGCAGCGCCTCGATCTTCTGACGGGTGACCAGGTCGGCGTCATCGGGCATCGCCAGCCCGCCCGGGTCGTCGACGACGACGTCGATGTCGTCACGGGACACCAGACTGACCAGCTCGGGCACGGTGAAGGCGGCCTGCGCCGGGCCGCGACGACCCAGCACCACGACCTCACGCACACGACTGGCGCGCAGCCGGTCCAGCGCCGGGTCGGCGATGTCGGTGCCGGCCAGTCGCTCGGGGTCGGTGGCCAGGATGCGGGCGACGTCGAGGGCCACGTTGCCGTTGCCGACCACGACCGCACGATCGGCGCTGAGGTCGATGTCGCGGTGGGCGTGGTCGGGATGGCCGTTGTACCAGGCGACGACGTCGGTGGCGGTCTCGCTGCCGGGCAGGTCCTCGCCGGGGATGCCGAGGCTGCGGTCGCGGGAGGCGCCGGTGGCGACGATGACCGCGTGGTGGTGGGCCAGCACCTCGTCGATGCCCAGGTCCGACCCGACCTCGACGCCCAGGTGGTACGAGAAGCCCCGTTGGGCCTCCACCTGGCCGAAGACCCGGGTGACCGAACGGGTGTCGGGATGGTCCGGTGCCACGCCGGCCCGCACGAGTCCGTAGGGCGTGGGAAGCCGGTCGAGCACCGACACCTCGACATCGGCCTGCTTCAGCAGCTCGTCGGCCGCGTACATGGCCGCCGGTCCGGCGCCGACGACGGCGACCCGCAACGTCTCGGCCCGGCTCCGGATGTCGACGACGGCCGGGACGGGGGCCTGCGGCGGGTAGGAGCGTGGCGGGTTGTGGAAGGCCGCGTTGATCTCCAGGAACGGCAGCTCGTGCTCACCCAGTTTGGTGTGCGGCACGATCGCGCCCACGGGGCATGCCCGGACGCACGCACCGCAGTCGA
Organism: Aeromicrobium marinum DSM 15272; assembly: GCF_000160775.2. Lineage (NCBI taxonomy): Bacteria > Bacillati > Actinomycetota > Actinomycetes > Propionibacteriales > Nocardioidaceae > Aeromicrobium > Aeromicrobium marinum. The sequence continues at coordinate 986,675 of NZ_CM001024.1, read as the reverse complement.
CGCACGACACCGGGTCGATGTACAGCATCTCGGCGGTGCCGAAGTCGGGCTCGTCCGGCGTCGGGTGGATGCAGTTGACCGGGCACGCGAACGTGCACGAGGCGTCCGCGCAGCAGGACCGGGTGACGACGTGCGGCACGTCAGGCGGCTGCGCTGAGCTGCACGGGCGGCTCGCTGCGGTAGCGCGACGGACGACCGTCGATCTTCAGCCACGACCAGAGGCGGCGCGAGAACCTGGTCATCAGGCCGGACTCCTCGGCGAGCATGCGCACGTCGCTGAAGATCTCCGAGAGACGCTCGCGCGACTCCGGCGACCGCCAGTAGAGGTCCTTGATGACGTGCTTCGGGATGTCGAACTCGCGGCGGAACTCCTTGCCCGGCACGAGGATCGCGTCGCCCAGCACGCGCATGATGACCGGGTACAGAGCGGCCACGATCTGGCGCTCGATGCGCCCCAGCTTGTGGGCGTTGCGCTGGATGTACAGGTGCGCGAACGAGATGTGCCGCGCCTCCTCGGCGATGTGGATCTCCATCACCCGGCGCAGCACCGGCGGGCCCTCGGCCCCGGCTCGCATGACCTGCTTCTGGGTGTGGTCGATCGGCTCCTCGCCGGCCAGGACGCCGATGAAGAAGGCCAGCGGGAACGCCGAGCCGGCCCACGGCAGGAAGGTGGCGATCTTGCGCATCCAGAACGGCATGCCGGGCACGTCGACACCGATGCGGTTGACGCACTCCTGGAACATCTGCGTGTGGTGGCACTCCTCGGTCGCCTCGTGGGTGAGGTAGCGGTACTCGGCCGAGCCGTTGGGGCGGGTGAAGACGTACTGCATGATGCCGCGGATCAGGATGTTCTCGAACTGCAGGCCGACCTTCATGATGTTGGCCTGGCGCCACTGACCGATCTCGATCTGTCGGGCGACGGGCAGCGCCTGGTACCACGGGTGGCCGCCCAGCGGGTCGGCCCCGGCGGGCAGGATCCAGCGCGCGTCGTCGGGGTCGACGGAGAAGTCCGGGTGGTCCCACTGCACGTCGACGAACGCATCGAAGTGGCGGTCGACCGACGCCTGGGACAGTCGCTTCAGCGACTCCTCGTAGGTCTCGCGGGTCGCGGTGGGCTCGATCGTCTGCGTCATGAATCCTCCTGGGGAGTGGCTCTCCCTCGAGCCTGCTCCATACCGGCAGTATGTGTCAAGACCGATGTTACATGTCGACTGTCACATCGTGCCGGTCGGATCCGTTCAGGGCGTGTCGGGATCGCCCAGCGGCCGCCCGACCGCCTGCCGGTGGACGATCACCATCCGCTGGAACACCGTGACGAGGCTGGCCAGGGCCAGCGCCCACAGGGTGATCTCGGTGAGGAACGGCGCGCCGAACAGACCGTTGAGCCCGGTCATCACCAGGATGGCCACGAGGCGGTCGGCCCGTTCGGCGATGCCGCCCTTGGCCTGCATGCCGAGACTCTCGGCCCGGGCGCGGGCGTAGGAGGTCAGGTTGCCGAGCACCAGGCAGGCCAGGCTGAGGCCCAGGTAGATCTCGGGGTCACCGAGCTGCGACTCGGCGTCGACGGTCGCGTAGTAGAGGACCAGACCGCCGAAGATCGCGGCGTCGCCGACGCGGTCCAGGGTCGAGTCGAGGAACGCACCCCACTTGGACGACTGACCCGACGCCCGGGCCATGTAGCCGTCCATGATGTCGCTGAACACGAAGGCCGTGATGACCAGCACCCCGACGAAGAACTCGCCGCGGGGGAAGAACCACAGCGCGCCGGCGCTGACGCCGAGCGTGCCGACGATCGTCACCTGGTCGGGGGTCACCCCCAGCTTGAGCAACAGGTTGGCCAACGGCGCCCACACGTTGGTCCAGAACTGCCGGAATCGTTCGAGCATCAATCCTCCTGGGGCCACGCGTCGCGCAGCAGGTCGCACGTGTCCTCGAGCAGCTGGGGCATCATCTTGGTGTCGCCGAGCACGGTCATGAAGTTGGCGTCGCCGGACCATCGCGGCACGACGTGCTGGTGCAGGTGGGCCGACAGCGAGCCTCCGGCGACCCCGCCCAGGTTCAGTCCCACGTTGAACCCGTGCGGATGGCTCACGGAGCGGATCGCCACGAGCGCCTGCTGGGTCAGCTGGGCGACCTCGACGGTCTCCGCCGGCGTCAGCTCCGTGTAGTCGGCGACGTGGCGGTCGGGGACGACCATGAGGTGGCCGGGGTTGTACGGGTAGAGGTTCAGCACCACGAAGGCGGTCTCGCCTCGCGTCACGACGATGTCGGAGCCCACGCCGCCCTCGGCCATGCGACAGAACGGACACCGGTCGTCGGGTGCGGGCTCTGCGCCCCGAACGTAGGACATCCGGTGCGGCACCCACAGCCGCTCCAAGCGGTCCTCGTGATCCACACCGGCCACCCTAGCCATCGCCCACCCTCCACCGCCCCGGGGCGGTAGGTGAGCAACCCTTCCCTCATGACGGCGGTGGGTGAGGTACCGAATCAGCCCTCCATTCGGTTGCTCACCTACCGCCCGTGACCGAACCACGGCGGATGTCCACAGGTTTGCCGGTGCGACAGCGTGTCCACCGACCTCGTCCGCCCTGTGGCGACCGGCCGTCGAGATGTCGAGGCTGGCGCCATGCCACGTCGCCCCTGCATCCCGGACGCCCTGATGGTGCGGCCCTTCACCCGCGGCGAGGCCCTCGCCCTCGGCCTGACCGCTCGCCAGCTGCAGGGACGCGAGTTCCGGCAGCTCTTCCCCCGTGTGTGGGTGTGGACCGGGCTGGCGATGAGCGAGCTCGACTGGATCGTGGCCGCGGACCTGTCCATGCCCGACCACGCCCACCTCAGCCATGCCACCCGCCTGCACCGCCTGGGACTCGACGTCGGGCCGCGCCGCCCCCTTCACTTCACCGCGGTCGGCGACCTGCATCGCACCCACGACGACATCTTCCTCCACCGGGCCGTGGTCCTGCCTCCCCCCGACGAGCACGGGGTGACCCCGACGGCGGCCTTCATCGGGCTCGCGTCCACCGCCCGGGTGCTGGACCTGGTGGTAGCCGGCGACTGGCTCCTGCACCACGGTCACATGACGCTTCCTGGCCTGCGCGAACTCGCCCGTCACCACGACTGGCGTCCGGGAGCTGCGGCTGCCGCGGCCGTGACCACACACCTCGACGGACGGTCCCGGTCGCCCAAGGAGTCGGAGTCCCGGGCCGTCGTCCGGTTCGCCGGCCTGCCCGATCCCGTCGTGAACGCGCGACTGGACGACGACCCGGCCGGACCGATCGGCGATCTCTGGTGGCCGCGGTGGCGCACCGTCCTGGAGTACGAGGGTCGTCAGCACATCGGGGACGTCGGCCAGTTCAACACCGACATCGCCCGGTACGCATGGATGCGTCGTCATGACGTCGCGTACCTGCAGGTGACCCACGAGATGCTGCGTCACCCGCGGGCACTCGCCACCGCCGTGCACCAACTCCTGCGCACCCGCGGCTACCCGGGGCTTGCGCCGGTGTTCGGCGACCATTGGGACTCGCTGTTCCAGCCATCGAGGCGCCCCACGTCGCGTCGTCACCCCCACTCGGTCGGCGGTAGGTGAGGTACCGAATCACTCCTCCATTCGGTTGCCCACCTACCGCCGCACCAGCGGAAGGGTTGCTCACCTACCGCCCGCGGGGGTGGGGTCAGACCTGGACGCGGTCGCGCACTGCGGCCACGATCCGTTCGATCGCCTCGTCCAGCGCGACACCGTTGTCCTGCTCGCCGTTGCGGTAGCGGAACGACACGGCGCCGCCGTCGATGTCGTTGTCGCCGGCGAGCAGCATGAACGGCACCTTCTGGGTCTGGGCGTTGCGGATCTTCTTCTGCATCCGCTCGTCGGAGTGGTCGACCTCGGCGCGGATGCCGAGGGCCCTGAGCCGGGCCGTCAGGTTCACCAGGTAGTCGGCGTGCCGCTCGGCCACCGGGATCCCGACGACCTGGACCGGCGCCAGCCACGGAGGGAACGCGCCGGCGTAGTGCTCCACCAGCACGCCCATGAACCGTTCGATCGAGCCGAACTTCGCGGAGTGGATCATCACGGGCTGCCGGCGCGAACCGTCGGCCGCCACGTACTCCAGGTTGAACCGCTCGGGCGACGGCTGGTTGAAGTCGTACTGGATCGTCGACATCTGCCAGGACCGACCGATCGCATCGCGGGCCTGCACCGAGACCTTCGGTCCGTAGTAGGCCGCTCCGCCCGGGTCGGGGACGAGCTCGAGCCCGCTCTCGAGGCACACGTCCTCCAGCACCTTCGTGGCGGTCGCCCAGTCCTCGTCGGAGCCGATGAACTTGTCCTTGCTGGCGTCGCGTGTCGAGAGCTCGAGGTAGAAGTCGTCGAGACCGAAGTCACGCAGCAGGCTGAGCACGAACTGCAGCAGGTGCCGGATCTCGCCGGGCGCCTGCTCGGGGGTCACGTACGAGTGGGAGTCGTCCTGGGCGAAGCCGCGGACGCGGGTGAGCCCGTGGATGACGCCGGACTTCTCGTTGCGGTAGACGTGCCCGAACTCGAAGAATCGCAGCGGCAGCTCACGGTAGGAGCGGCCGCGCGAACGGAAGATCAGGTTGTGCATGGGGCAGTTCATGGCCTTGAGCCGGTAGTCGCTGCCGTCGACATCGAGCGCCGGGAACATGCCCTCGCCGTAGTACGGCAGATGGCCGGAGGTGTGGAACAGTCCCTCCTTGGCGATGTGGGGGGTGCCGACGTACTCGAACCCCTCCTCGATGTGCCGGCGGCGGACGTAGTCCTCCATCTCACGCTTGATCACCCCGCCCCGGGGGTGGAACACCGGCAACCCCGAGCCGATCTCGTCGGGGAAGCTGAACAGGTCCAGCTCGGTACCGAGCCTGCGGTGGTCGCGGCGCTGCGCCTCCTCGATGCGGAACAGGTGCGCCTCGAGCGCCTCCTTGGTCGGCCACGCGGTGCCGTACAGGCGCTGCAGCTGCTTGTTCTTCTCGTCGCCGCGCCAGTACGCGGCCGCCGATCGCATCAGCGTGAACGCCGGGATGCGCTTGGTGGTCGGCAGGTGGGGCCCGCGGCACAGGTCTCCCCAGGCGACCGAACCGTCGCGCTTAAGGTTGTCGTAGATCGTCAGTCCGCCCTCGCCGACCTCGACGCCCGCACCCTCGGCGACGTCGCCGGCGGTGGACTTGAGCCCGATCAGCTCCAGCTTGTACGGCTCGTCCGCCAGCTCGACCCGGGCCTGGTCGTCGGTGACCTCGCGGCGGTCGAACTTCTGTCCCTCCTTGATGATCTTCCTCATCCGGGACTCGATCTTGACCAGGTCCTCGGGGACGAACGGCTCGGCGACGTCGAAGTCGTAGTAGAAACCGTCGGTGATCGGCGGACCGATGCCGAGCTTGGCCTCCGGGAACAGCTCCTGCACGGCCTGGGCCATCACGTGGGCCGTGGAGTGACGCAGGATGTCGAGTCCGTCGGGGCTGTCGATCGCGACCGCCTCGACCACGTCGCCCGCCTCGAGCTCGCGCGAGAGGTCCCGCAGCTCGCCGTCCACCCGGGCGGCGACGACGTCGGGCTCGTCGGCGAACAGCTGCCAGATCCGCGTGCCGGGCTCCACCGTCCTGGCGTCGTCTCCTGCGGCGGACCGGACGTGGATGTCGAGCTCGGACACGGGTGTTCCCTTCGATCGTGGCGGCCCCGACGGCTGGGTCGCTCTGCTTGCCCCGATGCTAACGGTCCGGACCCGCGGCTACAGGGGTCGGTGCATCACGTGCAGGCCGACGCGCCCGTGCCGCGGATGCTCGAACGCCTCCGGCACCGTGCCGATGATCGCGAACCCGAGCGAGGTCCAGAGCGCCACCGCCGCGGTGTTGGTCTCGACCACCGCGTTGAACTGCAGCGCGGCGAAACCGTCGGCACGCGCGGCCCGGACGACGTGCTCGCCGAGTGCCCGGCCGACACCCTGACCGCCGGCCCCGGGCGCGACCACGAAGCTGGCGTTGGCCACGTGGGCGCCTCGGCCGATCCGGTTCGGGCCGAAGTCCGCGACCCCCAGGACGGCTCCGTCGTCGGTCGTGGCCACGACGGTGCGCCAGCCGGGGTTCTCCACCCACATCGCCCGCAGCTGCGGCTCGCTGATGTCGGCGGGCCAGTCGTAGGTCTCGCCCTGCTCGGCCACCGATCGCAGGATCGCGTGGACTGCGGGCCAGTCGTCCGCGACCAGGTCACGCAGGATCATGCCTCGACGGTATCGGCCTCCCGCGTCCCGACCGGGCGGACCGTGGGCATCGGCAGGAGGAGCGCCGCGGGGGCACCCGCCGGCACCACCGGGCTGACCGGCGCCACCGGGTCGACGCGCCGGTAGGGCTCACCCAGTGCAGGCCGACTGTCGGCCTCGCCGCGGTTGGGCCACAGCGCCGTCGCCCGCTCGGCCTGGGCCGTGATGGTCAACGACGGGTTGACGCCGAGGTTCGCGGAGATGGCCGACCCGTCGGTGACGTGCAGCCCCTCGTAGCCGAAGACGCGCTGGTACGGGTCGATGACGCCCTCCTCCGCGGAGGTGCCGATGACGCAGCCACCGATGAAGTGGGCGGTCATCGGGATGCCGGCCAGGTCTGCGGTCGAGCTGCCCGCGTTGCCACCGATCCGTGCGGCGAGGTCGCGCGCGACCCGGTTGGCCATCGGGATCCAGCGGGGGTTCGGCTCGCCGACACCCTGCTTGCTGGTCATCCGCCGGCCGAACAGCCCGCGCTTGAGATAGGTGGTGATCGAGTTGTCCAGGGTCTGCATCACCAGCACGACGATGGACTGCTCGGCCCAGCGGCGGGGGTTGTGGATGGCGATCGCCCGGCGCAGGCCGAGCGCCCGGTAGGCCTTCCACACCGCACGCAGCTGCGAGCCCCCGTGGCCTCCGTCGACCAGCGGCGCGTTGATCAGGCCCAGGGCGCTCGAGCCGTTGCCGTACCGGCAGACCTCGACGTGGGTGTGTTCGTCGGGGTGGAACGACGCCGTGATGGCGACGCCCGGGGTGAAGTCGGCGTCCTTGTTCATCGAGCGGGCGGTGAGGACGGCCTCGGAGTTGGTGCGGCTCTGCTCGCCGATCCGCGCGGAGAGCCGCGGCAGGGAGGAGGCCCTCAGGCGGTGCAACAGCTGCTGGGTGTTCAGCGCGTTGCCCGCGAACACCACCTGCTCCGCCGTGATCGTGCGGCGCCGCAGCGGGTTGCCGGTGCGGCGGGTCCGCACGTCGTAGCCGCCGCCCGGGCGTGGCCGGACGTCGGTGACCGTCGTCATCGCGAGCACCTCGGCGCCGGCGGACTCCGCCAGGTGCAGGTAGTTCTTGACCAGGGTGTTCTTGGCGTTGTGCCGGCAACCCGTCATGCAGGCGCCGCAGTCGATGCAGGCGTTGCGGTCAGGACCGACGCCACCGAAGAACGGGTCGGAGACCGGCGCACCGGGGTCCACGCCGTGGTCGTGGCCGAAGAGCACGCCGACGTCGGTCGTGTGGAACGTGTCCTCGACCCCGTAGTCACGCGCCAGCGCCCGCAGCTGGTCGTCGGCCGGGGTCGAGCCCCGGACAGTCGTCACGCCGAGCATCTTCTTGGCCTGCGCGTAGTGCGGGGCGAGCTCGCTCTTCCAGTCAGTGATGTGGGCCCACTGCCGGTCGCGGTAGAAGGGGTCGAGCGGCTCGTAGAGCGTGTTGGCGTAGCCCAGCGAGCCGCCGCCCACGCCGGTGCCGCTGGCGATCAGCACGTTGCGCAGCAGGGTGATCCGCATGATCCCGAAGCACCGCGCCCAGGGCGCCCACAGGTACTGGCGGGCGCGCCAGTTGTTCTTGGGCAGCTCGTCGTCGGCGAACCGGCGTCCGGCCTCGACCACCGCGACCCGGTAGCCCTTCTCGGTCAACCGCAGGGCGGCGACACTGCCGCCGAAGCCCGAACCCACCACCAGGACGTCGTAGTCATGCGTGCTCATGACACGCACCCTACCCCGTTGTTGACACTCTGCCAATAGCCGGTCATGATCGGTCCATGCCCCCTGCTTCCGCCGGCACGGTCCGTGACGCCGTCCGCCACCGCCTCGAGCCGGAGACCCGGCAGCGCCAGATCATCGAGGCGGCCCGCGGCCTGTACGCCGAGCGGCCCTACGACGAGATCTCGATGACCGAGCTCGCTGCCGCCGCCGGAGTGGCCCGCGGCCTGATCAACCACTACTTCGGCTCCAAGCGTGAGCTGTTCCTGGCCGTCATGCGCGACTCCATCTCCATGCCCGAGCGCGAGCTGCCCGAGATGGAGGGTCTCGACCTGCCGGCACGGGTTCGCCTCACGATCGACTGGATCCTGGAGGCCGCCGCCACCTACGGCCACGCGTGGGTCAGCGTGTCGGGCGCCGTCAACCTGCACGGCAGCGACGACCTGCAGGCCGTCGTCGACGAGGCCGACGACCGGGCGGCCCGGCTCACCCTGGACGCCCTGGGCCTGCCCGACGACGCCCACCTGCGGGCGCGCCTGCGCCCGATCGCCGCGCTGACCAAGGCCGTCTGCCGCGAGTGGCTGCAGCGCGGCACCATGACGCGCGACGAAGCCCTCGACCTGCTCAGCGACACCGTCATCCTCGTGGTCGGAAAGGACCGTCAATGACCTCCATCGGCATCATCGGCTCGGGATTCGGGGCCATCGGCACCGCCGTCGAGCTCACCCGCGCCGGCCACGACGACGTGCGCCTGTGGGAGCGGTCCGACGACCTGGGCGGCGTCTGGCGCGACAACACCTACCCGGGGGCCGGCTGCGACGTGCCCTCCCCGCTGTACTCCTACTCCTTCGCGGTCAACACCGCGTGGTCGCGCCGCTACGCCCTGCAGCCGGAGATCCACGACTACCTCGCGCGGGTCGCCGACGACTTCGGGATCCGGCCGTGCATCCGCTTCGGCCACGAGGTCGTGTCGGCGCACTGGCAGGAGGCCGACTCGCAGTGGGAGGTCGGTTTCGCCTCCGGCGCCACCGAGCGGGTCGACATCCTCATCAGCGCCGTGGGCCAGCTGTCCGAACCGCGCCTCCCGGCGATCCCGGGCATCGAGGACTTCGCCGGCACCTCGTTCCACTCCGCGCGCTGGGACCACGACGCCGATCTGGACGGCAAGCGGATCGCCGCCGTCGGCATCGGCGCCAGCGCGATCCAGTACGTGCCGCACCTGGCCGAGCGGGCCGAGCAGCTGACCCTGTTCCAACGCTCGGCGAACTACATCCTGCCCAAGCCCGACGGCCCCCTCCCCCGCTGGTACCGGGCGATGACCCGCCTGGAGCGCGGCGTCTGGTGGTTCTTCGGCGAGCAGTTCTCCCGCGGGCTCGACGACCACTCCCGCGTGGGTCGGGTCAACCGCAAGGTGGCCCTCGAGCACCTGCGACGGGGCGTGCCCGACCCGGAGCTGCGGCGGACGCTGACGCCGGACTACCCCATCGGCTGCAAGCGAATCCTGTTCTCCAACAACTTCTACCGGACCGTCAGCCGCCCGGACGTCGACGTCGTGGGTGACCGCATCACCCGGATCACCCCGACCGGCGTGGAGACCGCCGACGGCACGCACCACGAGGTCGACGCGATCGTCTACGGCACCGGCTTCGACGCCCAAGACTTCCTGTCGTCGATCGACGTGATCGGTCCCGGCGGTCGGAGGCTGGCCGAGCAGTGGTCCGAGGGCGCGCACGCCTACCTCGGCATGTACGTCCCCGGCTTCCCCAACCTGCTCGTCTCCTACGGCCCGAACACCAACCTCGGCGGCGGGTCGATCATCTACATGCTGGAGGCCCAGGCACGACACATGCGCCAGGTGGTCGACCGTCTGGTCGCCGAGCGACACCGAACGGTGGAGGTGCGCGCCGAGGTCGAGGCCGAGTTCGACCGGTCGCTGCAGGCACGCCTCGCCACCTCGGTCTGGGGCAACTGCGACAGCTGGTACCGCCACCCGTCGGGGCGCATCACCTCGAACTGGCCCGGCGCGACCCACCCGTACGCCCGCCGCACCCGTCAGCTGGAGCCCGAGGAGTTCGCATGGACGTGACCTACCCCGCAGAGCCGTGGCACCTCGTCGGCACCAACGCCGTCGGCGTGTTCCTGCTGCCGACAGGCGTCGCCCCTCCGCCCCACTCGCCCCGCACCAAGCCGCTGCGGGTCTTCGGGCGGTGCATCGTCGGGGTCGCGTTCTTCCGGTACGAGGAGCCCAGCCCGCTGACCTACGGCGAGATCATGTCGACCGTGCTCGTCCGTGACGGGTGGAGGCTGCGGGTGTCGATCACCCACATCTGGGTCGACTCCCCCGCGTCGATGGCCGGCGGTCGAGAGCTGTGGGCCATCCCGAAGGACCTGGCGCCGTTCGAGATCGACCCCGAGCGCCGCTGGACATCACCGGAGATCGCGAGCCTCGACGTCGACCGGGTGCGCAGGGCCCCGTTCGCCGTCCCGGTCGCCTTCACGATCGGTCAGGACCGTGACGGCGAGCTGCTCGTCACGCCCGTGTCGGGCCGGGCCCGGCTCGCCCTGCACCGCGGCACCTGGTCGTTCCGGACCGACGGCCCGCTCGGGTTCCTCGCCGGCCGGCGACCGCTGGTCTCGCTGGCGATGTCACCGTTCCGGCTGCGTTTCGGCCGGAACTGATCAGGTCGAGCGGCGACACGGCGGCTCGAAAGGACCACCTTCGACGGCGTTCGTCCATACCGCCCTGATCAGTCCCAGCGCTCTGCCAGTCTCCGACGGACACCCACCCATCGGAGGAACCATGACCGCTGCACCCCCGCCCCCGCCCGGCCAGCCGTACGCCCAGCCCGCGAAGAAGCGCCGCACGGGACGGACGATCCTGTTCGTCCTCCTCGGCCTCATGGCCTTCGGGCTGGTCAGCTGCGTCGCGTTGGCCGCGGTGTTCGTGAACGAGGTCGACGAGGTCGTGCAGGAGTCCGAGGCCCAGGACGCCGCTCCCGGCGGACCCGACAACCCTCTGGCGATCACGCCCGGTGAGGCGTTCTCCGTGGCGGGCTTCGACTACCAGCCCGGGTGGAGCGTCGGGGCGGACGTCTTCGGCCTCATCGAGATCCGCGACCTGCGGGTCCAGAACAACCGCCCCGACCAGGACGGGGCGATCGTGGAGGTCCGGTTCATGCGCGGTCAGGAGGTGGTCGGTCTGAGCAACTGCACGACCGAGCAGATCCCGGTCGGACAGATCACGTCGCTCTCGTGCCTCAGCGGCGACGACTTCACCGACGCCTACGACACCATCACGATCCGCGACACCTTCTGATCGCGGACGACGACGGCGGACCGGGCCAGTGGCCCAGTCCGCCGTCGTGGCTCACCCAACCGGGAGAGATCAGTTGCCGTCGTCACCCGAGGTGGTGTTGACGGTGATCGTGGCGATCCCGACGAGCAGGTCCTCGGTGACCGCGTCGGTGCCGAAGGTCGAGTTCAGCAGTCCGGCGGCGACCGGGCTGACGTAGACCTCGGTGCCCTGGAGGACGGCGGTGTCCCCCTGCACGTCGAGCGGGTTCAAGGTGCTGCCGTTCAGGGTGAAGATGTAGGCGCTGGACGCGACGAGCTCACCGTTGACCGACACGTCGCCGTAGACGCGCGAGACGCCCGGATCGACGTTGAGGTTGGTGATCTCGACCGTGATGTCACCGGCCGACAGGGAGAAGCCGGATCCCTCGTGCTGGACCTGACCGATGACGTACGGCGAGGCGGTGCCCGGGGTGAAGTAGGTGACGTTGCCGCCGGTGATCGGGAAGACGAGCGAGCCGTCGACCAGCTCACCGTCGCCCACCGTGCCGGGGGTCAGACCGAGGCTCTCGAGCGCACCGGCGAACCCGGCGTCCAGCAGGACGGCGGTGTCCTCACCGGTGAGCGCGGTGATCTCGGCGACGACCTCGGACGAGTTCGACACGGTCGCGTCGTCGCCATCGTCGGAGGAGCTGCAGGCCGCCAGCGGCAGCGATGCGATCGCGGCGACGGCGATGCCCGCGAAGACCTTCTTGCGTGAGGTGAATGTACTCATGGTGAGTCCCTTCTCTTTCTGATCATGTGGGCGTCTTGCCACTGGTACTTCGCCACGGCCGGGGGGCAATGATGGGTCGCCTTCACGGGGAGGGCGCCCCCGAACCCGTGGAACCCCTGCGATGCGAGTCAGGAAGTTGCACCAAGAAACTTTTTCGTCGGGCCCGACGAGCGGCCTCGCGGTCACGCGACTCACCACGGTCGAACGCATGTTCTACTAGGGAGATGGATCTGCCCCCCGGCACCCGGGCCGGCCATGCGGCGAACCCCACCGACCCGCCGGCCGTCGAGGTCCCCGGGCTGCCCAGGACCTACCACGTGTGGGTCAACCTCGACGGTCACGTGTCCCGGCGGCCGACCGTCGAGTACCCGGGACTGGTGCTGGCGTGGCGCCGCGGCGGCCGGGCCGGCTGGGAGGCCCAGGTCATCTGGGTGACGCCCGGCCCGGCCAGGTCGTCGGACTCCGCGCACCTCGGCTGGCTGCCGGTGCACCAGATCCGGCCCGGCTGAGCGCGGTACCGTCGTCCCACGGTGCGAACGGCGCCGCCGGACGAGGACGACCCGTACCCGGACAGCGACAAGACGGGCCGCGAGGAGTTCGTCATGGCCTGGATCGTGCTCATTGTCTCGGGAGTGCTGGAGGCGGTGTGGGCCACCGCGCTCGGCCGCTCGGAGGGCTTCACCCGGCTCGCCCCCAGCGCGGTCTTCGCCGTCGCGCTGGCGCTCAGCATGGCCGGGCTCGCCTGGGCCATGCGCGACATCCCCGTGGGGACGGCCTACGCGGTGTGGGTCGGCATCGGCGCGTCGCTGACGGTCGTCTGGTCGATGTCGACCGGCGGGGAGACCGTGTCGGCGGTCAAGATCGCCCTCGTGCTCGGCCTCGTGGGCTGCGTCGTCGGCCTCAAGCTGGTCGGCGACCCGCACTGAGGCGGCGGAGCTGCTGGGTGGGCGTGGTGGTGCGCTCGTCCGCCAAACTTGGCAGCGAGGATGCGGTCGGGTACGGGGCGTGTATGGAGGAACAGCCTGACAATCAGGGGTCAAAGCACAACCGTTATGAAAAATGCGCCAGCAAGCAGCCCGACGGCAACAACGGCGGCCCTTCGCCGGGTTCTTGCCGTAGTCGAGATCGGCTGGCGTCCCATCGGTGGCACTGGTTGCTGATCTTCTCCAGAAGAAGGTCAGGGACTTGGCCGCGAGATCGACCACTGCTTCGGCTCGACGCGTCTCTCAAAAGTGGTGCCATTGAAGGTCACCGATCGCAGGCCCACCTGGACCGCCTTCGCAAGGACGGCCACCAGAATGAGCAGCGAACCCAGAGTGGAGATTATTGAACCTGCGAGAATGTTGGCAACGCCGTCGTCCGAGTAGCCCTGGTCGACGAAATCCACTCCAGCGGCGATGAAGAATCCGCCAACAATGACGAGCACTAGCCCGCCAATGAACCAAACTGAGAGCCAAGTGGCAACATTCGTGAGCTTTGCGGGTCGAGCGTTCACACTAGGTAGCGAGCCCTCCGGTTCGGCCGTACCTGACTTAACGGCCCAGTCCGGTCGCAGCGTCCTCCTTGAATCACGCGCCTTTCGGTAGCCCAGAACCGCGCCAGCCACTATCGACGGCAGTACCACCAAAGCAGCCAAAATCTCGATCGTGGTCACGCCGAGCAGTTCGGATGGGTCTACGCGAAAGGATGCCAACAGAACGTCGATCGGAAGCGCGATGAGAGTTCCGGCAATCCATCCCACCAATGCGCCGACGACAGCGAAGATGAGCCGCTTCATGGCCGCCACTGTATCCGTCGCGTTCCTTCCGCGGCTGCGCTCTGCGCAAGCCGCGCAAGGGTCGCGGCCTGGGCAGGTCCGAGCGGGAGCCGTTCGCTGTTCGTCGGCCGTTCGGCAACAGTCAGCGTGTGACGCGTACGTGGATCGAGGGCTGACCGCGGGCTGTTGCCTCGGGTGGCACCTGCTCACTCCCACCAGTCGGGCAGGACGGCGATAGTTGGATTTCCGGCGACTCAGGGGTCCTCTGAACGATCAGGGGACCCGTTCTGCCGGAGCGGCGCTGCGACGCAGGCTTGACCACCAGAGGAGCTGGTCTCTGTTCGGGCGCACCAATACCGACGCAGAATCGATGACGACAACCGCACCGTGGGATTCGAGTACGGGACTTCGTGGGTCACGAGACACATGTGCCGCAAGCCGCAGGCAGGCCTGCGTTTCTTTGCCGTTGCCGCACATGAAGAAGGACTCGAGGTGTCAGAGGTGGAGTCGTAAGACCCGCTGCAAGCAAGGAATCGATGGGGCCGCAAGGGGTGGCCGATTGCAGGCGCGCCCCCCGACTGGGAGATCTTGCCCTCCGAGATCGACCGGGAAGTCGAAGCCGAGCTCTCAGACAGCGATGTCCATCGCGACGTCGGGACTGGCCAGAGACTTGCCATGCGCCGACAGATCGCGGTCTAGCTGCCACTGGGAGTCGGTTCGCTGCATCCGAGCGTGGCGCGTCACAGAGTTCGCGTTCGGCCGCCGGTGCTGGCCGTCACCAGTCGTGCCGACGCCGCACCCGGTGGGGCAGTGGATGGCGCTCATAGCAGTCTCCTCTTCTCGTTTGCTGTTGCACGTGGCCAGAAACGAGAACAGTCCCTGACCGCGTTTCCGCTGGTCAGAGACTGTTTCTGCTGGGTGGGCGATACTGGGTTCGAACCAGTGACCTCTTCGGTGTGAACGAAGCGCGCTACCACTGCGCCAATCGCCCCTGCGGGGCAACATTAGCCCACCTCGGCCGGTCGCCGTGGCACGGGCCCCGGTCGCGCTAGGGGTCCGTCGAGCGGGCGGCCTCGCGGGCCCAGATCTCCTGCGCCTGCCGGGTGACCGGACCCGGCGCGGCCAGCTCGCGGTCGTCGACCCGGGCGATGGCCTGCACGTCACGGGTCGTCCCCACCAGGATCACCTCGTCGGCAGCCTGCAGGACCTCGACCGGCGCGTCGACCTCGGCCACGTCGAGCTCTCCCGCGCACCACTGCAGCACCAAGGCACGCGTGACTCCCGCCAGGCAGCCGGAGGCGAGCGTCGGGGTGATGAGCCGCTCCCCCACCACGTAGAAGATGTTCGACCCGGTCCCCTCGCAGAGCAGCCCCTGCGTGTTCGGCATGACGGCTTCGGAGGCGCCGTGCCGGCGGGCGTGCTCCACCATCACCGCGTTCTCGGCGTACGACGTGGTCTTCAGGCCGGCCAGCGCGCCTCGCTCGTTGCGCGGCCACCCGACGGTGACGAGGGCGCTGACCGATGGCGGCCGCTCGCAGGGCTCGGTGACGACGATCAGGGTGGGTCCGGCGTCTCCACGGGGTGATCCCAGCGGCCCCGGTCCCGAGGTGACGGTGATGCGGATGCGACCGAACGGCAGGTCCTGGCCGTCGAGCGTCGCGGCGACCCCCTCACGGACGGCTCCGAGGTCCGGCGGGTCGATCCCCAGACCACGCGCCGAGCGCTCCAGACGGTCGAGGTGACGGGTCAGCGCGAACGGCTCGCCCGACTCGACCTTGACCGTCTCGAACACGCCGTCACCCACCACAAGACCGTGGTCGAGCACCCCGATCGCCGGGCGCTCCGGCGATTCCAACCGCTCCCCGTTCACCCATGCCAACATGGCGTCACGGTACGCCCACCCCGGTTTGAACGGCCGTCGTCGCGTGGGCTATCGTTTCGTGTCGCCCCGATTTCGGGGCAGTGCGGACATAGCTCAGTGGTAGAGCATCACCTTGCCAAGGTGAGGGTCGCGAGTTCGAATCTCGTTGTCCGCTCGGAGAGGGTTCACACCCATCCTGCGGTGGGTTGGCCGAGAGGCGAGGCAACGGACTGCAAATCCGTGTACACGGGTTCAAATCCCGTACCCACCTCGAATGTCACAACTTCACAGCACGGGCGATTGGCGCAGCGGTAGCGCGCTTCCCTGACACGGAAGAGGTCACTGGTTCAAACCCAGTATCGCCCACCACCATGAAGCCCCGGAATCCTCAGGATTCCGGGGCTTCGACGTGGAGTCAGCGGGCGAGGACCTCGAGATCCAGCGGGTTGCCCGGGGCGATCGACGCGCAGTTGTCCGGCGCCGGGATCGAGGTGAACCGCGTCGTGAGCCAGGCCAAGGCCTCCGGCAGCCACACCGCGACGGCCGTGAAGTGGCTCAGCAGGTCGTACTGGCGGTACTGCACCGTCGTGCCGTCCTCGCAGAACTGGCGGGCCAGGGTCCGCACGTCGCCGGCGATCATGACGCCGTCGCCCGGACCGATGCCGGCGGGCCCGGCCGGCGTCCCCTCGAGGATCCCGTTGGCCGCCTGGCCGATGAACATCGGGATGCCCGGGGAGTCCGCCGCTCCACGGTTGACGGCGTTGACCGACGTGACGAACTCGGGGATCGAGTTGGGGTTCACGAACTCCGGCTTCACCAGGTCCGCCCAGGTCAGGCCGGGATAGGCGCCCAGCACCTCGGCGATGGAGTCGTCCTGGATGTCCTGCAGCAGGGTCGAGCCCCGCTCGTTCAGGTAGGGCTCGAAGTCGACGTCGAACGCCCGCCCGATCCCGGCGACGGCCATGGGCGCGACGCCGGCCCAGATCGTGCTGCCCTCGATGTAGCGCAGGTTGTGCGCCGGAGCGACGAGCACGCCACCCTCGGCAGCACCGACGAGGTTGCCGGAGAGCTCGGGGGCGTAGTCCGGCTGGAGCTGGGCGGCCCAGCCGGTCGCGATGGAACCGCCGGAGTACCCGATCATCCCGACCTTGGTCCGCGCGGACAGGCCCGTCGCGGCCGTGGCCAGGGATGCCCGGATCGAGTCGAGGGTGACCGCGCCGTACTCGCGACCGGCGGCGAAGTTGGCCGTCTGCCCCTGGGTGTCGGGGATGATGACGGTGAACCCCTGCAGGAGCAGGGGGGCGATCAGCAGGGTCTCGACGTTGACGATCGCGCCGCCCGGGAACCGCTGGTTGCCGGCGATCACGCGGGACGGCTGGTCGGCAGGGTTGAGCGAGTCGTAGAACGACTGGTAGGAGACCGCCCTGCGAGGCCCGAGGGCCAGCAACGGCTGGACCACGGAGGTGACGCCCGCCGACGGCCGACCCTGCTGGTCGGTCGTGCGGAACATCAGCTGGACGGTCCTCAGCGGCAACGGGATGCCCGCGAGCCGGTAGAAGACGGTGCGGGTCTTGAAGACCTCGCCCGGCTCCGCGTCCGCGATCTCGGCGGCGGACGGCTGGGGGAACCAGTCCGTCTTCGCCGTGGCGGACGGTGCCGCGCCCATCAACCCGACGACGAGAACGACCGACAACAACCCCGCGCGCAGACGACGCATGACATCTCCCTCGTGATGTGGTGCCCGAAGGCTACTCATCAGTAGGCAGGGGGTCAATGGTCGGCGAGCCGCAGGTCCCGCGGCCCGGAACGCGCCTCGCGTAGGGTCAGGCGCGTGAACGAGCCCCGCGACGAGACCTTCGCCGAGACCCGCTACGACACGCCGCAGGTGATCCGCAGCTTCGACCTCGCCGCGAAGGCCGTCCTCATCGTGCTGCTGGCGATGGCCATCTCCAGCCCCGACCTCGGCAACATGGAGGACAAGGGGGCCGGCGCCCGGGCCGTCGGGTACCCGCTGATCTCGTTCACGATCCCGGCCCTCTGGTACGTCTTCTGGCGCGACCGGGCCTCGTTCCCCTGGATGGCGGACCTGCTCATCACCGTCACGTGCTTCACCGACATCCTCGGCAACCGCCTCGACCTGTACGACCGGGTCGTGTGGTTCGACGACTGGATGCACTTCATGAACACCGGGCTGCTGGCCGCTGCCGTCATTCTGCTGACGATGCACCACACGTCGACCCGGGTCGCCGTCGTCGAACGCGGCCTCGCCTTCGGTGTCACGGCGGCGCTGGTGTGGGAGGTCGCGGAGTACTACGCGTTCCTGAGCGTCTCTCCCGAGCGCATGAGCGCCTACGGCGACACCCTGGCCGATCTCGTCCTCGGCGGTCTCGGGTCACTCACGGCGGCGGTGGTCATCCACCTGGCGTGGCAGCGTGGGCGGCTCGTCTCGGCCGCCCCCCAGCTGGAACTGCGGTTCAGTCCGACCCGGTGACCTCGGCGCGCGGGTGGCGCAGCTCGTCGATCGCCGCGTTGATCGCGGCACCGATCAGCACCGAGATCGACAGCACGTACAACAGCAGCAGCACCGCGATGGGTGCCGCCAACGGACCGTAGATCGACGTTCCGCCGCTGCTGAACCCCAGCGCCCACCGCACGAAGTAGGCCCCCAGCACCCACATGAGCAACGTGAACGCGGCCCCGGGCAGCCCGGCGGCCCAGCTCTTCCGCTCGGGCACGGCCCAGTGGTAGAGCGAGGCGAGGAACCCCACCGACATCAGCAGCACGGCCGGCCAGTACAGGGCCGTCATGAAGGTGGCCTCGTCGGGGACCAGGGCCCGCACCACCTCCGGCCCCGCCAGCACGAGGGGAACCAGCACGATCCCGATGACCAGCGCCACCGCGTAGAGCCCGAACGACAGGGCGCGGGTCTTCACGATCCCCCGCCTGCCGCCGAGTCCGTACATGATCGTGATGGTGTCGATGAACACGTTGAGGGCGCGCGAGCCCGACCAGAGGGCCAGGACGAACCCGATGGACACCACGTCGAACCGGCCGCCCTCGAGGACCTCGTCCAGGGTCGGCGCGATCACCTGGTCCACCGTGCTCGGGGTGAGGGCCTGCGACGCCAGCTCGAGCACGCGGTCCTTGAACACCTCGACCTGCGCCACCCGGTAGCGCTCGGCGACGAACCCGATCGTGCCGGCCAGGCCGAAGATCAGCGGCGGCAGCGACAGGATCGCGAAGAACGCCGCCTCGGCCGCCAGACCGGTGACCCGGTGCCGCAGACACGTGGACACCGTGTGGGCCGCCACCTGCGCCCCGTGGTCTCGGAGGGCCGGGCGCCCGGCGCGCTCGACCGACATGGCTCCACCGTAGCGACAGCGGGCCGCTCCTCCCGGTACCTCGACGCCGCGTCCCACGTCGCGGCGACCCCGCCCCGCGTGACCGGCGGCGGTATCGTCGCCCCCACCCGCCCATCCCACCGCAGTCCTGACCGGAGGCCGACGTGCGCCCACTCGTGTTCGGAGCCGTCTCGGCCGCCGTCCTCACCTTCACCACCGCCCTCGCCCTCAGGGCGGGTGACGTCGCGTCGGCCGTGCTCGCCGTCGCCGCGGTGACCGCGCTGTTCGGCTGGCTGGCGACGTTCCACCACACCCCCGACCAGTCCGGACTCGCCCTGTCAGGACCGTCCGCAGCCCTGGCGCTCGCCGTGGTCCGCCGCTACCGGTGGTCGGCGTTGCTGCCGCTCGTGACGGCCCAGGTGGTGGGCGCCGTCCTGGGCGGGCTGGGTGGTCTCGCGGTGGCCGACGAATGGGGCCCGGTCGCCATCATCGCGCCGCCCACCCTCGTCGTGGCCGGCGTCTCCGCTGCCCTGGTCGGACTGATCGGCACCTGGGTCGTCTTCAGCGTCGACGGGGACGGTCCCGCCGGGCTGTTGGTGGTCCCGCCCGTCGTGGCCGGAGCCGTCGCGCCGCTGAGCCTGGTCGCGATGGCCCACCCCGCCGCGGTCCTCGGCCTCGCCACGGCCGACGCCCTGCCGTGGGACGTGGCCGCCGTCGCCGCGGGAGCCGGACTGCTCGGCGCCGGCGCCGGCGCCTACCTGATGGGTCTGCTCGTCCCCGCTGAATGACGAGGTGTGACCCAGCCCACATCGGCGTCGTCGTTCCAGGGATTTCACCGTCCTCGTCTCACCATCCAGACAGCCGTCTCATTCCATGGGATTCCATGTTGTGGTCACGGAACGCGCGGCCGACACTGAAGCCATGCTGACGGCGCAGACGATCTGGCTCGTGGAACGACTCCACGTCGATCTCGGTCGCGCCCGCACCATGCTCTGTTCGTAGGTCGCATCCGTCCTGACGACCCCGATGCGCTCGAATCCCTCCCGTGCCGGGACGGGGTCGCGCACGCACCTGAAAGCGAACCATGGCTGACTCCCCCGCAATCGCCCGCCGCCCCCGCCCGTCCCGCGGTGAGGGCCAGTGGGCCCTGGGCTACCGCGAGCCGCTGACGGCCAACGAGCAGATCAAGAAGGACGACAACCCGCTGAACGTGCGGGCGCGCATCGAGAACGTCTACGCCCACCGCGGCTTCGACTACATCGACAAGGCCGACCTGCGCGGACGGTTCCGGTGGTGGGGTCTGTACACCCAGCGCAAACCCGGCATCGACGGCGGCAAGACGGCCACGTTGGAGCCCGAGGAGCTGGAGGACTCCTACTTCATGCTGCGGGTGCGCATCGACGGCGGACAGCTGAACGTCGAGCAGCTGCGGACCATCGCCGGCATCTCGACGGAGTTCGGGCGCGACACCGCGGACCTGACCGACCGCCAGAACGTCCAGCTGCACTGGATCCGGGTCGAGGACATGCCGGAGATCTGGCGCCGCCTCGAGGCCGTCGGACTGCACACGCAGGAGGCCTGCGGCGACTGCCCGCGCATCATCCTGGGCTCCCCCGTGGCCGGCATCGCCGCGAGCGAGATCATCGACGGGACCGAGGTGATCCGAGAGATCGAGTCCCGCTACATCGGTGACCCCGAGCTGTCGAACCTGCCGCGCAAGTTCAAGACAGCCGTCAGCGGCAACCCCGACCACGACACCGTCCCGCAGATCAACGACATCGCGTTCGTCGGGGTGGAGCACCCCGAGCACGGTCCGGGCTGGGACCTGTGGGTCGGCGGCGGCCTGTCGACCAACCCGATGCTCGCCCAGCGGCTCGGCGTGTGGCTGAGCTCCGAGGAGGCCCCCGAGGTGTGGGCGGGCGTCGCCCGCGTCTTCCGCGACTACGGCTACCGCCGCCTGCGGACCCGGGCCCGGATCAAGTTCCTCATCGCCGACTGGGGCGTGGAGAAGTTCCGTCAGGTGCTCGAGGACGAGTACCTGGGACGCCGGCTCACCGACGGCCCCGCCCCGGCGCTGCCGGAGACGCCCGGGGACCACGTCGGCGTGCACCCCCAGAAGGACGGCAAGTTCTACCTCGGGGTGGCGCCTGCTGTGGGCCGCGTGTCCGGCGCCGTGCTGGGTCAGGTCGCCGACATCGCCGAGCGCTACGGCACCGACCGCATCCGCACGACCGCTCACCAGAAGCTCGTCGTGCTCGACATCGACGAGACCGACATCGAGCCGGCCGTGGCCGATCTCGCCGCCGTCGGCCTCGAGGCGCGCCCCTCGGCCTGGCGCCGCAACACCATGGCGTGCACCGGCATCGAGTTCTGCAAGCTCGCGATCATCGAGACCAAGCAGCGCGGCGCCGACCTCATCACCGAGATGGAGAAGCGCGTCCCCGAGCTGGACACGCCGATCACCGTCAACGTCAACGGATGCCCCAACTCCTGCGCCCGGATCCAGGTCGCGGACATCGGCCTGAAGGGCATGCTCGTCATGGACGCGTCCGGCGAGCAGGTCGAGGGCTTCCAGGTGCACCTGGGCGGCGCCCTGGGGCTCGAGGCCGGCTTCGGCCGCAAGCTGCGGGCCCACAAGGTCACCGGCGAGGACCTCCCGGACTACGTCGAGAAGCTGACCCGGGGCTACCTGACCGACCGCACGGAGGGCGAGTCCTTCGCCCGGTGGGTGGCTCGCGCCGACGAGGCGGTCCTGCGATGAGCGGGCGCGCCGCACCCTTCCACTGCCCGTACTGCGCCGACGAGGACCTGCACCCGCACGGCGACACGCACGGCGCCTGGGAGTGTCGCAGCTGCCTGCGCGCGTTCAAGCTCAGCTTCATCGGCCAACTGAACCCCCCCTCGCCCCGCCCCGGGGCCGAGCCCACCGGAAGGAGGAATGCACCATGACCGCCCCTGCTCTCATCGCACTGGCGCACGGCAGCCGCGACCCCCGCTCGGCCGCCACCATCACCCACCTCACGGAGATGGTCGCGTGCATGCGTCCCGACCTCCGCGTGGCACCGGCGTTCCTCGACCTGAGCGAGCCGTCGCTCGACGAGGTGGTCGACCGGCTCGTCGCCGAGGGCCACGGGGAGATCGTCGTGGTCCCCCTGCTGCTCACCGAGGCGTACCACGCCAAGGTCGACGTGCCTGCCGCCGTCGCGTCGGCCCAGGACCGGCACGACGGCCTGCGGATCGAGATCACCCCCGTCCTCGGCATCGAGGCTGCGATCTTCCGTGTGCTGGACCGCCGGTTGCGCGAGGCCCTCAAGCAGCACCGGGTGCGCGAGCTCGACGCCCTGGTGCTCGCCGGCGCCGGATCCACCGACGCCGCGGCGAACGCGAGCATCGCCCGTGCCGCCCGGGTGTGGGGAGCCCACCACAAGCTGCCCGTCATCGCGGCGTTCGCGTCCAGCGCCCCACCGGCTGCTGGTGAGGCCGTGCGCGCCCACCGGGCCGACGGACGTCGTCACATCGCCGTCGGGATGCTGTTCCTCGCTCCCGGGCGGCTGCCCGACCGCGTCACCGAGCTGGCCCTGGAGGCCGGCGCCGTGGCCGTCGCCGAGCCGCTCGGTGTCGACGAGGAGATCGCATCGCTCTTCCTGGCCCGCTACGCCGTCGGTGCGGTCGGCCTGGTGTCCCTCGACGACCTCTTCGCCCCCGCCTGACCCGTCCCCTCCTCACCTCCCAGCCTCCCCGCCTTCCCGCTGGGCGTGACGTTTCGGCCCTGAATTGCGCCGATCCGGGGCCGAAACGTCACTCCCAGCGCGAGGGTGGGTGGGGTCGCCCAGCGCGAGGGTGGGTGGGTGCGGCTCAGCGGGAAGCGGCGAGGCGAGCCTGCTCGGCGGCCACGTCGAAGTCTGCCGGCGGCCACTGCAGGTCGAGTCCACGCAGCGCATCGAGCAGCATCACCCCCACCGCCCAGTTGCGGTACCACTTGCGTCCGGCCGGCACCACGTGCCACGGCGCGGCGTCGGTGGAACAGCGCTCCAGCGCGATCTCGTAGGCCTGTTGGTACTCCGCCCACAGGGCACGCTCGTCGAGGTCGCCCGGGTTGTACTTCCAGTGCTTGGTGGGGTCCTCGAGCCGCTCGGCCAGGCGCTCGGCCTGCGTCTCGGCGTCGACGTGAAGGAAGCACTTGACGATCACCCCGCCGGAATCGACGAACTGCTGCTCGAACTCGTTGATGGCGCCGTACCTGCGCTCGATCTCCACGTCGTCGGCCAACTGCCGGACCCGACCGATCAGGACGTCCTCGTAGTGGGACCGGTCGAACACGCCGACCATCCCCGGCTGCGGGAGCCGAGGTCCGATCCGCCACAGGAAGTCGTGCTGCAGCTCTTCGTCGGTGGGCTTCTTGAACGCCGTGACCGTCAGGCCCTGCGGGTCCATGAGTCCGGCGACCTTGCGCAGGGTCCCGCCCTTGCCCGCGGTGTCCATACCCTGCAGCAGCAGGAGGACCCGGCGCTCCGTGGTCCCCGCGCGCCCTCCGGCGAAGAGCCGCTCCTGCAGATCGGCCAGCTCGGGCTCCAGCTGGGCCGTGGCGGCGAGCGCGGCGTCCTTGTCGTCGTCGAAGCCGGGGGTGGACCGTGCGTCGATCGCGGCAAGGTCCACCGGACCGGTCGTCCGCAGCAGATCGGTCACGGAGGAGGCCATGGCGATCACTATGTCAGGCTTCCGGACATGGATCGCGACCTCCGAGACCGCCTGTACGCCTACCCCGACACCGACCGCCCGTGGGTGCGGATGAACTTCGTCGCCTCGGTCGACGGGTCGGCCACCGGGGCGGACCACCGGTCGGGCGACCTCGGCGGTGAGCCGGACCGCGCCGTGTACCTGCACCTGCGGTCGGTCTGCGACGTGGTCCTCGTCGGCGCCGGTACCGCACGGGACGAGGACTACGGTCCGGTGCGGCTGGATGCGGACCAACAGCAGCGCCGCACCGCCGCCGGCCAGCGACCGGTCCCCGTGCTCGCGCTGGTGACGCGCCGTCCGGACCTCCCCGACGCACTCCGCCGGGACGGAGTCGTGGTGGTGACCACCGCACGGGCCGCCGCGGACCTGGACCTCGGCCCGGTGGAGGTGATCGGGCACGGCGACGACGAGATCGACTGGACGGCCGTGCTCGAGGAGTTCGGGCGGCGCGGATGGAACCGGGTGCTGGGCGAGGGCGGGCCCAGCCTCTTCGCGTCGCTCACCGAGCTCGATCTGGTGGACGAGCTGTGCCTCACCGTGGCG
Source organism: Aeromicrobium marinum DSM 15272 (assembly GCF_000160775.2). Taxonomy (NCBI): domain Bacteria; kingdom Bacillati; phylum Actinomycetota; class Actinomycetes; order Propionibacteriales; family Nocardioidaceae; genus Aeromicrobium; species Aeromicrobium marinum. Next base: position 962,414 of record NZ_CM001024.1, on the reverse strand, counting down.
CCGACCCTCACCGCGGGCGACGGGCCGCGGATCACCCACGGTGACGCTGCGGTCGACCGTCCGCTCACCCTGGCCCACGCCGAGGTGGACGACGGCGTCCTGCTGACCCGGTGGCTGCGGCGCCGCGACGGGTCCGACGCGGAGTAGGGTCGGGACAACGACCGAAGGGGACGACCATGTACACCGTCGCGCTGCTGATCGAACGCCCGCTGTCCGCCCTCGACGCCGACCAGGTCGTGGCCCTGCACGAAGGTCTCGACGAGCCGGTGACCTACCAGGTGCTGATGCCCGTGCCCAGCACGCCCCACCTGATGGCGATGTCGCTGGGCAGCCTTGGGGCCGGCCAGGTCGTGCCGCCCACGTCGGCCGAGGTCATCCAGGAGGCCGGCGACGAGGCACGGGCCGAGGCCGAGGAGGGTCTGTCCTCCAGCGCCCGCCTGTTGCTCGACCGTCGCCAGCAGGTCGAGACGACGCTGACCCACGACGAGCCGGTGCACGCGCTCACCGAGCTGGTCGCGCGCACCGGCGCCGCCGAGGCGATCATCATGACCGAGCCGCACTTGGTGCAGGAGTTCTTCCACCTCGACTGGACGTCGCGGGCCAAGCGCCACCTCGACGTACCGACCCTGCACCTGCTCGAGCAGGTCCCCTTCTCGGGTCAGGCGCTCTGAGGCGAGCCGGGTTCAGCGGTCCCCCGTAGGCTGGACGCATGGCATACGACGTCTCCAAGACCGATGACGAGTGGCGCGAGGAGCTGAGCTCCGCGGAGTTCCACGTCCTGCGCAAGGCCGGCACCGAGCGGCCGTTCAGCAGCTCCTACGAGACCGACCCGACGGTGGGTGTGTACGCCTGCCGCGCCTGCGGGGCCGAGCTGTTCCGCAGCGAGACCAAGTTCGACGCCCACTGCGGGTGGCCCGCGTTCTACAGTCCGCTCGCCGGCGACAGCGTCGAGTACGTCGAGGACAAGTCGATGTTCCGCACCCGCACCGAGGTGCGCTGCGCGACCTGCGGGTCCCACCTGGGGCACGTCTTCGAGGGCGAGGGCTTCGACACCCCCACCGATCAGCGGTACTGCATCAACGGCATCGCCCTGCAGCTGCGACCCGACGAGGGCTGAGCCGCCGGTCCACCGTCCGGCTCAGGGCCAGAGCGCGGTGAGCTCGGCGACCGTCCACCGGCGCCCCGTGTAGAACGGGATCTCCTCGCGGACGTGCCGGCGCGCCCGGCTGGCGCGCAGGTCGCGCATGAGGTCCACGATGCGGTGCAGCTCGTCGGCCTCGAAGGCCAGCATCCACTCGTAGTCGCCCAGCGCGAACGACGCGACGGTGTTGGCACGCACGTCGGGATACGGCCGCGCCTGCATGCCGTGCTCCTTCAGCATGTCGCGCCGCTCGTCCTCGGGCAGCAGGTACCACTCGTAGGACCGCACGAACGGGTACACGCAGACCCAGTCGCGCACCGTCTCGTCGGCCATGAAGGCCGGCACGTGGGAACGGTTGAACTCGGCCGGCCGGTGCAGGGCCATCTGCGACCACACCGGCGCCATCCGCGCACCGAGAGCGGTCCGGCGGAAGGCGTTGTACGCCGCCTGCAGCGCGTCGGCCGTCGGTGCGTGCCACCAGACCATGAGATCGGCGTCGGCGCGCAGGCCCGACACGTCGTAGAAGCCGCGCACCACCACGTCGTCGCTCGCGAGGTCGGCCACGAGGGACTCGACCTCGGCGGCCTCCGCCGCACGGTCGGCGTCACCCAGCGGGGTGTCGAGACGGAACACCGACCACATCGTGTAGCGGATGGTCTCGTTGATCTCCTTGGCGATCTTGCCCTGGTTCGGCACGCGCTCAGTCATGCCCTCATTCTCCCGGGTCGGCCAGCAGACGCGCGACGGCGGCCTCGGCCGAGTCGATCACGGCGGGGATGCCGACCCCTCGGTAGGCGGCTCCACACACCTCGAGCCCCCGGACGCCGGCGACGGCCCGGTCGACGGCGTCGATCCGGGCCCCGTGCCCGACGTCGTACTGCGGGAGGCCGCCACCCCACCGTTGCACGTGCCGGTCCGCCGGATCCGGGAGGTCGGGGCAGGCCTCCGCCAGCGCCGACCTCAGGTCCGACAGCGCTCCGTCGGCGAGCGTGCGGTCGTCCGCCAGCAGGGTCGTGCTCTCGCCGGCCCGCCCCAGCGACGTCCGGACGACGGTGCGACCGGACGCCGCGGTCCAGTCCCACTTCGACGACGAGAACGTCGCCGCCTTGATGCGGGTGCCGTCGACGGGCGGCACGAGGAAGCCGGAGCCCGGAAGCTCGAACGACTCCTCCCACACCATCGTGACCAGGGCGACCGATGCGTACTCGACGGCGGCCAGGGCGAAGGCTGCCTCGGGCGCGACGGTCGTCAGGAGCCGCGACGCTGCGGGGGCCGGCACGGCCAGCACCACCGCATCCACGTCGAGGGTCTCGATCGACGACACCGGACCGAGGAGCAGTCGCCAGCCGTCGCCCTCGGGCGCGACGGAGCGGACGGTCACCCCCGTGCGGATCGTCGCGCCGGACGCCGCCGCGACCGCCGCCGGCAACCGGCCGACTCCGCCCCGGACCCCGGCGAAGACCGGCGAGGTGTCGGCCGGGCCGGAGCGCGCGGCGGCCGCCGAGGCCAGGAGGTCGGGTGCCAGAGCGGCGATCTGCGGCGCAGCGGCGAACAGCGAGAGCCGGTCCGCGTGTCCGGCGTAGACGCCGCCGAGGAGGGGCTCGACGAGGCGGTCGACCACCTCGCGGCCGGCGCGCTCGGCCACGAAGGCCCCGACCGAGACGTCATCGGCGGGCAGGGCTGCCGGTGCACCCCCGACCGGTCCGGTCACGATCCCCGACGCCGTGAGTGCGTCCAGATCGGACGGAACCCCCATGACGGTGGGCGGCATCGGCCGCAGCCGGCCACGGGTCCACACCGATGCCGAGGCCGTCCGGGGATGGACCAGGTCGTCGCCCAGACCGACCTCGCGGATCAGGCCGGTGGCCTCGGGCCGGCGCGCGAGCACCGACTCCGCCCCCAGGTCAAGGGTGACTCCACCGACCTCACCGAGCAGCAGCTTGCCACCGATCCGCGGCGATCCCTCGAGCACGACGACGTCGTGACCGGCGGACCCCAGACGAAGGGCCGCCGTCAGCCCGGCCATGCCCGCTCCGACGACGGCGACGTGCACGGTCAGGCCGAGGGGTAGGCGTGGACGAAGTCCACGAGACGTGCCAGGGCGTCGGGATCGGTGGCCGGCAGGACTCCGTGGCCGAGGTTGAAGATGTGCCCCTGCGCCGCACGGCCCGCCTCGATGACCCGCGCCGCCTCGGCGTGCACCACCTCGGTGGGCGCGAACACCACGGTCGGATCGAGGTTGCCCTGCACTGATCGCCCGGGACCGACACGGCGGACGGCCTCGTCGAGCGGGACCCGCCAGTCGACCCCGACGACGTCGGCACCGGCCTCACCCATCGAGCCGAGCAGCTCGCCCGTGCCGACACCGAAGTGGATCCGCGGCACGCCGAGATCGGCGACGGATTCCAGCACGGCCGCGGAGTGCGGCCGGACGTACCGCTCGTAGTCAGCCAGGGACAGCGCACCGGCCCACGAGTCGAACAGCTGGACCGCCGACGCGCCGGCCTCGACCTGCAGCCGCAGGAACTGGCCGGCGATCGCGGCGATGCGTCCGAGCAGCGCGTGCCACAGCTGCGGCTCTGCGTACATCATCTGCTTGGTGAGCCGGTGGTCGCGCGACGGACCTCCCTCGATCAGGTAGGACGCCAGGGTGAACGGCGCACCGGCGAAACCGATGAGCGGGGTGGATCCCAGCTCTCCCACCAGAGCCGTCACGGCGTCGGTGACGGCCGTGACGTCATCGGGTTCGACGTCCCGCAGCTGGGCGAGCTGCTCGGGACGCCTGACCGGCTCGGCCACGACCGGCCCCGTGCCCGGCACGATGTCCAGGTCGACACCGATCGCCTTCAGCGGAACGACGATGTCGGAGAAGAAGATGGCAGCGTCGACGCCGTAGCGACGGACCGGCTGCAGGGTGATCTCCACGACCATGTCGGTGCGGAAGCACGACTCCAACATCGGCACTCCCTCGCGCAGCGCGAGGTACTCCGGGAGGGACCGTCCGGCCTGACGCATGAACCACACCGGGGTGTGGTCGGGCTGCTCACCGCGGGCGGCGCGGAGGAACGGGCTGTCGATCAGGGTCGTGGTCACGGGCCCAGTCTTTCAGGTGCTCCGGTACCGCGACCGGAGTGTCGGACCGGGCCGTTGCCACCGGGCCCACCTACCATCACTGTGTGGGAGTCCGCAACGAAGTCGATCCTGTCCCGGCGCAGTTCACCGCCGCCGTGGAACAGATCGGACTGGCGGCGCTCCGGCCCGAGGTCACCGTCGACCAGATGCCGGCGCCCCGGCGCATCGCCCCGCACGCCCACGCCGTCACCGGTGACGTGCTGGTCGGCGACGACGAGCTGGCGACCGGACGGTTCATCCTCCTGCACGACCCGGCCGGCAACGACACCTGGGGAGGCACCTTCCGGTGCGTCACCTTCGCCCGGGCGGACATCGAGTTCGACATGGCCGCCGATCCCGTCCTCCCGGGCGTCGGCTGGAGCTGGTTGTCCGACGCCCTCGCGTCACGGGGCGCTGAGCTCACCGCGGCCAGCGGCAGTGTCACCGTGGTGCACACCGAGGCCTTCGGCGACATGGTCGACAACGGCACCGACGCCCAGATCGAGGTCAGGGCGTCGTGGACACCCACCACGGGGGTCGCCGACCACGTCGGGGCGTGGACCGACCTGCTGTGCATGCTCGCCGGTCTGCCACCGCTGTCCCCGGACGTCGTACCGCTCCCCCGCCGCACCTGGGGCGGCCGATGAACCAGCACAATCCTGAGTTCATCTCGCCGCAGTCGGCGCCGCGGCAGGCCCCACCCTCGTCGGTCGACAGCGAGTCGGACCAGAACCCTGCACCGGACCAAAAGCCTGTGCCCGACCAGAACCCCGTGCCCGACCGCCCGGTGGAACCGCCGGCTCCCCCGTCGCCTCCTCTGACGCTCCGCGACCCGCTGCCACCGGTGGTCGACACCGCGGCAGCCCTGGCCGAGACGTGCGCGGCCGTCGCACGCGGGTCCGGACCGGTCGCCCTCGACGCGGAGCGGGCCTCGGGCTACCGCTACTCCCAGCGGGCCTACCTGGTGCAGCTGCGGCGCGAAGGGTCGGGCACCCACCTGGTCGACCCGATCGGCTTCGGTGGTCTGGAGGACCTCGACGACGCCATCGGCGACGCCGAGTGGATCCTGCACGCCGCCACCCAGGACCTGCCGTGCCTGGCCGAGATCGGGCTGAGGCCGCGGGCGCTGTTCGACACCGAGCACGCCGGGCGTCTGCTCAACCTGCCACGCGTCGGCCTGGCGACCCTGGTCGAGCATTTCCTCGGCCGCAGTCTGGCCAAGGAGCACTCAGCCGCCGACTGGTCGACCCGTCCGCTGCCGGAACCGTGGCTCGTCTACGCCGCTCTCGACGTCGAGGTGCTCGTCGAGCTGCGCGACCTGCTCGATGCCGAGCTGCGCGAGGCGGGAAAGCGGGAGTGGGCCGCCCAGGACTTCGAGGCCCTGCTGTCGTTCACGGGACCGCCGGAGAAGACCGAGCGGTGGCGCCGCACCTCCGGCATGCACCGGGTGCGGGGTCGCCGCACCCTCGCCCTGGTACGGGCCCTCTGGCTGACCCGCGACGAGATCGCCGAGCACCGCGACACCACCCCTGGCCGCATCCTCCCCGATGCCGCCCTGGTCGAGATCGCGACGGCGGCACCTCAGGACATGGCCACGCTCAAGGGTCTGCGCGGCCTGCGCGGGCAGGGTCCGCGCCGGTACCTGAGCCAGTGGCACGACGCGGTCGAGAACGCCTTGGCCCTGCCGGAGGCCGACCTGCCGACCGTCGGCCAGCGCACGGACGGTCCCCCGCCCCCGAGAGCCTGGGTCGACAAGTTCCCCGAGGCCGCCGCGCGACTCGCGCGGTGCCGTGACGCCGTCACCGGACTGGCCGAGGAGCACGACCTGCCCACGGAGAACCTCATCAGCCCGCACCTGGTCCGAGCGCTCGCGTGGGAGCCACCGGCCGAGGTCAGCACCGCGACCGTGTCGTCGGTGCTCCGCGACGGCGGCGCCCGACCCTGGCAGATCGATCTGGTCGGCGACCCCCTGGTCGAGGCCCTGGTCTAGGCGGCCGGGTGGAGTCCGCGGCTACGGTGGTCCCGTGAGCCAACCCGTCGTCGACCCCCGTCTCGCCGGCGTCGCCGAGCTGCTGGCCGACGGCGTCGCCGACGGCCGTGAGCGCGGTGCGTCCCTCTGTGTCATCCAGGACGGCGAGGTGCTGCTCGACACTTGGGCCGGCTGGTTCGACGAGGAACGCACCGTCCCGTGGACGCACGACACCCTGACGCCGGTCTGGTCGATCAGCAAGGTCATGGTGAACCTCGCTGCGCTCGTGCTGCACGACCGGGGCGAGCTCGACGTCGACGCGCCGGTCGCCGACTACTGGCCCGAGTTCGCCGCCGCCGGCAAGGAGCACGTGACCGTCGCCATGCTGCTGTCGCACGCGTCGGGCGTCTCCGGGTGGGACCAGCCCGTCCAGGTCGACGACCTGTACGACTGGGAGCGGTCGACGGCCGCACTCGCGGCCCAGGCGCCGTGGTGGACGCCCGGGACGGCCACGGGCTACCACCTGCTCAACCAGGGCCACCTCGTCGGAGAGGTCGTCCGACGGGTGTCGGGACGGACTGTCGGCAGGTTCGTCGCCGAGGAGATCGCCGGCCCCCTGGGCGCCGACTTCCACCTGGGTCTCGGGCCGGACGACGACCACCGGGTCTCGCCGGTCACGCCCCCGCAGATGATCGACGTCGACATGACCGGGCTCGACGCCACGCACCCGTTCGTCCGCACCTTCACGGGGCCCTTCGTCCCCGCGCACGAGGCCAATACCGAGCGGTGGAGGCGGGGCGCGATCCCCGCGGCCAACGGGCACGGGAACGCCCGGTCGGTGGCGCGGATCCAGTCGATCGTGTCCCACGGAGGCGAGCTCGACGGCGTGCGCCTGCTCTCGCCCGCCACGATCGACCGCATCCTGCGCCCGGTCAGTGACGGCTGGGACCGCGTCCTCGACGTCCCGTTGACCTTCGGGCTCGGGTGGGCGCTGCCGGACGACCGCATCATGCCGTCGGTCCCGGCCGGGCGCCGCTGCTACTGGGGCGGTCTCGGCGGATCGGTGGTCGTCAACGACCTCGAACGCCGCCGCACGGTGGCCTACGTGATGAACCGGATGATCTTCGAGCCCGTGCCGGGACACGCCGTCGCCCGCATCCGGCCCTGCGGCGACTCCCGCTCCGACGCCTACCTCGCGGCCGTCGACGAGGCGTTGCGATGACGGCTCGGACATGAACGACTTCCGTCGCCCGTCTCTGCCCGGCCCGCTGCTGTTCGAGGCGCAGGAGGGTGGTCACGACCCGGCGGAGGCGGCCGCGGCGGGACACCGCATCGCCGCGCTGCTCGTGCGGGGTCCGAACAACCCCACCGACGCCGGGCTGGTCGACCGCGTCACCCGGCTCGCCGACACCGAGGGGCTCGGCGTGATCGCCGAGCTCTGGGCCACCGCACCGGCCGACACCGTCGCCGGGTCGCTGTGGCGCCTCTACCTGCTCCGCACCTGGGTGCACCGCCAGCCTGCCCAGGCAGCGCGTGAGTTCGCCGCGGGACGCACGTGGGCGCCGGTGGCCGACGCGCTCGCGGGCCTGGTCGACCCGCCGTCCCCCGACGACGTGGTGCGCCTGGTCGACACAGTGGTCGGCGGCATCGTGCGGTCCGACTTCGACGTCATCCTCGACCGCGCGGCGGCCTTCGCCCAGGTCGTCGCGGTCGGGCGGGGCCACCTGGACTCCGGCGATCCGGTCAGCGCTGCCCGCTTGTTCGACCTCGCCACCCAGCTGCGTCATGCGGCCGCCCTGGAGCGCAGGTCACAGCTGCACTGATCCGCTCCGAGCACGCCACGGAGCACGTGCGGGCTGGGCCGACTCCGTTAGACTGACCGGGCGTCGGGCTGCGGTAGCCCCGGGTCCCAACATCAGCCGCCACGAGCGGCCACGCGCCGTGAGGCGCTCCCAGCCCGACGCCCCACTCTCCTCACGCAGGGGCGAAGGTCGTGTACGACTGCGAGGGTGCCCCGAGCCGGTCGAGCTCAGCCCGGTCGTCCTCCGACGGCTCCCAGCCGGCGGCGCTGACGTTCGCCGCGACCTGCTCCGGACGCGAGACCCCGGCGATGACGCTCGACACCGCCGGGCGGGAGGCGAGGCCTCCGATCGCGACCTGCAGGAGCGACAGCCCGCGCTGGTCCGCGTAGTCGGTCAACGCGTCGATCCGGTCCCAGTCGGCGCCCTCGAGCCGGGGCCGCTGCCGCTGCACCGAGAGGCGACTGCCCTCCGGCGGTTCGGCGCCGCGCTCGTACTTGCCGGTCAGCAGGCCGTACGCGAGCGGGAAGTACGGCAGGATCCCGACGTCCAGCGACGTACAGGCCGGGACCAGCTCCACCTCGGCCGTGCGGTTGTACAGGGAGTACTCGTTCTGGGCGGTGGCGAACCGGGCGAGTCCGCCGACGCGGCTCGTCCAGTCCGCGTCGACGACCTGCCAGGCCTGCAGGTTCGAGCTGCCGATCGCCCTCACCAGGCCGGCCCGGACCAGCTCGTCCAGGGCTCCCAGGGTCTCCTCGACGGGCGTGGCCGGGTCGGGGGTGTGCAGCTGGTACAGGTCGATGTGGTCGGTACCCAACCGGCGCAGGCTCGCCTCGACCGCCGTCCGGACGTAGGTGGCCGAACCGCGCCGCCCGCCGTCGTCGCCGTTGACGCCCTGCATGTCCATCCCGAACTTCGTCGCGACGACCACCTCGGAGCGCCGACGGCCCAGGGCCGCACCGAGCAGTTCCTCGCTGCGACCCCCGGCGTACACGTCCGCGGTGTCGAAGAAGGTGACCCCGTGGTCGAGGGCTGCATCGACCACCTGCTGCACCTCCTCGGCCCCGATGCGGTCACCGAACGCGTTGCACCCGATCCCCACCGTGGACACCTCGATGCCGCTGTGTCCCAGGCGCCGGCCATGAAGTCGCTGTGTCATGCCACCAGCCTAGGTCGGGCAGGAGGGACTGCACCGTATGCTGCGTGAGGCGCATCTCCCGGTCGACCGGGGCGCCCGCATCCACCCGCCGAGGAAAGCTGCTCGATGAGATTCACGTCCACCACCTGGCGCGCCCTGGCCGCGCTCGCCGTGATCGCCGGTGTGCTCGCCCTGGCGTTCACCCAGCCGGCCCAGCTCGGGCTCGACCTGCGCGGCGGCACCCAGATCGTCTTCGAGACCCAGAGCACCGACCGGGTCGAGGCCGACGCGGAGTCGACCGACCGGGCCCTGGAGGTCATCCGTGGTCGTGTCGACGCGCTCGGCGTCGCCGAGCCGAGCATCGCGCGGTCGGGCGAACGCCGGATCATCGTCGAGCTGCCCGGTCTGCAGGACCCGCGTGAGGCGGCCGAGACGATCGGCCAGACCGCCCAGCTGAGCTTCCACGAGGTCATCCAGCCCGTGGCACCGGGACAGGGCGCCCCCGAGGGCCAGCTCGTCGTACCCGACGAGCAGGGAACCCGTCTGCTGCTCGGCCCAGTGGCGGTCGACGGCGAAGGGGTGTCCGATGCGGCCGCCACGACCGTGCAGCAGGGTCTCGGCGAGTGGGTCGTGAACGTCGACTTCGCCGGCCCGGGTCGTGACGGCTGGAACCAGCTCGTCGCCGCCGCCTGCGCCAACACCGCCGGCGGACAGCGCGTCGCAATCGTCCTGGACGACCAGATCATCTCGTCACCAGCCGTGCAGCCCAGCCTGTGCGCCTCCGGCGGCGGCAACAGCACCCAGATCACGGGCAACTTCACGCAGGAGACTGCCGAGGACCTGTCCGTGCTCATCAAGGGTGGAGCGCTGCCGGTCCCCCTGGAGCTCATCGAGCAGCGCACGGTCGGAGCGACCCTCGGCGAGGCCGCGATCGACGCCTCGATCGAGGCCGCGATCATCGGCATCATCCTGACGGGTCTGTTCATCGTGCTCGTCTACCGCGTCATCGGGTTCCTCGCCACGCTCGCGCTCGCCTCGTACGCCCTCATCGCGTTCGGCCTCCTCGTCGGCATCGGGGCCACCCTGACCCTGCCGGGCCTGGCCGGTTTCGTGCTGGCGATCGGCCTGGCGATCGACGCCAACGTGCTGGTGTTCGAGCGGGCCCGCGAGGAGTACACCGAGCACCCCGACCACGGCCTGGCTCCTGCGTTGAAGACCGGGTTCTCCAAGGCCTGGTCAGCGATCCTCGACTCCAACGTGACCACCCTGATCGCAGCAGCGCTGCTGTTCTTCCTCGCCTCCGGACCCGTGAAGGGCTTCGGCGTGACCCTCTCGATCGGTGTCATCGCGTCCATGGTCTCGGCGCTCGTGATCGCCCGGGTCCTGACCGAGTTCGCCGTCAAGCGGTCGGTCCTGCGATCCAACCCCGGCGTCAGCGGCATCTCCCGCACCGGACGGATCCGGCAGTGGCTGACCGAGAGCGGCCCGGACCTGATGAGGCGCAGCGGCACGTGGCTCGCGATCACCGCAGCCGTGGCAGTCGTGTCGATCGGCGGCATCGTCGTCCGTGGCCTCGACCTCGGTGTGGAGTTCACCGGCGGCCGGTTGCTGGAGTACTCGACCGGGTCGCCGGTCGACGTCGAGGTCGCCCGCGAGGCCGTGAGCGACGCCGGGTTCCCCCGGGCCATCGTGCAGGAGTCCTCCAGCGACGGCGTCACCGAGAACATCACCGTCCGGGTGGAGGAGATCTCCGACGACGAGGCGGTCGCGATCGAGGAGGCCGTCGGCGAGGTCGGTGACGGGTCCACGAAGATCCGTGACGAGCTGCTGACTGCGAGCCTGGGCCAGGAGCTGCGCAACAAGGCGCTGATCGCCTTCGCGATCGCGATCTCGGCGCAGATGTTGTACCTGTCGTTCCGGTTCCGCTGGACCTATGCCGTCGCCGCCCAGGTGTCGATGGTGTCGGTGGTGCTGACGGTCGTCGGCATCTTCGCCTGGTGGGGCAAGCCGATCGACGGTGTCTTCCTCGCGGCCGTGCTGTCGATCATCGGTCTGGCGGTCAACGACACGATCGTGATCTTCGACCGGATCCGAGAACGCACCGCCGAGAACGTGACCCGGCCCCTGCGTGAGGTGGTGAACTCCGCCATCCTGCAGACGATCCCGCGGACCATCAACACCGGTCTCGGCGCGATCTTCATCCTCGCGGCCCTGGCCGTGCTGGGTGGCGACTCCCTGAAGGACTTCGCCATCGCCCTGATCCTCGGGCTGTCGATCGGCATCCTCTCGACGATCTTCACCGCCTCGGCGTTGGCCATCGTGCTGGAGGAACGGTGGCCTTACGATCCCGAGGCACAGCCCGAGAAGGCTGCCGATCCCTACGCCCACATCGATGACGGGCGCAGCGACGGGGCCGTGATCTAGGCCGGACTCTCACGCGAGGTTCGCCTCGCTCCGCTCACGCCCTCGTTCCTCGGGCTGGCGGACGCACCCCGGTGGTCGCCAGGGAGCGCAGCGACCGTGAGGGCGGAGCCCGAGGCGACCCTCACGCGAGGTTCGCCTCGCTGCGCTCACGCCCTCGCAAGCTCGGGCTGGCCAACGCAACCCTGCGGTCGCCAGGTAGCGGAGCGACCGTGAGGGCGAGGAACGAGCCCGAGGCGACACTCGCGCAAGGTTCGCCTCGCTGCGCTCACGCCCTCGCAAGCTCGGGCTGGCGAACACCTGGCCGCGACTGCCCGGTGGTTGAGGTGCTGCGAGGAACGAGCAGCCTCGAAACCACACACCCCTGTGGTCGCCGAGGAGCGCAGCGACCGTGAGGGCGAAGCCCGAGGCGACCTCACGCGAGGTTCGCCTCGCTGCGCTCACGCCCTCGTTCCTCGGGCTGGCGAACGCAACCCTCGCGGTCGCCAGGGAGCGCAGCGACCGTGAGGGCGGAGCCCGAGGCGCCCCTCACGCGAGGTTCAGTGACCCGCCTCGTGCCACGTGCGGCCCACCCCGACCGAGACGTCCAGCGGCACGGACAGGTCGGCGGCGGCCGCCATCTGCTCGCGGACGAGCGCCTCGAGAGCGTCCCGCTCCCCCGGAGCCACCTCCAGGACGAGCTCGTCGTGCACCTGCAGCAGCATGCGCGAGCCGAGGCCCGCGTCGGCCAACGCGCGGTCGACCCCGAGCATCGCCACCTTGATCAGGTCGGCCGCCGAACCCTGGATGGGGGCGTTGAGGGCCATCCGCTCGGCCATCTCCCGCCGCTGGCGGTTGTCGCTCTGCAGGTCCGGCAGGTACCGGCGGCGGCCCAGGATGGTGGCGGTGAACCCCGTCTGGCGCGCCTCGTCGACGACTCCGTGCAGGTAGTCGCGGACACCGCCGAAGGTCTGGAAGTAGTCGTCCATCAGCACCTGGGCGTCGCCGGGACTGATGCCGAGCTGCTGACCGAGCCCGTACGAGGAGAGCCCGTACGCCAGCCCGTAGTTCATGGCCTTGATGCGGGCCCGCAGCCCACCGTCGATGTCGCCGGGATCGCGGTCGAAGACCTTGGCCGCCATGACGGTGTGGAAGTCCTCGCCCGTGCGGAACGCCTCGATCAACCCGGCGTCCTCGGACAGGTGCGCCATGATGCGCATCTCGATCTGGCTGTAGTCGGCGGTGAGCAACGTCTCGAACCCCGGCCCGACGCAGAAGGCCTCACGGATACGCCGCCCGGACTCCGTGCGGATCGGGATGTTCTGCAGGTTCGGGTCGGCCGAGCTGAGCCGGCCCGTGGCGGCGATGGTCTGCGCGTAGGTGGTGTGGATGCGACCGTCGGGTGCCACGGTCTTCTGCAGTCCCTCGACGGTCTGCCGCAGCCGGGTCACGTCGCGGTGGGCGAGCAGGTGCTCCAGGAACGGGTGCTGGGTCTTGGCGAACAACCCCTGGAGGGCATCGGCGTCGGTCGTGTAGCCGGTCTTGGTGCGCTTGGTGCGCGGCATGCCCAGCTCGTCGAACAGGACGACTTGCAGCTGCTTGGGCGATCCGAGGTTCACCTCCCGGCCGATGACGGCGTACGCCTCCTGCGCGGCGCCGAGCATCCGCTCGGTGAACTCCGCGTGCAGAGTGTCGAGGTGGTCGGTGTCGACCGCGATGCCGGTGGACTCCATCGTCATCAGCACGTCGACGAGCGGCAGCTCGAGGTCGGCCAGCAGGCTCATCGAGTCGCTGGCCTCGAGCTCGGCGCCGATGACGGCCCAGAGGTCCAGCGCGGCGCGGGCGCGCTGGACGGCCACGTCGGCGCCCGTGTCGACCTCCTCGAACGCGAGCTGGCCGGTGTCGGCGCCGGTGGTCACGAGCTCACGGTGCAGGTAGCGCACCGAGAGGTCCGCGAGGTCGTACGCCCGCTGGTCAGGACGCACCAGGTAGGTGGCGATGGCCGTGTCGGCGACCAGGCCCCGCACCGTCCATCCCTGCGCGGCGAGCGCGTGCAGCTGGCCCTTGGCGTCGTGCAGGACGACCGGTCGCTCGGCGTCGGCGAGCCAGCCGGCGATCGCTGCCTCGTCGTCCGCGTCGAGCGTGTCGACCCCCACCCAAGCGGCGTGACCGTCGGCGGTGGCGATCGCGAGGGCACGGGCGCGGGCGTCGGTGGGGGTGGTGTCACCGTCGACCTCCAGCCCCACCGGGTCTGCCCCGACGTGCTCGGACAGCCACGCTGCGACGCCGCCGGCCGGCACCACGGTGAGCTCGACGTCGACGGCAGCGTCTGCGGCGACCGACTCGTCGCCACCTCCGAGGTAGCTGAAGAGTCGTTCGCGCAGGGCGGCGAACTCCAGGGAGTCGAACACCGTGTGGATCGCCTCGCGGTTCCACTTGGTGCTGAACGCCAGATCGGCCGGTACCGCGTCGAGCGAGAGGTCACGGACGAGCGCATTGATGCGCCGGTTGCGCAGCACCGAGTCCAGGTGCTCCCGCAGGGACGCCCCCGCCTTGCCCGGCACCTGGTCGACCTCGGCGACCAGTGACTCCAGGGAGCCGTAGGTGGCGATCCACTTGGCGGCCGTCTTGGGTCCCACGCCGGGCACTCCCGGCAGGTTGTCGCTGGTCTCGCCGACCAGCGCCGCGAGCTCGGGGTACTGAGCCGGGTCGACGCCGTACTTCTCGCGCACGACCTCCGGCGTCATCCGGGCCAGGTCGGACACCCCCTTGCGCGGGTACAGGACGGTCGTGGTGTCGGTGACCAGCTGGAGGGCGTCACGGTCGCCGGTGCAGATCAGCACCTCCATCCCGGCCTCCTGGGCCTCCCGGGTCAGGGTGCCGATGATGTCGTCGGCCTCGAAACCGTCCTTCTCGAAGGTCCGGATGCCGAGGGCGTCGAGGACCTCCTTGATGAGCGGGATCTGACTCTTGAACTCGTCAGGGCTCTTGCTGCGGTTGCCCTTGTACTCCGCGTACTCCTCGGTGCGGAACGTGCGCCGGGAGACGTCGAAGGCGACCGCGACGTGGGTCGGCGTCTCGTCCCGCAGCACGTTGATGAGCATCGAGGTGAAGCCGAACACCGCGTTGGTGTGCTGGCCGGTGGTCGTCGCGAAGTTCTCGACGGGCAGGGCGAAGAAGGCTCGGTAGGCGACCGAATGGCCGTCGATCAGCAGGAGTCGGTCCACGTCGATCACCCTAGCCGCCGACGCTGACGCCCCGACGGGTGTGCGACGCGGCCAGGCGGCCGCCAGGGAGCGCAGCGACCGTGAGGGCGGAGCCCGAGGCGACCCTCGCGTGGGGTTCGCCTCGCTGCGCTCACGCCCTCGTTCCTCGGGCTGGCGAACGGTGCCTGCGGTCGCCAGGGAGCGCAGCGACCGTGAGGGCGAAGCCCGAGGCGACACTCACCCAGGGTTCGCCTCGCTGCGCTCACGCCCTCGTTCCTCGGGCCGGCGAACGCATGGTCGCGACCGTGAGGGCGGAGCCCGAGGCGACACTCACGTGGGGTTCGCCTCGCTGCGCTCACGCCCTCGTTCCTCGGGCTGGCGAACACGAAGCCCGAGGTGTTTGCCTCGCTACGCTGACGCGAACGGCTCAGGCGGTCGGCCGTGCGCCCTGGCGCCGGCGCAGGGTGCGCCGCACCGCGATCATCCGACCCGTCTCGCGGGAGTGGGTCGACCGGGCGGTCAGTCGTGACCGCAGCTTGCTGGCCTGGATCGCCCGCAGCACCGCCACCTGGCTGAACCCGACCTTGGTGAGGTAGCGGTGCGGCTCCCGCGCCTGCGCGGGGATGCACGCCAGCACGACCTCGCAGTCGTGGTCGTCACCGTGGTCGGCGACGGCGGACAGCAGGGCCCAGGCCACGCCGCGGCGTCGGTGACGGGTCGAGACCTGCAGGTCGGTGACCACCAGGACCCGGGTCGGCGTGATCGGGGTGAGGGTCGTGATCTGGCAGACCGTCGCACCCACGATCTCGTCGTCGACCAGCGCCACGATCACCCGACTGCCCGAGCGGGACTGGTGCTCGGTCAGGGTGAGCGACGCCTCGTCGACCGTCGGACGCCGCCACAGGGACTGCTGCTGGCCGGCGTCGGCGTCCAGACCGGCCGCCACCCCGTCCTCCCAGAGCTCGATCAGGGCGGCCGCATCGGCGAGACCGGCGTCCCGCAGCACGACCGGTGACCTGGCGGCCATGACGCTCCTCGACGGTGGGCGGGTGGGGAAGGACCCGCGGCACGGCCCGTGGCCGCGACGCAGTGACAGACTACGCGCTGGTGGCGGCCCCAGGAGGGGAAGCCGGGAAGGACCACCATGTTCATCGGCATCGGCACGCTCACCAACGTGGTGACCGTGCTCGTGGGCGGCGGGCTCGGCCTGCTGATCGGTGGTCGCCTCGACGAGAGGATCCGCTCGACCGTCACCACGGCGCTCGGGCTGGTGACGCTGCTGATCGCTGCCGACGCCGCCGTCGCCGTCGGCGACCCGGCCCTCACCGATGCGGTCGGCACCAGCGCGCCGATGCTGATCGTCCTGGGATCGCTGCTGATCGGCGGCATCGTGGGGTCCTGGTGGCGACTCGAGGACCGCCTGACGGCCGTGGGCGGCTGGTTGCAGCGGCGCCTCGTCCGGCGGGACGCCGGCGAATCCCCCGACACCGACGGCGTCGACCGGCGGGCGCGGTTCGTCGAGGGATTCGTGATCAGCTCCCTCGTGTTCTGCGTCGGCCCGCTCACCATCCTCGGCTCCTTCCAGGAGGGCATCGGCAACGGGCCCGACCAGTTGTGGCTGAAGTCCCTGCTCGACGGGTTCGCCGCTCTGGCGTTCGCCGCGTCCCTCGGGGTCGGGGTGCTCGCATCCGCGCTGGCGGTGGCCGTCGTCCAGGGCGGCCTGACCCTCGTGGGGGTCGCGGCCGGCTCGGTGCTGCCGGAGGCTCACCTCGCCGCCATCACGGCGACCGGCGGACTCATCCTCATCGGCGTCGCGCTGCGGCTGCTGGACCTCAAGTCCTTCCCGGTCGCCGACCTGCTCCCCGCCCTGCTGGTGGCTCCACTCCTGACCGCCGTCGTCCTGTCGTTCTGACGGCGCGCTACCCCTCGGGAGAACGTCGGACGACGCCGGGGCGAACGGTCCGACACCGATTTGTTACCTGTGGGGTTCGCCCACAGCCTGCGCACGACCCCGCTCCCGAACTATGCTCACGCCAGACGTGGTGACCCCCACGCCCGGAAGTGACTGGTCCGCCCCACCCCAGGAGTCACGTGTGCAACGCCGACTGACGGCCCTCTTCGCTGCTGTGGCGATCCTCATGCTGGTGGCTCCGACCGCCGCGTTCGCCGAGGAGAGCCCGGACCCGACCCCGTCGCCCACGGCCTCCGCGCCGGCAGCGCCCGCCACCCCGCCCGACGGGCCCTCCATCGGTGTCCTGCTGCTCGACAGCACCGGCGACGGCGACAGCAAGCCCGTCCCCGACGCCACCCTCGTGGTGACCGACGAGGACGGCGACGAGGTGGGCGAGGGTGAGACCGGACCCGAAGGTCGCGTGTTCATCGCGGTGCCCGAGCGGGGCACCTACACCGTGACCATCGACACCGACACCCTGCCGGACGGCGTGGAGCTCAGCGGCGAGGAGGAGAGCCGCACCGTCCAGGTCGTGCTCGACGGCCCGACGTTCGCGCAGTTCCAGATCGGCGTCGACGCGATCGAGGCCGTGCCGTTCTCGGACCGGTTCATCGAGGCCATGGTCTCGGGCATCAAGTTCGGCCTGATCGTGGCGCTGGCCGCCCTCGGGCTCTCGTTGATCTTCGGCACCACCAAGCTCACCAACTTCTCGCACGGCGAGCTGATCACCTTCGGTGCGATCGCCACCTACGTGGCCAACCGCGGCCTCGGCCTGCCGGTCGTCTTCGCCGGCATCGCCGCCGTCGCGGCCTCCGCGCTCTTCGGGTACCTGCAGGACAAGATGCTGTGGAAGCCGCTGCGCAACAAGGGCGTCGGCATCATCGCCATGATGATCGTGTCGATCGGTTTCGGGCTGTTCCTGCGCAACGTCTACCAGTACACCTTCGGTGGATCGCGCCGCTCGCTGTCGGAGTACGTCAGCCAGGGTCGGGACGACTACGGTTTCGTCTCCCTGGCGCCCAAGGAGATCGCGATCATGGGCATCGCGCTCGTGACCCTGGTGGTCGTGGTCACCGCACTGATGACCACCCGGCTGGGCAAGGCCATGCGGGCGGTGTCGGACAACCCGGCCCTGTCGGCGTCGTCGGGCATGCGCGTCGACGGCGTGATCTCGTCGGTCTGGGTGCTCGGCACCGCCCTCACGGGGCTCTCCGGCGTCCTGCTGGCCGTCAACAGCCAGGTCAACTTCCTCATGGGGTTCCGCCTGCTGCTGCTGGTCTTCGCGGCCGTCACCCTCGGCGGGCTCGGCACCATCTGGGGCGCACTGGTCGGATCGATGATCATCGGCATCATGGTCGAGGTCGGTCCGCTGTTCGGTGTGCCCACCTCGATCAAGGAGGTGGGCGCCCTCGTGGTGCTCATCCTCATCCTGCTGGTCAGACCACAAGGAATCCTCGGCCGCCGCGAGCGGATCGGGTAAGGGGCCACCATGGACTTCGGATCGATTCTCAACGCCGCCCTCTCGTCGGCCCTCGGGCCGGACGCGATCGTGTTCGCCCTCGCCGCGATCGGCCTCAACATCCACTTCGGCTACACCGGACTGCTGAACTTCGGCCAAGCCGGGTTCATGGCGGTCGGCGCCTACGGTCTGGCCGTCAGCGTCGTCACCTTCGACATCCCGTTCTGGTGGGCGATGTGCATCGCGATGCTCGCCCCGGTGCTGCTGGCCCTCGTGCTCGGCGTGCCGACCCTGCGCCTGCGGGCCGACTACCTCGCCATCGCGACGATCGCCACCGCCGAGATCCTCCGGCTGGTCTTCGGGTCGGTCGAGATGAGCGACACCCTCGGCGGCTCGAACGGCCTCACGGGGTACGCCAGCACCTTCCAGGACCTCAATCCGTACACGACGGGGCTGGACCTCGGCATCGTGTCGTTCCGGCGTGGTGACCTGTGGTCCCTCACCGTCGGGTGGATCCTGGTCGCCCTGTCGTGCCTGCTGGTCTGGTTGCTGATGCGCAGCCCGTGGGGCCGGCTGCTGCGGTCGATCCGTGAGGACGAGGACGCCGTCCGCTCGCTGGGCAAGAACGTCTTCGCGTACAAGATGCAGGCGCTCGTGCTCGGCGGCGTCTTCGGCGGCATGGCCGGCATCTTCCTGGCCCTCAAGCAGGCGTCGGTGATCCCCACCGGGTTCTCGACCAACGTGACGTTCTTCGCCTACACGGCACTGCTCATCGGCGGCGCCGCCCGGGTGCTGGGTCCGGTCATCGGATCGATCATCTTCTGGTTCCTCATGGCCGGCATCGGCGCCTTCTTCAGCCAGGCCACGTCAGGCCTGGATCCCCTCATCCCCGACTTCCTGATGACCAACACCCAGGCCAGCCTGGTCCGGCTCGTGCTCGTCGGGCTGGGTCTGATGCTGCTGATGATCTATCGACCACAAGGAATCTTCGGCGACCGCAAGGAGTTGGCCATCGATGCCCGCTGACACCACACCCGGGGCCGCTGCCGCCACCGCCTCGCTCGCGGGGATCCAGAACGTCCCCGGTGTCCCGAAGCCCGACCCGATCCTCGTCGGGTCCTCGATCTCGCGCTCGTTCGGTGGCCTGAAGGCCGTCGACGTCGAGCACCTCGAGGTGCAACGAGGCGTCATCACCGCTCTCATCGGACCCAACGGCGCCGGCAAGACCACGCTGTTCAACCTGCTGACGGGCTTCGACGTCCCCGACTCCGGGCAGTGGCAGCTCAACGGCAAGCCGTTGCACAAGGTGCCGGCGTACAAGGTGGCCCGCCGCGGCATGGTGCGCACCTTCCAGCTCACCAAGGTGCTCTCCAAGCTGACCGTCATGGAGAACATGCGCCTCGGCGCCACCGGGCAGCGGGGCGAGAAGTTCTGGTCCGCCCCCTTCCGCAGTCTCTGGAAGACCCAGGAGGACGAGATCACGACCCGGGCCGAGGACCTCCTGACCCGGTTCAAGCTCGACGCCAAGAGCGAGGACTTCGCCGGGTCGTTGTCCGGCGGCCAGCGCAAGCTGCTGGAGATGGCGCGCGCGCTGATGGTCGATCCTGAGCTCATCATGCTCGACGAGCCGATGGCCGGGGTGAACCCGGCGCTCAAGCAGTCGCTGCTCGGGCACGTCAAGTCCCTGCGGGACGAGGGGCGCACGGTGCTGTTCGTCGAGCACGACATGGACATGGTCCGCGACATCTCCGACTGGGTCGTCGTCATGGCCCAGGGCACGATCGTCGCCGAGGGCACCCCGCAACAGGTGATGGCCGACCAGGCCGTCATCGACGCGTACCTCGGCACGCACCACGACACCGACATCAGCGAGGCGGACGAGACCGAGGTCGAGGCCGCCGCCGACGCCGAGCTCGACCAGGAGGCCGACCGTGGCTGACGACACCAGCACCCAGTCCGCCGAGCTGCAGGGCGAGCGTGACAAGCACGCCGCCGGCGCCGACGGCGCGGTCCTGCGGGCCGACAACCTGATCGCCGGGTACCTGCCGGGGGTGAACATCCTCAACGGCGCCGACCTGTACTGCCAGCCCGGAGAGCTGGTCGGCATCATCGGCCCCAACGGCGCGGGCAAGTCGACGCTGCTGAAGGCCCTGTTCGGTCTCGTGACGGTGCACAGCGGCACCGTCACGCTCAAGGGCCGCGACATCACCAACCTGCGGGCCGACCAGCTCGTGTCGGCCGGGATCGGCTTCGTGCCGCAGACCAACAACGTGTTCCCGAGCCTGACCATCGAGGAGAACCTCGAGATGGGCTGCTACCAGGAGCCCAAGAAGTACACCGAGCGGTTCGCCTTCGTGACCGACATCTTCCCCCGGCTCGGCGAGCGCCGCAAGCAGCGAGCCGGCTCGCTGTCGGGCGGCGAACGTCAGATGGTGGCGATGGGCCGGGCCCTCATGATGGATCCGTCCGTGCTGCTGCTCGACGAGCCGTCGGCCGGCCTCTCCCCCGTCCTGCAGGACGAGGTGTTCGTGCAGACCCGCAACATCAACAAGGCCGGCGTCTCGGTGGTCATGGTCGAGCAGAACGCCCGCCGCTGCCTGCAGATCTGCGACCGCGGCTACGTGCTCGACCAGGGTCGCAACGCCTACTCCGGCACCGGCCGGTCGCTGGCGAACGACCCGAAGGTCATCGCCCTCTACCTCGGCACCCTCGGCCAGAAGGCCGCGGAGGACTGAACCCCCGCACGACGAAGGGCCCCACCGCACCGGTGGGGCCCTTCGTCGTCGTTCGTCGGCTCGTCCGGTCCGGCGCACACGTCAACGGCCCCGGACTCGGGTGAGTCCGGGGCCGCTGACGATCAGCAGGAACAGATCAGATGTTGCCCGCGATGTAGTCGATCGCGGAGATCTTGTTCAGCGCGTCGTACTGGTAGATGCCGATCGACGCAGCGGTCGGGCTACCGGTGTCACCGAGCTCGATCGGACCGGAGACACCGTCGTAGTCGATGTCCTCACCGGCCTCGAGCAGCTCGACGCAGTCGGCGAACGTGGTGCACTTCTCGCCACCGGTCGTGACCTCGACGATCTCCTCGGCGACGTCGCGACCCGCGTCGCTGTCGGCCGCGATGGCCGCGAGGGCCGTCACGATGACCGCGTCGTAGGACTCACCGGCGTACGAGAAGTTCGTCAGCGACGGATCGACCCCGAGCAGACGGTCCTGGAAGTCACCGGCCGCCTCGGCACCGGGGATGGTGCCCTTGGTGCCCTCGAGCGTGCCGTCGGGCAGGGTCGCGGAGTCACCGGCTCCGTAGCCGGCGGTGTTGCCGTCCACGAAGTAGGTGGGCACGTCCTGCGGGCCGACGCCGGCCTGGATCAGCTGCGGGACGATCGTGGTGGTCTCCTCGAAGGCGACCAGCACGACCGCGTCGGGCGAGGAGTTCGCGATCTCGGCGACCTGCGAGTCGAACGACTGCGCCGTCTCGCCGTAGAACGTCGTGGTGGCCACGGTGCTGCCGGCCGCCTCGACGCCCTTGCCGATCTCCTCGGCGAGCGTCTCGCCGTAGGCGTCCTGGCGGGCCAGGATGGCGATGTTCTGACGGCCGTCCTGGATCAGCAGGTTCGACAGCACGGCACCCTGCAGGATGTCCGACGGAGCCGTGCGGAAGTACAGGTCCGGCTCGGCGAAGTCGCCCTCGTCGAACGCCGTCGACGTGTTGGCCGGGCTGAACATGATGGCTCCGGCCGACATGATCTTGTCGATGACCGTCAGCGAGACGCCCGAGGACGCGGCACCGACGATGACGTCGGATCCGGCGTCGAGGAGCTGGTCGGTCTCGGCCGGGGCGATGCCGGAGTCGGCGTCGCCGGAGTCGCCGCGCACGTGCACGACGTCCTCACCGAGCACGCCGCCGGCGGCGTTGATCTCCTCGACCGCGAGGTCGACACCCGCGAACTCCGGCGGGCCGAGGAACGACAGGCTGCCGGTCTGCGGCAGGAGGGTTCCGACGGTCAGGACGCCGTCGGCCGTCGACGCGGCCGAGCTGTCGTCGCTGCCGGCGTCGTCGTCGGAGTCACTGCCGCACGCGGCGAGTACCAGGGCACTCGCGGCGGCGACAGCGGCCAGACGCATCGTCGTGGTGCTGCGCTTCATCAATCCTCCGGGGGGTTTCTGGGCGAACAACAGATGACGAGTCCCGCCATCGTTAGGTGGAAACCTAGCCCGAATACGTGTCAGTTGTGTGTCCCCCGACACGCAGGTCGCAGTTGTAGCCGATTTGTAACCAATCCCCCTCGGGGTCAGCCACGGGCGATGTCGGTGCCCTTGTCGATGACCTGCTCGGCGACCTCGCGCATCGACAGTCGCAGGTCCATGGCCGCCTTCTGGATCCACCGGAACGACTCCGCCTCGGAGATGCCGAACGACTCCTGCAGCAGCGACTTGGCCCGCTCCACCGCCTTGCGGGCGGCGAGCTGCTCGGTGAGGTCGTCGACCTCGCCAGCCAGCGCCGTGATCTCGGCGAACCGGCTCCTGGCCATCTCGATCGCCGGCGGGAGGTCGGACTGCTGGAACGGCTTCACCAGGTAGGCCATCGCCCCGGCCTCACGCGCCCGGTCGACGAGCTCGCGCTGGCTGAAGGCGGTCAGCAGCACGACCGGGGCGAGCCGGCGACCGGCGATCTGTGCCGCTGCCTCGATACCGTCCAGGCGCGGCATCGTGATGTCCATCAGCACGACGTCGGGCAGCAGCTCCGCGGTGAGCGCGACGGCCCGCTCCCCGTCGCCGGCCTCGCCGACGACGTCGTACCCCTCGTCGCGCAGCATCTCGACCAGGTCGAGACGGATCAGGGCCTCGTCCTCGGCCACCACGACCCGCGGTGCGCCGGGCGGGGTCATCGTCTGCTCGTCGGAAGGCACGTGAGAAGGTTATACGGCTTCGCCGGGGGCGGGCCGAGATGGCGGAATGGTAGACGCGATGGTCTCAAAAACCATTGTCCGAAAGGGCGTGCGGGTTCGAGTCCCGCTCTCGGCACCCGGTGGTCCTACTCGGGCTGCAGGTCCCCGTAGGCAGGGACCACCAGGTTGATCGCATCGCCCATCCGGTGGATCCGCAGCGCGTTGGTCGAACCCGGGATGCCGGGGGGTGCCCCGGCCACGATGACGACCTCCTCGCCCTCACCGCACCGTGCGGCCTCGAGCAGGGCCCGGTCGACCTGCATGACCATCTCGTCGGTGTGCCGGACCTCCGGCACGAGGAACGTCTCGACACCCCAGGTCAGGGCCAGCTGCCGCCGGACCTCCTCGTGGGGCGTGAAGGCCAGCACGGGGATGGGCGAGCGGTACCGCGCCATGCGCCGGGCCGAGCCGCCCGTGGTGGTGAAGGCGACGACGTACTGCGCGTCGATCGCCTCCGCGACCTGGGAGGCGGCCTTGCAGACGATGCCGGTGCGGGTCTTGGCCACCCACGTGTAGGCCGCCATGCGCGGGAGCCCGTGGTCCTCGGTGGACTCCACGATGCGCGCCATCGTCCGCACCGTCTGCAAGGGGTACTCACCGACGCTGGTCTCGCCCGACAGCATCACCGCGTCGGCGCCGTCGAGCACGGCGTTCGCGACGTCGGAGGCCTCCGCGCGGGTCGGGCGCGGTGCCGTGATCATCGACTCCAGCATCTGGGTGGCCACGATGACCGGCTTGGCGTTGCGCCGGGCCTTCTCGACGATCAGCTTCTGCACGATGGGGACGTCCTCGAGCGGCAGCTCGACGCCCAGGTCGCCGCGGGCGACCATGAAGCCGTCGAACGCGTCGACGATGTCGTCGAGGTTGTCGATCGCCTGCGGCTTCTCGATCTTGGCGATGATCGGCCGGTGGATGCCCTCCTCGCGCATGATGCGACGGACGTCCTCGGCATCACGGGCGCTGCGCACGAACGACAGCGCCACCAGGTCGACCCCTTCACGCAGCGCGAACCGCAGGTCGTCGATGTCCTTCTCGCTCATCGCCGGCACGCTGACGGCCACACCGGGAAGGTTGACGCCCTTGTTGTTGCTGAGCAGGCCGGCCGTCTCGCACATGGTGAGCACGTCCGTGGAGGTGACCTCGAGCGCCCGCAGCCTCACGCGCCCGTCGTCGATGAGGATCTCGTCACCCGGGGACACGTCACCCGGCAGCCCCTTGTAGGTGGTGGAGCACCGGGTGGCGTCACCGGCGACGTCGTCGACGGTGATGGTGAACCGGTCGCCGACCCCGAGCTGCACGGGCCCGTCGGCGAACCGGCCGAGCCGGATCTTGGGACCCTGCAGGTCCGCCAGGACCGCGATCGCCTTGCCGGTCCTCTCCGCCGCCGCCCGCACGTGGGCGAGGCTCTGGCGGTGGTCGGACTGGTCGCCGTGGCTCATGTTGAGCCGGGCGACGTCCATCCCCGCCTCGGCGAGCTGGAGGATGCGTTCGGCCGACGCGACGGCTGGTCCCAGGGTGCACACGATCTTGGCTCTCCGCACTCCCCCACCCTAACGACCGGCGGACCCTACCCGCGAGTCACGGCCGGTCAGACGGTGAGCGGGCGAGCCGTGGGCGGGATCGGCACCGGCAGCGTGGTCGAACCCGTGAGGTACCGGTCGACACCGGCGGCAGCACCCCGACCCTCGGCGATCGCCCACACGATCAGGGACTGACCGCGACCGCAGTCGCCGGCGACGAAGACCCCCGGGACGCTGGACATGTAGTCGAGGTCGCGCTTGACGTTGCCGCGCTCGTCGAGCTCGACGCCGAGCTGGTCGACCAGACCCTCGGTCTCGGGGCCGGTGAAGCCCATCGCGAACAGCACCAGCTGCGCCGGGATGACCTCCTCGGTGCCCTCGACCTCGACGAACGACCCGTCCTTCATCTCCACCTGGACGATGCGCAGACCGCTGACGTTGCCGTCGTCGTCACCCACGAACTCCTTGGTGGACACGGCGTACTTGCGGTCGCCGCCCTCCTCGTGGGCCGATGCGACGCGGTACAGCATCGGGTAGGTGGGCCACGGCTGGTTCTCGGGCCGGCCCTCCCCGGGCTGCGGCATGATCTCCAGGCTCGTGATCGACCGGGCCTTCTGCCGGATCGACGTGCCGAGACAGTCGGCGCCGGTGTCGCCGCCGCCGATGATGATGACGTCCTTGCCGGTCGCGAGGATCTGCTCCGACCCGTCGGTCGTCGGGTCCTCGCCCAGGGCGGCGCGGTTGGCCTGCGGCAGGAAGTCCATCGCCTGGTGCAGTCCGCCGAGCTCGCGGCCGGGGGCCGGGAGGTCGCGACGCACGGTCGCTCCGACGGCCAGCACCACGGCGTCGTACCGGTCGCGCAGCTGCGAGCCGGTCAGGGTCTCGCCGACCTGCACCCCCGTGCGGAACACCGTGCCCTCACGCCGCATCTGCGTGATGCGGCGGTCGACCTGGATCTTCTCCATCTTGAACTCCGGGATGCCGTACCGCAGCAGGCCCCCGGGCTTGTCGTCGCGCTCGTACACCGCGACGGTGTGGCCGGCCCGCGTGAGCTGCTGGGCCACCGCGAGTCCGGCGGGCCCCGACCCGATCACCGCGACCGTCTTGCCGGTCAGGAACTCCGGCGGCTCGGGACGGACCGACCCGGACTCCCAGGCCCGGTCGATGATCGAGACCTCGACGTTCTTGATGGTCACCGCGTCGCGGTTGATCCCCACGACGCAGGCCGTCTCGCACGGGGCCGGGCAGAGCCGGCCGGTGAACTCCGGGAAGTTGTTGGTGCGGTGCAACGCCTGGATCGCGTCGTCCCAGTCGTCGCGCCAGACGAGGTCGTTCCACTCCGGGATGAGGTTGCCCAGCGGGCACCCCGAGTGGCAGAACGGGATGCCGCAGTCCATGCACCGCCCCGCCTGCTCGCTGATGATCGGGAGCAGGGCCTTGCCCGCACCTCCCGGGTAGACCTCTTTCCAGTCGTTGACCCGCTCCTCGACGGGACGCCGTTCGGCGACCTGACGGGGCGTCGTGATGAATCCGCGGGGATCAGCCACGAGCGGCCACCTCCATCATGCGTGCTGTGGTTTCTTCGTCGGACAGTCCGTCGGCCTCGGCCGCCGCGCGTGCCTCGAGCACACGTCGGTAGTTGATCGGCATGATCTCGGTGAAACGCTCCACCGAGGCGTCCCAGGACGACAGGAGCTGGTCGGCCACGGCCGACCCGGTCTCCTCCCGGTGCTTGCGCACCAGCTCGTGCAGCTCCTCGAGGTGCTCGGCCGCGACCGGTCGGGTCTCGACCATCTCGCGGTTGACCAGCGACTCGTCGAGGTCCAGGACCCAGGCGGTGCCGCCGCTCATGCCGGCCGCGATGTTGCGTCCGGTCGGTCCGAGCACGACGACCCGTCCACCGGTCATGTACTCGCAGGCATGGTCGCCGACGCCCTCGACGACGGCGCTGGCGCCGGAGTTGCGCACGCAGAACCGTTCGCCGACCTTGCCCCGCAGGAAGATCTCGCCGCCGGTGGCGCCGAACCCGATCACGTTGCCCGCGACGATGTTGGCCTCGGCGGTGAAGGTCGCCTCCCGCGGCGGGCGCACGATGATCCGGCCGCCCGACAGACCCTTGCCGACGTAGTCGTTGCCGTCACCCTCGAGCCGCAGGGTGATGCCCCGCGGGACGAAGGCGCCGAACGACTGTCCGGCAGCGCCCACGAACGTCAGGTCGATGGTGTTCTCGGGCAGCCCCTCGCCGCGGTACCGCTTCGTGACCTCGTGACCGAGCATCGTGCCGACGGTGCGGTTGACGTTGCGGATGGCCAGCTGGGCCCGCACCGGTTCGCCCCGCTCGAGGGCGTCGGCGCTGAGCCGGATCAGCTCGACGTCGAGGGCCGCGTCCAGACCGTGGTCCTGGGTGGTGGTGCAGTGCAGCGCAGCGCCCTCCGGGAGCTCCGGGACGTGGAAGATCGGTGACAGGTCCAGACCCTGAGCCTTCCAGTGGTCGATCGCCTCCCGGGACTCCAGCACCTCGGCGTGGCCGACGGCCTCCTCGATCGACCGGAACCCGAGGGCCGCGAGGTACTCACGGACCTCCTCGGCGACGAACTCGAAGAAGTTGACGACGTACTCGGCCTTGCCGGAGTACTTCTCGCGCAGGGACTTGTTCTGCGTCGCCACACCCACCGGACAGGTGTCGAGGTGGCAGACCCGCATCATGATGCAGCCGCTGACCACCAGGGGTGCGGTCGCGAAACCGAACTCCTCGGCGCCCAGCAACGCGGCGATCACCACGTCGCGACCGGTCTTCAGCTGACCGTCGCACTGCACCACGATGCGGTCACGCAGCCCGTTGAGCAGCAGCGTCTGCTGCGTCTCGGCCAGACCCAGTTCCCAGGGCCCGCCGGCATGCTTGAGCGACGTCAGCGGCGAGGCGCCGGTCCCCCCGTCGTGACCGGAGATCAGCACGACGTCGGCCTTGGCCTTGGAGACGCCGGCCGCGACCGTGCCCACGCCCACCTCGGACACGAGCTTGACGTGCACGCGGGCGGAGGGGTTGGCGTTCTTGAGGTCGTGGATCAGCTGCTTGAGGTCCTCGATCGAGTAGATGTCGTGGTGCGGCGGCGGACTGATCAGTCCGACGCCCGGCGTGGAGTGACGGGTCTTGGCGACCCAGGGGTAGACCTTCGGGCCGGGCAGCTGGCCACCCTCACCGGGCTTGGCGCCCTGGGCCATCTTGATCTGGATGTCGTCGGCGTTGGACAGGTACTCGCTGGTGACGCCGAACCGGCCGGACGCGACCTGCTTGATCGACGAGCGACGCTCGGGGTCGTAGAGCCGCTCGGGGTCCTCGCCGCCCTCGCCGGTGTTGGACTTGCCGCCGAGGCGGTTCATCGCGACGGCCAGCGTCTCGTGGGCCTCCTGGCTGATCGAGCCGTAGCTCATGGCACCGGTGGAGAACCGCTTGACGATGGCCGAGACCGGCTCGACCTCGTCGAGCGGGACGGGCGGGCGCACGCCTTCCTTCATCGCGAAGAGGCCACGCAGCGTCATCAGCCGAGCGGACTGGTCGTCGACGCGCGAGGTGTACTGCTTGAACACGTCGTAGCGGCCGGTGCGGGTGGAGTGCTGCAGCCGGAACACCGTCTCGGGGTCGAACAGGTGCTCGGGACCGTCCCGACGCCAGCGGTACTCGCCACCGACGTCGAGGCGTCGGGGACCCGCGATGCCGCTGGTGGGGTAGGCGGTCGCGTGCCGGGCAGCGCACTCGGCCGCGAGCACGTCGAGCCCGACGCCCCCGAGCTTGCTGGAGGTGCCGGTGAAGTAGGCGTCGACGACCTCGTGGGAGAGGCCGACCGCCTCGAAGATCTGCGCACCCGTGTACGACGCGACGGTCGAGACACCGATCTTGCTCATGACCTTCAGCACGCCCTTGCCCAGGCCGTACACGACGTTGCGTGCCGCCTTCGACGGCTCGACGCCGGTGACGTACACCTCCTCGCGCGCGAGGTCCTCGGCGCTCTCCAGCACCAGGTACGGGTTGACCGCGGTCGCGCCGTAGCCGATGAGCAGCGCCACGTGGTGCACCTCGCGCACGTCGCCGGCCTCGATGATGAGTCCGGCCTGGGTCCGCAGCTTCTCCCGGACCATGTGGTGGTGCACCGCGCCGGTCAGCAGCAGCGACGGGATCGGTGCCAGGTCTGCGTTGGAGTGCCGGTCCGACAGCACGATGATGCGGGCGCCCTCGGCGACGGCGCGGGACACATCGGCACAGATCTCGTCCAGGCGGGTGCGCAGGGCCTCCCCGCCCCCCGCGACCTCGTAGAGACCACGCACGACGTGCACGCTGAACCCCGGCATGTCGCCGTCCTTGTTCATGTGCCGGATCTTGGCGAGCTCGTCGTTGTCGATGACGGGGAACGGCAGCTGCAGCATGCGGCAGCTCGCCGGCGTGGGGTCCAGGAGGTTCTTCTCGGGCCCGATGGTGCCCGCGAGCGACGTGACGACCTCCTCACGGATGGCGTCCAGCGGCGGGTTGGTGACCTGGGCGAACAGCTGGCTGAAGTAGTCGAACAGCTGGCGTGGCCGGTCCGAGATCGCCGCGATGGGCGTGTCGGTGCCCATCGACCCGATCGCCTCGGCGCCGGTGCGCGCGAGCGGGACCACGAGCGTCCGCAGCTCCTCCTCGCTGTAGCCGAAGACCTGCTGGCGCCGGGTGACCGACGCGTGGGTGTGCACGATGTGCTCGAGGTCGGGGAGGTCGTCGAACCGGACGAGGCCGGAGTACAACCACTCGTCGTAGGGGTGCTCCGACGCCAGGGACCCCTTGATCTCCTCGTCCTCGATGACGCGGTGCTCGTCGAGGTCCAGCAGGAACATCTGGCCCGGCTCGAGTCGGCCCTTGCGGGTGATCGTCGCGGGGTCGATGTCCAGGACCCCGGCCTCGGAGGCCAGCACCACGAGCCCGTCGTCGGTGATCCAGTACCGACCGGGGCGCAGACCGTTGCGGTCCAGCACGGCGCCGATCTGCGTGCCGTCGGTGAAGCACACCGCTGCGGGACCGTCCCAGGCCTCCATGACCGAGGAGTGGAACTCGTAGAACGCCCGCCGGGCGGGGTCCATCTCGGTGTCGTTCTCCCAGGCCTCGGGAATCATCATCATGACCGCGTGGGGCAGGGAGCGGCCGCCGAGGTGCAGCAGCTCGAGCACCTCGTCGAAGGACGCCGTGTCGCTGCCCTCGGGGTCGCAGATGGGGTACAGCCGGGTCAGGTCGCCCGGGATCACGTCGCTGGCCAGCAGCGCCTCGCGGGCCCGCATCCAGTTGCGGTTGCCGCGCGCGGTGTTGATCTCGCCGTTGTGCGCCACGAACCGGAACGGGTGGGCCAGCGGCCAGCTGGGGAACGTGTTGGTCGAGAACCGGCTGTGCACGATCGCGAGCGCCGACTCGATCCGCTCGTCGAGCAGGTCGGGGAAGAACGCGTCGAGCTGTTCGGTGGTCAGCATGCCCTTGTAGACGAAGGTGCGGGCCGACAAGGACGGGAAGTACACCCCGACCTCGTGCTCGGCCCGCTTGCGCAGGCCGAAGGTCAGCCGGTCGAGGTCCAGACCGGCGGCGGCAGCACCGGGGGCCGCCACGAAGAAGGTGGAGAAGCTCGGCATCGCGCCACGCGACATGGACCCCAGGATGGTGGGGTCGACCGGGACGTCGCGCCAGCCCAGCACCTCCAGGTCCTCCTCGCGTGCGATCGCCTCGACCGCCAGCCGCGCTGCGGCCGCCTCGTCGGGATCGACCGGCAGGAACGCGATACCGGCGGCGTAGTGCCCCGCGGCGGGCAGCTCCGTGCCCGCCACCGCGCGCAGGAAGGCGTCGGGCACCTGCAGCAGGATGCCCGCACCGTCACCGGTGTCCGGCTCGCCGCCGACGGCGCCGCGATGGTCCAGGTTGCGCAGGGCGGTGAGCCCCTTCGCGACGATGTCGTGGCTGGCGACGCCGCTGAGGTCGGCCACGAAGGCGACGCCGCACGCGTCGTGCTCCTGGCTGGGGTCGTAGAGGCCCTGGGCCGCGGGAAGCGTCGAGAACTCGGAGTGGGCTGACACGGGTACCCCTTCAACGTCGTCGGATCGAGCAGGACCGGGGACGACATTGGCCTCGGACAGCCTACTCAGATTACACCGGACCGGGGCGATCGTCGAAGCGGCCGGCCCGTCCTGTCGTCGTCACCCGATGCGGGACCCGATCGCCTCGCCGATCAGGTAGGTGAGGCCGGCCGCCGCACCGCCGAGGACCAGCTGCCGCACGCCGCCGAACCACCAGGAACGACTGGTGATGCGCGTGACGACGGCGCCGCAGGCGAACAGCGCCACCAGCGAGAGTCCGATCGTCGGCCAGGACGACGTGACCCCCAGCATGAGGGGCAGCAACGGGATGAGCGCCCCGACCGCGAAGGCGAGGAACGACGAGAACGCTGCCGTCCACGGTGACGCGAGCTCGTCGACGTCGATCCCCATCTCCTCCTGCGCGTGCACCGCGACGGCCGTCTCCGGGTCCCGGTGGATCTGCTGGGCGACGACCCGCGCGACGTCCTCGTCGACCCCCTTGTCGACGAACATCGCGGCCAGCTCGGCCTCCTCGGCCCGCCCGTTGTCGCGGATCTCGCGGCGCTCGGCCGCGACCTGCTCCTCGGCCAGCTCGCGCTGGCTGGCGACCGAGGTGTACTCACCCGCCGCCATCGAGAAGGCGCCGGCCGCCAGACCGGCCAGGCCGGCGATCACCACCGGCTCGGGATCGGTGGTGCCACCGGTGACGCCCATGATGAGCGCGAAGTTCGACACGAGGCCGTCCATGGCACCGAACACGGTGGGTCGCAGCCAGCCTCCGGTCACGTCGGGATGCTCGTGGCGCACGCCCTCGGCGTCGGGGAGCTCCTCGGGGATCTGCAGGTCGTCCATGCGAGAAAGGTAGGGCCGCCGACACGATTCGTCATCGCAGGCCTGCCTCACCTTCCCGGCCCGGGAGCCGTCGTAGCGTGTCGCCATGAGCGCCGTCCCTCCCCCACCACCCCCGCCGCCGACCCACCCCCACCGTGACGCGTCGGAGCAGCCGTCGTCGCGGGCCACGTGGGCCCTGGTCCTGGCGATCATCCCGCTCGGCATCACCTGGGTGGTCGCGGCGATCCTCGCCGTGCAGGTGCTGCTCGAGGGTCGCCGGGACGGACGGGTCAAGGCGTTCGTCGCCCTGGGCGTCGTCGGACTGTGGTCGGTCGTCGTGGCCGTCGCCGGACTGGTCGCGATCGTCGCGGTCGCCGAGGACGAGCAGTCGACGTCGGCGGGCGGCACCCTCGTCGACATCGCCGAGATCGCGCCCGACGACTGTCTGGCCGAGACCCCGCCCGACAGCGCCGACGCCCTCGAGGTCGTGCCGTGCGACGAGCCGCACCGGGAGCAGGCCTACGGCACGTTCGACCTGCCGGCCGGGACGTACCCCGGCGAGGACCAGGTGATCGACGCCGCCGAGTCCGGATGCCTCGAGCTGTTCGAGCCCTGGGTCGGGGAGTCGTACGACGACTCGGTGCTGGACTTCTCGTTCTTCTACCCCGTCGAGCAGAACTGGCCCGAGGACCGCGAGGTCCTGTGCATCGCCATCAGCTTCGACGAGGTGACCGAGAGCCTCAAGGGGTCCAGGAGTCGCTGACCCCCGGGTGGCGGGGCCACCAGAACCGTTCGCCGATCAGCGTCGCGAGCGACGGCACCAGCAGGGTCCTGACCAGCAGCGTGTCCAGCAGGACGCCGATGCCCACGATGATGCCGATCTGGGTCAGGGTGATCAGCGGCAGCACGCCCAGCACGGCGAACACCGCCGCCAGCAGGACGCCGGCGCTGGTGATCACCCCGCCGGTCACCGCCAGGGCCGACGTCATGGCGCCCGCGACCGGCTGCCGGGCGGCCTCCTCGCGCGCCCGGGTCGCCAGGAAGATGTTGTAGTCGACACCCAGGGCCACGAGGAACACGAAGGCGAACAACGGGACCGTCAGGTCCAGCGCCGGGAACCCGAACAGCAGGTCCGACACCCACCAGCCTGCCCCGAGGGCGGCCACGTAGGTGGCGGCCACCGTCGTCACCAGCACCAGGGCGGCGACCACGGACCTCAGCAGCACGAGCAGCACCCCCACGACCACCAGGATCACCAGCGGGAAGATGACCAGCCGGTCCGACGACGCCGCGGCGGCCGAGTCGAGGTCCTGTGCGTCCGGGCCGCCGACCAGGTCGTCGGCGCCGAGCGCCGCGCGCAGGCCCTCGACGGTGTCGAACGCCCGGACGGACCCCTGCTCGGCGTCCAGGACCACGTCGAGCGTGGCCCACCGGTCGTCGGAGCGCCCCGGTCGGACCTCGGCGACGCCGTCGACGTCCGCGACGGTCCGCAGCACCTCGTCGACCCGGTCCGGTGATGTGAGCACCGTGGTGGGCTCGGCCGCTCCGGCCGGGAAGGCCTCGGCCAGACGCTGCTGCCCCACCACCGCCTCGGGCACCTCCCGGAACTGCTCGTTCTGCGTCAGGCCGACGTCGACACCGGTCGCGCCGACGGCGAGCACCGCGATCACCGCCAGCGCACCGGCCATGAACGCGGCCGGCCGGCGGACGACCCGGCGGCCGATGCGGGCCCACACCCCGGTGAGTGCAGGGTCGTCCTGACCCTGCCGGGGCACGAAGGGCCAGAACAGGCGGCGCCCGAACAGCAGGAGGGCCGCCGGCAGGAACACCAGCCCGTACAGCATCGCGACGCCGATGCCGAGCGAAGCGGAGTAGCCCAGCGCCCGGGTGGACGGGGTGTCGGCGAAGCTGAGCATCAGCAGGGCGAGGACCACCGTGCCGCCGCTGGCCAGGACCGCCGGGGCCGTGCTGCGCCAGGCGGCACCCATGGCGACGTGCCGGTCGTCGTGCCTCCGGAGCTCCTCGCGGTACCGCGCGATCAGCAGCAGCGCGTAGTTCGTGCCGGCACCGAACACCAGCACGGACGTGATGCCGACGGTGGAGCCGTCCACGTCGTAGTCGAACAGCCGGGTGGCCCCGGCCACCACGATGGTCGCGACCCGGTCCCCCACCGCCACGACGACGAGCGGCACCAGCCACAGCCACGGGCTGCGGTAGGTGATCAGCAGCAGCAGGGCGACGATCGTGGCCGTGGCCACGAGCAGGCGGACGTCGGCACCGGCGAAGACCTCCGACAGGTCGGTGGCGAAGGCCGGGGCCCCCGTCACCTGGGCGCTCAGTCCGTCGGGCAGCTCGGCGGCGACGACGTCCCGCAGCTCGTTGACCTGCTCCTCCGCGGGGGCGTCGGTGGTGGGCACGACCACCAGGCCCACGCTCCCGTCCGGCGAGGTCGACGCGACGGCCTCGGTACCCAGCGCCTCACCCAGGGAAGTTGCCAGGTCGTCGAGGACCGGCCGGTCGGCCGGCTCGAGCCCCGCGTCACCGCGGGAGACGACCACCACGGCCGGGGCCGACCCCTCCGTCGGCAGGGTCGCGACGATCCGGGCCACCTCGGTCGACTCGGCGGAGTCCGGCAGGCCACCAGGCCCCCCGGGCACCTCCTGGGGCGTCAGGCCCGAGCCGAGCGCCGCGCCGGAGGCCACGACGAACAGTGCAGCGAGCAGCCAGGCCCCTCGTCGTCGCAGGACCGGCTCGGTGGACCGGGAGGAGCTTTTAGTTCCGCCATCGAATGATTCCATGATGGAAGTGTAAGGTGGGCGGATGGAACGCGCAGCAGCGGGTGACGACCTCGTGCGGGAGCTCCGCACCTTCGCGGGCGAGATCGAGCACTACATCGGCGAGATGAGTCACCACCACACGATGCACCGCAGCGACCTCACCGCCCTGGCCCACGTGATGGACGGTCACGAGGTGACGCCGAAGGACGTGAGCGAGGCGCTCGGGCTGAGCGCGTCGGCCACCAGCGCCCTGCTGGACCGCCTCGAGCGCGCCGGTCACGTGACCCGCTCACGCTCCACCGTCGACCGCCGCTCGATCCACCTCGAGGTCACCGACACCGCGCGGGAGGTCGGGTCCAGCATCTTCACCCCGCTCGCGATGCACGTCCGTCAGGTGCTCGCCCGGCACGGGACCGACGAGCTGGAGCGCACGGCCGCGCTGCTGGCCGAGCTCAACACCGCCGTCAGGGCCGCCCGACGCGACGTCCGTGCGATGGACCCGCCGCAGGAGCGCTGAGTCAGACGGCGAACGGCTCGAGCTGGTGCGCCAGCTCCGCTGCCACGAGCGCCGTGACGTGGGTGCCGTCGCCCTCGTGCTCGATCGACTCGATCTCGCCGGTGGCATGGATCTGGTTCAGCAGGTCGCCACGCGCGTAGGGCAGCACGACCTCGATCCGCGAGGCCGGCCGCGGCAGGTCGGCCTCGATCGCGTCGAGCAGCTCGTCGATGCCCTCCCCGGTGCGAGCGCTGACGACCACGGCGTGCGGCTCGCGGGCCAACAGCTGCCGGATGACCGTCGGATCGGCGGCATCGGCCTTGTTGACGACGATGATCTCCGGCACCCCGAGCGCGTCGACGTCGGCGAACACCTCGCGGACCGCCGCGATCTGCCCGGCCGGATCAGGGTGCGACCCGTCGACCACGTGCAGGACCAGGTCGGACTCGGCGACCTCCTCCAACGTCGAGCGGAACGCCTCGACCAGCTGGTGCGGCAGGTGCCGGACGAAGCCGACGGTGTCAGACATCGTGTAGACCCGCCCGTCGGAGGTCTGGGTCCGGCGGGTGGTCGGGTCGAGGGTCGCGAACAGCGCGTCCTCGACCAGGACTCCTGCGTCGGTGAGCCGGTTGAGCAGACTCGACTTGCCCGCGTTGGTGTACCCGGCGATGGCGACCGAGGGGATCTGGTGGCGACGCCGGTTGGCCTTCTTGGTCTCGCGCGTGACGCTCAGCATCTTCAGCTCACGCCGCAGCTTGGCCATCTTGGCCTGGATGCGGCGCCTGTCGGTCTCGAGCTTGGTCTCACCGGGACCGCGGCCGCCGATGCCCTCGCCACCGGCGGCACGGCCGCCGGCCTGCCGGGACAGGTTGCCGCCCCAGCCGCGCAGCCGCTGGGTCTGGTACTGCAGCTGCGCGAGCTCGACCTGGGCCTTGCCCTCGGCGCTCTTGGCGTGCTGGGCGAAGATGTCGAGGATCAGGGCCGTGCGGTCGACCACCTTGACCTTGACCCGGTCCTCGAGGTTGCGCAGCTGGCTGGGCGCGAGCTCGCCGTCGCAGATGACGGTGTCGGCCCCGGTGGACTCGACCACCGCGTGCAGCTCCTCGACCTTGCCGCTGCCGATGAAGGTCGCCGGGTCGGGCTTGGGCCGCCGCTGGATGAGGGCGTCGAGCACCTCCGAACCGGCCGTCTCGGCGAGCAGCTTGAGCTCGGCGAGCGAGTTCTCGGCGTCCTCGACCGAGCCCTCGGTCCAGACCCCCACGAGCACCACGCGCTCCAGCCGCAGCTGGCGGTACTCGACCTCGGTGATGTCCTGCAGCTCGGTGCGCAGGCTGGCAACGCGACGCAGGGAGTTGCGCTCCTCCAGCTCCAGGCCGTCGGTGCCCTGGGTCTCGGTCATGCGATCCACTCCATCTCGCCGCGCGCGACGATCTCCGCCGGACCGGCGAGAGCCACGGCGCCGTCCGGTCCCCGGGTGACCCACACCGTGCCGCCCGGCACGTCGACCCGGCAGGTGGACCCGACGGGCGACGGGTGGTCGAGGCCGTGCGCGACTGCTGCGGCACAGGCACCCGTCCCGCAGGAGCGGGTCTCGCCCGAGCCGCGCTCGTGGATGCGGATCGCGATGTGGTCGGCACCGAGGCGGCGCACGAACTCGATGTTGACGCCGTCGGGATACACGACCTCGTCGTACTCGGGCTGGGCCGTCAGGGCGCCCGCCTCGGCGAGGTCGTCCACGAACGCGACGGCGTGCGGGTTGCCCGTGCGGACGTCCTGCGCCTCCCACACGTGGTCGTCGACCGTGACCTTGGTGGTGCCGCGCACCTCGGCGACGCCCATGTCGACCGTGACGAGGTCGCCGTCGACGGTGATCTGCTTGTCGCCGTCGCGGGTGCCGACGAGGAAGGGCCCGGACGGGTCGACCAGGCCCTCCTGCACCAGGTGGAGCGCGAAGACCCGGATGCCGTTGCCGCACATCTCGCTGGTGGATCCGTCGGCGTTGCGGTAGTCCATGAACCACTCGGCCGCGCTGGGCAGGCCGGTCGCGGCGGACCGGACCACCCGCAGCACGCCGTCGGCCCCGATGCCGCGCCGGCGGTGGCACAGGGCCGCCACGAAGGTCGGGTCGAGATCGCCGTGGACCGTGCCGTCATGGTCCGGGAGCAGCACGAAGTCGTTCTCCGTGCCGTGCCCCTTGAGCCATGAAAACGTCATGCATTCCAGTCTACGGCGGTGAGCACACCGTCGAGCAGGTGCGGGTCGTCGAACGCGGACCAGCGGACGCGCGGATCCTTGCCGAAGAGCTTCTCCTGGCGGCGCGCGAACCGGCGGGTGCCCCGCAGGGTGTCGGCACGGGCCTCCTCCTCGCTGCACTCGCCCCGCAGCTGGGCCAACGCCTGCACGTAGCCGAGGGCCAGCGGGGCCGTACGGCCCCGCTCCAGCCCGCGGGCCCGCAGCTGCTCCACCTCGGCGACCAGACCGGCCTCCCACATCGCGTCGACCCGACGCTCCAGCCGGTCGTCGAGCACGGCGCGGTCCGCCCGCAGGCCCACCAGGTGCACCGGCCCGATGACGGAGGCATGGGGCGGCATCGTGGCGACGAACGGAGCGCCCGTGAGCTCGATGACCTCGAGCGCCCGGACGATCCGGCGGCCGTTCGTGGGCAGGATCTGCCGGGCGGCAGCCGGGTCCCGGCGGCCGAGCTCGGCGTGCAGTGCGGCGGGGCCGACCCGCTCCAGCTCGGCGGCCCATCGTTGCCGGACGACCGGGTCGGTCCCGGGGAACTCCAGGTCGTCGACCACGGCCCGCACGTACAGCGACGATCCTCCGACCACCACGGGACTGCGACCCCGCGCGAGGCAGTCCCGCACGGCGTCGCGCGCCCAGCGCTGGAACTCGGCGACGCTCGCCGACTCGTCGACCTCCAGGACGTCGAGCAGGTGGTGCGGCACGCCTCGCCGATCACCCGGCGGCACCTTGGCCGTGCCGATGTCCATCCCGCGGTAGAGCTGCAGGGCATCGGCGTTGACGACCTCGCCGTCGATGCGCTCGGCGAGGTCGATCGCGAGGTCGGACTTGCCCACCCCGGTGGGCCCGACCAGCACGATCACGCGTGGGCGAGGCATGGCCGCATCCTCCCACTACGATCGCGAGGAGCGGGACCGCCGTGGTCCCCCGTCGACGAGGAGATCGGTCATGGGCTTCCTGGACAAGCTGAAGAAGCGAGCACCTGAGCTGAAGGACAAGGCGGCCGACCTGGCCCGCGAGCACGGCGACAAGATCGACCAGGGCATCGACAAGGCGGCCGGACTGGCCGACAAGGCCACCAAGGGCAAGCACACCGACACGATCGACTCGGCCGCCAAGAAGGCCAAGGACGCCGCCGACCAGCTCGGTGAGGAGCCGGGCGGACCGAAGCCCCGCTAGACCTCGGTCCCGGCCGACCAGTCGGCCACCCAGTACCCGACACCCAGCGGTGCCCCGGCGTAGCCGAGCCGCGCCGTCCACCGCGGACCGGACGGCGCGGCCAGCACCTCGGCCATGGCACGCAGGGTGGTCGCACCGCCGACCATGAGCTCGGCAGCGGTCGCGAGGTCGAGGTCGGCCAGTGCCGCGACGTCACCGGTCGCCAGCGCCGTCTGGACCGTGCGGTCGAATCCTTCGGCGCGCGGGTCGAGGTGGCCGGGCGCGCGGTCGCTGCGGCGGGCCGATCCGTCGGCGAGCACGAGCAGCGCGACCCGGCCGTCGAGCGGTTCCGGGGGCGAGCCCGCGTGCAGTCGGGGGCCGGTCCATCCGGCGCGGTCCAGCAACCAGGCCCCGATCGTGTGCGCGTACGGGAGCACGAGGTCGTCGCCGCCCGCCCGCACGTCGACGCCGAAGCCGTGGAGCGTTCCGCCCGCGAGTCCGTCCTTGGGCTCGTCGTCGATGCCCGGGGCCAGCACGACGACCAGGTCGGGCTCGCCGGCCACCAGACGAGCCACGGCCGCGTGGCTGGCCGACCGCACCGGTTCGAGGTCC
This sequence comes from Aeromicrobium marinum DSM 15272, assembly GCF_000160775.2. NCBI lineage: Bacteria > Bacillati > Actinomycetota > Actinomycetes > Propionibacteriales > Nocardioidaceae > Aeromicrobium > Aeromicrobium marinum. Next base: position 923,563 of record NZ_CM001024.1, on the reverse strand, counting down.
GGGGCCGACCCACCCGTGACCTCGGGCACGAGCACCGGGGTCGGCGGACACACCGCCACGGCAACGATCACCCTCCGAGCGTAGGCGAATCGCGACACCTCGCCACGCGAGCGGTCCTCGGGCCCACCGTGGGACGATGACGGGGTGACCGCGCCGCTGCCTCCGTACCCGCCACGGGAGGACGCCTGGCGGTTCCCTCCCCCTCCCGTGCACCGGGGCTGGGGCTGGTTGGCGGCCGGAGCCGCCGCCGTGGCTGCCGCCGTCCTGACCGTCGCGGCGGTCGTGCTGGTCCGTCTGGGCGACGCCGACTTCCCCGCGGTCATCCAGGACGAGGAGGTGATCGCCGTGGCGCAGACGGAGTGCGAACGACTCGAGTCCGTGCTGGTGGCGCGGCCCGTCGGGGCGGACGACGCGTCACGCAGCGAGGTCGTCGTGGAGCAGAACGACGCCGTGCGGGCCTTCGTCGCCGGGGTACGGACGGTCGACCCCGATCGGCGCGCCGCGGACTCACCCGTCGACGACTGGCTCGAGGACTGGGTGCGGCTGGTCGACGCCCGGACCGCGTACGTCGAACGGCTCGCCACCGATCCGAACGCCGGCTTCACCGAGCCCGCGGTCGACGGGCAACCGCTGTCCGCGCGGATGGACGCCGTGGGCGGCCTGCTGTGCGCCGTGCCCGGGGCCCTGCTGGAGCCCGACGAGGGGACGTCGCAGGCCGTCTAGGACTCCCGGGCCGCCTGCTTGACCTTCTGCTTGTGCGCCCGGACCTTGGCCAGGGACTCGGCGTCCACGACGTCGGCGACCGACCGGTACCCGACCCGGCCGTAGTCGCCCGTGACCAGCGTCCACCCCCGCGGCTTGACGCCCAGCTGCTTCGCGAGCAGCGCGGCGAAGATCGTCGCCTTCTGGTCACCGAAGCCGGGCAGCGCGCGGAGCCGGTCGACGAGCGCCCGGCCGGTCCGTGCGCCGGTCCAGATCGACGACGCGTCGCCGTCGTACTCGTCGGCCACGACGCGGGCCAGGGCCTGCACGCGGGCCGCCATCGACCGGCCGTAGCGGTGGATGGCCGGCGGGGTCGCGCAGAGGTCGGCGAACGCGTCCGGGTCGGCTGCGGCCACCGCCCCCGGCTCCAGGGTCCCGAACCGGTCGAGGATCTTCGCCGGTCCGGCGAAGGCGCGCTCCATCGGGAACTGCTGGTCGAGGAGCATGCCCACCAGGAGGGCGAAGGGATCGTCGTTCAGCACGCGGTCGGCGTGGTCGTCCTGGGCGATCTGCAGAGCCATGGCGTCATCGTGCCACCGCGCGTGCGGGGGCGCCCGACGCGTCCCGGCGATGTGAGGTGGGCCGCATCGCAGATGCGTTGACGGGTTCGATACACAAACGTATCCTTTCGGGAATGTCGAACCTTCTCTACGCCCTCGGTCGCTGGGCCTTCCGGCACCCGCGTCGCGTGCTCGCCGCTTGGATGGCCGTGCTCGTGCTCGCCGGCGTCGCCGCCCTCGGACTCGGGGACGGGACGAAGAACTCGTTCGACATCCCGGGGACGGAGTCCCAGGAGGCCATCGACGGGCTCGGACGCACCTTCCCCGAGCTGAGCGGCGCCTCGGCCTTCGCCGTCGTGGTGGCACCGGAGGGCGGGACCGTCACCGACGACCGCACCCGGGGCCTGCTCGCCGACTCGATCGAGCAGATGGAGCAGGTCAGCGGCGTCACGTCGGTGGTGTCGCCCTTCGACGAGCTCAACCCGGTCGGTGTCACCGACGACGAGGGCGCGGCCCGGGTGCTCGTGCAGTTCGAGGGCGACCTCACGTCGGTGACCCCCGACGAGCAGGACGACCTCATCGCGACCGGCGAGGCCCTGCGTTCCGCCGGCTACACCGTCGCCTTCGGCGGAGACATCTTCACCAACACCGGCCCCCAGCTGTCGATCATCGAGCTCATCGGCGTGATCGTCGCCTTCGTCGTGCTCTACCTGATGTTCCGGTCGCTGCGAGCCGCCGTCATGCCGATCGTCACGGCCGTGCTCGGCGTCCTCGTCTCGATGTCGCTCATCATCGCCGCGACCGGCTTCCTCACGATCTCGTCGACCGCGCCGTTGCTCGCCCTCATGATCGGGCTGGCCGTCGGCATCGACTACGCCCTGTTCATCGTCGCCCGCCACCGCGAACAGCTCGCCGAGGGCATGGAGCCGGAGGAGGCCGCGGCCCGGTCGGTCGCCACCGCCGGCTCGGCCGTCGTGTTCGCCGGGGTGACGGTCGTCATCGCCCTCCTCGGCCTGGCCATCGCCCGGATCCCCTTCCTCACCGTGATGGGAGCAGTGGCGGCCCTGGCCGTCGTCATCGCCGTCGCCGTGGCCCTGACCGTGCTGCCGGCGCTCCTGGGGCGCGCCGGAGCCTCCCTCACCCCGAGCGCCGAGCACCCGACGGGCGGCTTCTCGCGACGCTGGGTGCTGGCGATGATCCGCCGGCCCATGCTCGCGATCGTCGTCGTCGTGATCGGGCTGGCCATCGCGACCGTCCCGGCCAAGGACCTCCGCCTGGCCCTGCCCGACAACGGCACCGCCCCCGCCGGCAGCAGCCAGCGGGTGGCCTTCGACATCGTGGCCGAGGAGTTCGGGCCGGGGTTCAACGCTCCCCTGCTGGTGACGCTCGACATCATCTCGACCACCGACCCGGTCGGGGTCGTGTCGGCCGTGGCCGACGACCTGCGCGCCATGGACGGCGTCGCGGCCATCGGGCTGGCCACGCCCAACCCCACGGCCGACACCGGCATCGTGCAGGTCATCCCGACGACCGCGGCCACCGACGAACGGACGAACGACCTGGTCGAGCGGATCCGCGACCGGGCCGACGGGTGGAAGGACGAGCACGGCACCGACGTGGCCGTCACCGGTCTCACCGCGGGCGGCATCGACGTGTCGGAACGGCTGTTCAGCGCCCTCCTCCCGTTCGGGCTCATCGTGGTCGGACTCTCGGTGCTGCTGCTCATGATCGTGTTCCGGTCGTTCGTCGTCCCGCTCAAGGCGACCCTGGGCTTCGTGCTGTCGACCGGGGCCTCCTTCGGGGCCGTCGTGGCGGTCTTCCAGTGGGGTTGGCTGATGGACCTGCTGCACGTGGAGCAGACCGGGCCGCTCATCAGCTTCCTGCCGATCATCCTGATGGCGGTGCTGTTCGGCCTGTCGATGGACTACGAGGTCTTCCTCATGGCACGGATGAAGGAGGAGTACGTCCGGACGGGCGATCCGCGCCGCGCCGTCGTCGACGGCTTCGTCGGCAGCTCGCGGGTCGTCACGGCGGCAGCGCTGATCATGCTCGCGGTGTTCGCCGCCTTCGTGCCCGAGGGCGACCCCAACATCCAACCGGTCGCGTTCGCCCTGGCGATCGGGGTGTTCGTGGACGCCTTCCTGATCCGCATGCTCTTCGCACCGGCGGTGCTGGAGCTGTTCGGACGCCGGTCGTGGATCCTGCCCGCCAGGGTCGAGCGTCAGCTCCCCCACATCGACGTCGAGGGTGAGGGCCTGCACCGCCGCGTCGAGCTGCAGGCCTGGCCCCGTCCCGGGTCGACCGCCGCGGTCACCGCCGCCGGGCTCACCGCCGACGGACCCGACGGGCTGGTGTTCAACGACGTGTCGTTCGAGATCTGGCCCGGCGACCGCCTCGTGGTCCACGGCCCGAGCGGCTCGGGCAAGACGGCGCTGCTGCTCACCCTCGCCGGACGGATGGACTTCGACCACGGCCGGCTGCGGGTCGACGGTCGCCTCCTGCCGCAGGAGTCCGCTGCCGTCCGCCACGTGGTGGCGCTCGCCGAGGTCAGCGGCATCAACGACCTCGACGACAACCTGTCGGTGGACCAGCACATCGCCGAGCGGCTGTCGATCCGTTCGTTCGGCCTGTGGGTCGGCCGTCAGCGGCTCGCCCCGGTCCTGCGCTCGATGAACGACGCGCTCGCCGAGGCCCACCGACGAGCCGGTGTCCCGTTCGAGCCGGTCGAGGGCTCTGCCCTGGTGTCGAGCCTCGACCGGCTCGAACGCAAGGTGCTCGGCGTGACCCTCGCACTCGTCGGCGAACCCCGGCTGGTCGTGCTCGACGACGCGGACGACCTGCGCTCCGCCGAGCTGATCGACCTGCTGTGGACCGCCGTCGACCACCTGCTGGACGCGCGCGGCGTCACGCTGCTGGCCAGCGTGCAGTCGCCGAGCGCCGCTCCCGCCCCGTCCGACCGGCTCCACCTGGTGGAGCTGTCCAGTGTTCGCGCTCCCCACGAGGTGCTGCTGTGATGATTCCCTCGCCCGCACTCCCCTGGTTCGAGCTGGCACGGTTCCGCCGCAGCCGGCTGACCCGCGCAGCCGTCGTCGCCGTCATGGTCGTGCCGCTGTTCTACGGCGGGCTCTACGTGTGGGCCAACCTGGACCCCACCGACCGGCTCGACCGTGTGCCGGCGGCCGTCGTCAACCAGGACCAGCTCGTGGAGGTCGAGGGGCCGGACGGGGAGACCCAACCGGTGGCCGTCGGCCGGCTCCTGGCGGCCAACCTGCTTTCGGACGACTCCTCGGAGAACTTCGACTGGGTCCTCACCGACGCCGACGACGCCAGCCGTGGCCTGACCGACGGCAGCTACCAGGCCGTCCTGACGATCCCGGAGAACCTCTCCGCCGCGGTCACGTCGACCCAGGGCGATCCGGCCGGCGCGGTGCAGGGACGGCTCGAGCTGCAGACCAACGACGCGGTCAACTACCTCGGCGGCACGATCGCCCAGACCATCGGGACCGCGGCCCGCAACGCCCTGAACGCCCAGGTGACCGAGACCTACCTCGACAACGTGTACCTCTCCCTCGGCGACCTCAAGATCGCGCTCGGCGAGGCCGCCGACGGCGCCTCCGAGCTCGCCGACGGCGCCGACCAGCTCGCCGGGGGCATCGGTCAGCTCGCCGGAGGAGCCGCGCAGCTCGCGGACGGTGCCGGCGCCCTGGCGGACGGCAACCGTCGCCTCGCCGACGGGGTGTCCCAGCTGGACTCCGGCGCCCGTGCCCTGGCCTCGGGCCTCACCGAGCTCGAGACCGCGACCTCGACCCTGCCCGGTGACGCGCGCCGCCTCGCCGACGGGGCACGCCAGGTGGCCGACGGGACCGCCGAGGTGGACCGTCAGGTCACCGCGATCACCTCGGCCATCCTGGCGGCCACGGCGGGCGCCGACGCCGACATCGACCAGCTCGCCTCCGTGCTGCGCGGCCTCGCCGACCAGTGCCGCGCCGATCCGCCGGCCGGGATCGACTGCGCGGCCATCGACGCCGTCGCCGGTCAGAGCGAGGCGCTGAAGGCCTTCGTGGACGACGTCCGCAGCCAGGCCGGTGCCGCCGGCGAGCAGACCGGGCTGCTGGCCGACGGCGCCGCCCAGGTCGCCGGCGGCGCCGACCAGCTCGCCGCCGGGGTGCCCACCCTGGTCGGGGCTGTC